>JAWRIR010000079.1:0-8911 GCA_040268405.1 Thermoproteota archaeon | reverse complement strand
ACTTCTTGCTGGACTGTTTTTCCCTCTGCAAGCGCCACTTTGCCTTCCTCTGTAATTTCAAGGATACGACTGGTTTTAGGTTCAATAACCACCAGTTTACGCTTTTTAAGCTGTTCAGCCTCCGCTTTTAGAGCGCCACTTAACTCATCCATTGCCGCTTGTTCGCGGTTAGATAAGAATTTGAGAAGGTTTTCATCGCATCCGTCTGGAATCACGGTTTCGTGAAGTAGTTTTTCTGAAATGTTAACGGTGTTGCTTTGGCTGGAAAAGATTGCCCATTTTTTTCGGATAACCCAACCTAAAGCGATTTGAATAAACTGCGTTTCTATGCCTGCTTTTTCAGCGGCTTTTTTTAGGTCAGCTTGACCGCCCATTTCGGCTACGGCACGTATTAGTTTTCGTTCGGGTAAGCCGTTTTGGGCGTAGGTTTTGCCTTCGTCGGTTAGTTTGATTACGTTTTGTGTGGCAGCGTGTATTGTTAGTAAGGATTTTTCTTGTAGTGTTAGGGCGTTGCGCATGACTGCAGCGTCAGGTAGGTTGCAGGTGTTGATTAATTGTTCTACTGATGCTTTTCCGCCGTTTTTTTCTAAGCCTAAAAGGACTTGCTGTTCTTGTAATCGTAGCTCTACCATAACTGTGGCACGCTGCCTTTGATTTTTGGTTTACGATAGCATAGTTCTTGCGTCACAAATAAAAGTATGCTGATTCAACATTGACGGCGGCAAGATGAAAAAGCCCTAATGGCTAACTTGTTTGTGGCTCTATCAGCCTAACGCAATGTATTGTTAGTGATTGATATGTTAAATTTTACTTCGCGGGTATTGTTATCAATAAATTTAGTAAACTCTGAGTGGTTTTAATTGTTAAGTGTGTAATTCCAAGAAGTCACACACATCATTTTATTCAAAACTGCCCCGTATAGTAAATCCTGCAAGTTAGACGTCCACTAACAACTACGGATGACGATTCATGGAAACATACGCTCTGCTTAGCATGTGTGCATGCGGAATATGCATAGGCTTAGGTGTAGGAGTGTATTTTCTAAACAGAAAATCCACTATTAATCGACTGTTCGCAGTTGTAATGCTTGCTAACGCTTACTGGGCACTATGTGAGTTCATGCTTGTAAGAGCGCCAACCGTTGCAACAGCAGAGTTATGGAATAAAGCTTTGTCTTTTTGGGCCTTTATCGTTTCATTCGCGCTTCATTTCACGTTAGTCTTCACCGAAAACAACATTTTAAAAAGAAAATCGTCCTACCTGCTGATTTACCTGCCGGCAGTGTTTTTTGCGCTGATTGACTTAACAACAAACTGGATTTCATCTACGCCAGTTTTGAAGCCGTGGGGTTACATTCCCAGTTACCCATCGTACTCGCTGCTTTCAAGCGTATACGGAATCTGGTCAGCTGCCATCACACTTCTAACTTTGCTACTTTATTCACAATACTATTATCGCCTAACAGATAAAACCAAAAAAGAACAAACACGATACGTTGCAGTCGGCTTTGCTATTCCTATTATAATGTCGATACTGACTGATTCAATCTTTCCCGTTATAGGCATTGACGCTCCAGTAATGGGTAGCATCGCCACAAGTTTCACAGGCGGCTTTGTCGCCTACGCAGTAGTCAAGCATGACCTGTTTGGGTTAAACCTTGAAATAGCCGCTGAAAACGTGTTCGCAACAATGCCTGACTCAGTTATTTTAGTCAACTTGGAAGGAACAATTGTTAAAGTTAACAAAGCATTTTTGGGACTTGCAAAATGTGCAGAAAAAGATGTAGTTGGCAAATCGGTCAAGCAAATAATAAAACAAGCTAACGTTTTAACTAAAGGTCATGAAACCCCGCAGATAATGGCTCAACTACGAAAACAAAGAGAACTTAAAAATTACGAAATAATTTTCAACACACATGTTGGTGAAAGAAAGTATGGAAGCCTTTCATGTTGTGTAGTTAGCAATAACCAGGGGCAAGACGTTGGAATAGCAATTGTTCTTCACGACATTACTGAACAGAAAGAATTAAGCAAGAAACTTCTTGATGCTCAAAGGTTTGCTTCCATCGGCGAATTAGCCGGAATGGTTGGACATGACCTGCGTAACCCCTTAACAGGCATCAAAGGAGCCGCCTACTACCTAAAAACCAAATACTCCGCAACACTAGACCGCAAAGATTCAGTCATGTTCGAAACGATCAACAAAAGCATAGATTATTCAAACAAAATCATTAATGACCTAGTCGATTATTCAAGCGAGTTACAACTTGACCTTGAAACAACAACGCCACAAAAACTGGTACAAACCGCTTTAGCACATACTCCGCCAACCCAAAACATACAATTAATTAATGAAGTCACAGAAACTGTCCAACTTACAATTGACTTTCCAAAAATGTGCCGTGGCTTTATCAACCTAATTAAAAACGCTTACGATGCCATGCCAAACGGTGGAACCTTAAAAATAGAAACCATAAAAACCCAGGACAAAATTATTTTCAGTATTGCAGACACTGGCGAAGGCATGACCCCTGAAACATTAAGCAAAATTTGGTCACCACTTTTCACCACTAAAGCCAAAGGCATGGGGTTCGGTTTAGCCATCTGTAAACGGTGTGTGGAAGCTCATGGCGGCAAAATTTGGGCAGAAAGCCAACACAAAAAGGGTACCACAATTACGTTGGAGTTGCCTCTGGATTTAGATTCTGATGAGAGGTCCATTGAAAAATTGCTTGATGCCGTTTAGGTTAAGACGTGTAGAGGCTTCTTTTTAGCCATAAACTGCCCGGGCAAGCCGCCTCGTTGTAGGATTGAAAAGCCTTGGCTAACTCTTTTGGGTATCTGCGGCTCATGTATTGGCTTGCCCACATCACTTCGAACTCGCGGTTAAAAGCCAAAAACGCCTGTAACAAGTACTGTTCCGTCCAAAACCAATGATTCTCTCTAACCCAACTCTTCGGGTACTCGCATGGAAAGAAAATGTCATGACTATGAACAATCACGCCGCCAGCAATCCTGGGCAACACTTCAAGATACAAGTACTTCACATCGCCCCCAATTTTTAGAACATGCGTCGAATCAATAAACAAAATATCATTTTCGCCTAAACCAGAAAACATTCCTAAATCGACGTTTTCCAAAGGCTTCTCAATCAACTTGGTTAAACCTGGAAAACCCTGCTTTAATGTTTCGTTAGGGTATGGCTCAATCGCAATCAGTTGAGTTGGGACGCCGTCTTTTTGTTTGTTTAGTTGGCAGGCTTTGGCTGAAACGAGCGTGGAGTATCCGGAACCGATTTCGATTACACGGTGGGGTTTGAAGTGGCGAATCATAGCGTGCAGCACTTCGGCGTCTACGGAGCCGAATGACCCGTTATCCAGATAGAACTCTTTAGAGTTGCTTGTTTGTGCCTTTGGAAAAAGGGTTTCTCGTGCATATTTTGGAAATACCGCGTTTAGGAGTTCAAGTTGTTTTTCAGGGTGCATGTCTACTCCTACAAGTTCAGATTCTTGCATCCACAAGCTATCAGTCAACGAAGCGGTGTCGGGGATTGGAAAAAAGAAATGGTTAGGAGTAACATGATACCCCGCTTTTTCCCATTGCCTATAATATCTTTTGTCCCAAGCCACTCTCGGCAACGCTACAGAAATCAGTCGTGCAGTAAGGTCTCTTAAAATCTTGGGCAAAAGCCGCCACGCCACCCATACGTCAATAAACCGTGGGCATGGGCAAATAATTGGTTTTTTACATTTTAGGGCTGCACCAGTCCGCCCCTTATGTGCCCAATTTTCGGGATTAAGCAGAATTAAAAGGGGCCTATGCGGCTATTTTGGTGCAAGAACAGCAGACGTAAAGTTGTCTTCTTGCAGGAACGCTTGTGCCGCTTCTAAGATGCCCGTGGTGGTAACAGCCTTTATTTTCTCCAGATAGCTGCTGAGGGCTTTTTCGTTGTTAAACTGGATTTCCATAAACGCCAAAATATCTTGGCAATCATCAGGGCTATCAATTCCTCGAAGGATACCGCTTAGCATTAGTTTCTTGTTTCGTTCAAGCTCCTCCTCCAAAACCCGCTCATCCCGCAGTTTAGCGAACTCTTTGAAAATCAGCTCCCGCGTCTTGTCCAAGTTCGAGTTTTTAATTGCACAGTTAATACTAAAGTAGCCAAAATCCAGCCCCTTGCTATGTGTTGCTGCAACATCATAGGTTAATGCTCTTTTCTCGCGGAGTTCAATGAACAGGCGTGAACTGGCGCCTCCTCCGAGAATCATGCTGATTAAGTCCAGTTTGGGTGCTTCAAGGCTTTTTGTGTTTACGGTTTTTGTGCCTACGCTTAGGTAGGTTTGGGTTATGCCTCTTTTGCGTTTAGAAGCTTCTGGGGTTGGTTTTGCAGTTTCTTGTGGGTGGAGTTGTTTGGTTATTTTTTGTTGTTTGGGTTTGTCCTCGAAATATTGGAGTACTGCTTGGATTTGTTTGTCGGAGAGGTTGCCCATGAGCATTAGAATCATGTTTTGTGGTTCATAAGCTACGGTATGGATGGCTTCAAGTTGGCGTAGGTTTAGTTGGTTAATTGTTTTTGGGTAACCACCTATTGGGCGTCTTATCGGGTGTTTCTTGAAGAGACTTTTGAGCAGCAACTCATCAATCAGTTCGTTTGGGTCATCAGAAATCTCTGCAAGTTCATTAAGGATTATTTTGCGTTCAGACTCAAATTTTTCCTCTTCAAACGCGTTATCAAAAAGTAACTCGGAGAGAACCTGTGAGGTTTGAGGCAAGCTTTCAGGTAAAACGTCCACAAAACTCATTGTGTATTCGTGGTCGGTGTAAAAGTTTAGGCTTCCGCCGTGGCTTTCGATGCTGCGGGATTTTTGGATGCGTTTGTCTGAGCCTCCGGCGAGCATGTGTTCAAGAAAATGTGCTGAACCTGCTTCTGCTTCGACTTCACTGTTAGAACCATACTCGATTGCAACGGAAAGTTGTGCAGTGTTAGCGGATGGTTTGGGAAGATATAGAACCCGCAGTCCATTAGGCAGAATGCGTCTTTGCCAGACTAAACCATTACTCATAACGAGAAACATCAATGCAGGCACTAAAAAACCTTCAAAACCAAAACAAGTTTCAACATGGTAAAGGATTCAAAAAGGTCTATAGTACATACGCCTTATTTGTTTTCTCAATAAAACTTGTTTTCCTAAATTTGGGCATGTATGCTAAAAGTCTTTAACGAAATTCTGGGCGATTAATCGCAAAAATTATCTTTTACCAAGTCATTTTGATTGTTGTATACGGATTCTGAATTTCACAACGAAAAATCGGTTTTTCCGTGCCAGCATTTCTCTTTTGGGAGGTGAAATTGGATGAGAACAGCTTACATTGTTGTTCTAATAGTTGCTGTATTAGTAATAGCATCTGTGAGTTTTGTTGCGTTTTGGGCAAGTGTAATGATTTCTCCGTTGCAACCGGCAAGTGAAGCCACGCCTCCGTCTACTAGTACGCCTGAAATCTTGATTCCAACTCCCGTGGTGCCCTCAATTCCTGTACCATCCGTATCTATACCCACTATAAGCCCGACCCCTTCACCAACTACGGCGCCTACCATAGCGATTAAGCATGAAGGAGTAACTTACAAAACTTTAGTCGACCAATACGGCATTGCTAACACGCCTGACGCAGGTTACGTTTGGCTTGTAATTAACATGACCATAACAAACAAGGGTTACGACTCATTTAACACCAACCCCCTCTACTTCTCAGTCACCGTTAACAACGTAAAATACGAATATGACTCAGTGACTTACTCATACGGGAACTGGAACACAGTTGACATTCTAAACGGCGGCTCTTTCACAGGTTCACTTGTTTTCCAGGTTCCAAGTTCAGCAACTTCCTACATCTTAGACTACGAACGCTTTGGCAAAACCTACAACCTTGTTCCTGCATAGACTATTCAACGTTGAATAACGCTTTTCACTCTACCCCTATAGGTTTCTGCATAGAACTTCTATTAGAATCCCAAATAGACTGGCATCCCCTTTATTTCACTAAATCAGCAAGCTTGCCCGCATGGGTTATGCTGCTCACCAAAGGAACCTTCAACTCGAAAGCTTTTGACCGCTCCTTAGCCGACTCCATAATTAAGCCCGAAACCGCGACAACCGAATCATCCATGAAACTTTGAGCCTCCTCGAAAGTTTTAGCGGCAATAATCTTTGGAACTATTTCTTCATATTCAAAACCTTCCAGAATGGCATAGTCCAAATCTTCAAGGTGAGGCAAGATTTCTTTTATGGTGAGACGTTTTTTTATAAATATGACTGTTTCATTGCGAGGTACTGCAACGATTTTTTCTGCGCCTGCTTGCGTGTAGCGGTCAGTTTCTGTTTGCGGCGTGTCTAAGGTGGGGATGCGAACCATTTCTTTTATAGCGCCAACGTGGTAACCGCGTTTTTTTAATTCAGCGATTAAGTTTTCGATTACTGTTGTTTTTCCGGAGTGTTTTCCGCCTACTACTGCGATTATTTTTGGCAAGCCCTTTCCCTCTGACTAATTGACTTTAAAGGGGAGTTATAGAAGAAAAAGGTAATGACTCAAGCATGCAATGAAGGGAAGAGAGGGCATTGGCGCAAGCAACAATGACTCGCAGGGAGCTCGGGTAGTTGGAGGAGATCCGGGTTGGTATCCCAGTTTTGGCATCATTGTTGCGCTTTTTGCAACCTCTTGCTGCCTTCTTGGACACATAAACGATATTACTATATAATCATATCGCAACATTTTTCAAAAAACAAAAAGGCGAAAACAACAAAACAGGCAACCGTTGGCAAAATTTAAAGACAACGATGCGATGTGACTACTAAATAATATCTTGAGCCTTGGACAACACCAGCCAGTCAGGCATGCGTAAATATTCGTGATAAGTGGAAAGACCAATGCAAATCCATAATCTTGCGTAAAAGAGATAGCTTGAAAACGGGCCAAACAGGACGTGAAAAAGCATACAAAACCCAAAAAAGTCGCAGGAATTAACTTATAAAGCTAAACAGGTTGAAAGTCCAGCAGGAGCGAACAAACAAGGCATGGTTTTAATCGTTGCAGCCGTAGGAAGAAGCGGTTCAGGAAAAACATTCACCCTCGAATACCTAACAGCACAACTTTCCAAACAAGGCTACAAAATCGGCACAATAAAACACGTACACCACTTGGGCTTCACGATTGACACTAAAGGCACAAACACGTGGCGTTACGCTCAAGCAGGCGCAAAAGTTGTAGCTGCAATTTCACCCGAAGAAGTATCCGTCATCAAAAGAACCGCGTTGGAAATAAACAATCTGGACCAAGTGCTCAAGGTAATCGAGCAAGAACCTTTAGACATCATATTCATCGAAGGATTCCATGGCTTAATCGCCCAAAGAGCAGACGTTTCAAAAATCATCACCGCAAAAGACCAGCAAACCCTCCAAGAGACGCTACAGGGAAACGTTGAACCCATACTTGCAGTTTCAGGGGTCATAAGCAAAAACACAGACGCCACAACCATCCAAGGCGTGCCAGTCATCCGCATTCCTGAAGAGGGCGAGCGACTTGTTGAACTTGTAAAGCAGCAGTTGGCTAAGACCCAAAAACAGGCTTAAGGAGACAACATTATGACGCGACGAGCTGCATTGATACTTTCAGGGGGAAAAGCCCGAAGGTTCCAAACCCAACAACAGGGTTGGCAGGATAAAGCTTTGGCAAAGCTTGAAGGCAAACCATTACTGGTTCACGCCATAGAAAACGTGAAAGATGTAGTGGATGAGGTTGTTGTCTGCGTCAATAATGAAGAAAGAAAAGTAAGATATACAGAGCTTTTGGAAATACAGGGTTTAAAAGCGCATATCGTGGTTGATGAAAAAGCAGATATTAGCGGTCCTAACGTGGCAATAGTTACGGGGCTAAAAGCCACTCAAGCAGACAAGTGCCTCATTGTGCCCTGTGATATGCCGTTTGTTAAACCAGAAGTGGCAGATTACCTATTCGCTGCGTCAGATGGTTTTGAAGATGTTGTACCCATGTGGCCTAACGGCAGGCTTGAAACACTCATCATAGTACTCCAACGTGATATTGGGCTGGAAATTGTTGAAACCCTATGTCAGCTTAAGCGTCCCCGCTCAGACGATATACACAGGGCAGCCTCAAAAACCCTGCTGGCATCACCAATGAAAACCATTAGAACCCTTGACCCTGAACTTAAAAGCTTCATCAACATCAACGCCCAAGAAGACCTAAAAAAACTGCAAACCCGCCGCCTCAACGGACCCGTAAAAGACAATATTACACTTAATCGGGGTGTCCTTTCAGTTTCTGACTTGCAACTTATGCGTGACGCCGCAGGGATGCTCAAAAAAGGCAATTTGGGAATGGCACAGGAAACCTTTGATTTATGTAAAAGCCGTTTTGAGTTTGGCAGCAGTTTTTTCTGGGCTGGGGTAGCAGGGGAAGGTAAAGGAGAAGCCTTGCTGGAACAGGCTAAGCGGCTTAAGGTGAGTGACCCAAAGTTATCAGTGGAGCTTGATTTTGAGGGTAAAGAAGCCTTTTTTGATGCCGCAAACGGTTACCGTAGTGAAGCTAAGGTTTACGAGAAAAATAGTTGCCTGCTTCTTTTGGAGAGGGCTTTGGCTGATAAGGCTTGGTGTGAATCGTGGGTTATGGGCAAAACTGGTCAACCGCACAGGTATAAACTAAAAACCGCTTAACCCTAAGTTTTATAGTATTATGCGTTCGGGGCTTGTGTAGACGTTCATGCGTTTTCCACGCACAAAACCGACCAAGGTCACATTGGCTTTTTGTGCTGAAGAAACCCCCGAGTTTAGAACAGCCGCCACGGACGCTACGATAGGCAACCCAACCTTTGCAGCTTTGTAAATCATGTCGCCGGGCAC
>JAWRIR010000078.1:0-12632 GCA_040268405.1 Thermoproteota archaeon | reverse complement strand
CCACGCTCAAGCAACCTTTGAAAATCAGGTTTACCGTCTTTCATAACCACAATCTCTCCATCCACCACAAGACCAGGTGCCAGATGCTTGAGTTGCTCCAGTTCGGGAAAGTTATGTTTAAGCTCTTTCTGGTTACGACTTTTGAGGCTAAAAGGTTCCTCAACGTAAGCCACCGCGCGAAACCCGTCCCATTTAATTTCGAAAACCCAGTCCTTGCCAGAAAAAGGCTTCTCAACAGGTTTGGCAAGCATTGGCTTGTAAAGGTGACGACTCATTTCTGTTTTTCCAGCTGCTTAAGAGTTTCCCGTAACGCAACCATGAGTCCTTTGGCTTCTTCTTCAGGCGGTTTTTCAACCTTGATTTTTTCGCCTTTAAGTTTCTGCGCGACAAGGGCTTCAACCTTTTTCTGGTAAGTGTCCTCGAATTCGGTTATGTCAAACTCGCCTGAAAGGTCAGAGATTATTTTTACTGCCAAGTCCAGTTCGGCTTTTTCGGGTTCTTTGAGTTTGTGGATTTCTTCAAAATCCTGCGGATTCACCACATCATAAGCATAACGCAGAGTCGTCAAAACAAGAGCACCTTTGTAGGTGTGCAGCAGAGCAGGGTATTCTTTGGTACGCAAAGTAATGCGTCCAGCGCCAGCTTTGTTTTTCTTCTCAAGCGCCGTCAACAGCAGGTTGTAAGCGTCTTTGCTTTTGTCAGGCATCAAAACATAAGTACGGTCAAAATAGATTGGGTCAACACTGAAATAATCAACAAACTTGCTAATTCTGATGCGCCTGTCTGACTCGGGTTTTACTGCGTCAAGTTCTTTCTTGTCAAAAAGGACGTACTCGTTTTTGGAGACTTCGTAACCGCGGGCGACTTCTTGCCATGGCACAATTTTTTCTTCTTTAGTGCACATTTTCACGTACTTCAAGGGTTGCCCATCAGTTTTGTGTAGAAAATGGAAAGTTACGCCTTTATCATAAATCATTGAGTACAGCTTTACTGGAACATTAACTAAGCCGATGGTTATGCTTCCAGACCATATTGAGCGTCTTGGGACACTTGCGCTAACCTGTTTCTCTTCAGACTCAACTTCACGTGTTTGTTCTTCTAAACCCAAAAAATGGCACCTCAAAATCGCAGTTTCAAGCTTAAGGCTTGACCATTAAATTATTTGTTCACGCAAGTTTTAACGCTTTCTAAAAAATAAAAAAGGAAAAGCAGCAGAAAAATTACGATTCTTTGCGTTGACTTTTCATCATGGCAGCTATGGCTTCTGTTTTTGGACCACCCAACTTGTCAGTAACTTCCCTAAGTTTCCCTGTTACATCAATATGCTGCGGGCAACGTGTTATACATTGTTTACAGTCTTTACAGAGTGAAGCATCACACCTTTCAGTGCCAATGCCACCCATCAAAACCAAAGCGTACAAATTGCGAGTTTGCTGCTCATCATCGAACATACAATAATCGTTGTATAACTCGAAGTGGCGAGGGATGTCTACGCCAGCGGGACAGGGCATACAGTATTCACATCTGGTACAAGGGATTTTTATGAGGTTCCTGTAGGCGGCTTCAACTTTTTTAATTACAGCCAACTGACCAGGAGTCATGCTGTTGGGCAACGCAACATTAGCGATTTTGATGTTCTCGCGTACTTGAGCTTCTTCATTCATACCGCTAAGCGCCAAAGTAACTTCTGGATGATTCCAAACCCAACGAAGAGCCCACTCTGCAGGCGACCACTGAACATTCGCTGAATCGTAAACTTTTTGCACGTCCGCTGGAACCTTGCAGGTTAATGAGCCACCACGAAGCGGTTCCATAACCACAACAGCAAGATTCTTTGAAGCCGCATAATGCAGCCCTTCTGTTCCAGCCTGTAATTTTTCATCTAAAAAGTTGTATTGAATTTGACACATTACCCAATCGTGAGCGTCAACGATTTCTTTAAAAGTTTCAAGGGTTCCATGGAAGGAGAAGCACATGTTAACGATTTTTCCGTCAGCTTTAGCTTTCTCCAAAAACTTTAGCACACCAAAACCCTGCATTTTACGCCAAGAATCCTCATCCAACCCGTGAACCAAATAGTAGTCAATATGGTTAGTTTGAAGTTTCTGCAGTTGCCCATCAAGCATTTTCTGCATGTCTTCAGGCGTGTTTAGCAGGAAAGGCGAGAGTTTGGTAGCGACTTTAACTTTTTCTCTGTAACCGTCAAGCAATGCTTTGCCAAGCACTACTTCGCTTTCACCAGCGTGATAGGGCGGTGCAGAATCAACATAGTTTACGCCGTTGTCGATTGCGAGGCGAATTTGTTTTATAGCACGCGGCTCGTCGATGGCTTGCCCGTTTAAGGGTAAACGCATGCAACCGAACCCGAGCACGGACAATTTGTCACCATTTTTTGGAACAACACGATACTGCAAGATACCACTTCCAAAAGACTTCTGATATGAAATAGCAAGTTTGGCTGATTCTTAAGAGTTATCCTAAAAACCCGATTCACGGTAGCTTGGCTTTTTTCTCAAAAATCATATGCCATGGGTCACTTTTGCGTTCGGGAACAGTTTTGATTGTGAAAGCTTCAGCGGTAAGCTCCCGGGTAACTTCTGCCCATTCAAGAGGCGTAGAAACTGTTGCTTGAGGAGTGGGACGTAGACTGTAAGGAATCACCATGGTTCTTCCGTGAGAATTCTGCAGGTAATCGATGAAGACTTTGCCGGGCTTTTTGGTGTCCTTAAACTCTGAAACCACCAAAGCGTTTTCTTTGGCGAGCTCGATTCCGATTTTGTGCACAAAACTGCGGGTTTCCTCAAAAGTGTAACCCTCAACAATCGGAACAACTATGTGCAACCCCTTTTTCCCTGAAGTCTTAATGAAAGCTTCAAAACCCATCCGCGAAAGCTTATCTTTAATCAGAAGCGCTACTTCAGCAGCGTCCCCGATAGTGGCTGGTGGTTCAGGGTCAACATCAAAAAACAAGAAGTCAGGCTGCTCACGACTGGCAGTTTTGGAAAAAGGCATGTGAATTTCAAGCGCAGCAAGGTTTGCCAACCAAATCAGCGTATCAAGGTCGTTGCAAAGGATGTAGTCAACTACGCGTTTGCGGGTTTCTGAATAGATTGGCACTGTTTTTACCCAGTCTGGTTTGCCTTCTGGAGCGTTTTTTTCGAAAAAACTCACGGAGCCGTGAATGCCGTCTGGATACCGTGTTAGAACCAGCGGGCGGTCAGCGATTAGGGGCAAAATTTTGGGTGCCAAACGAATGTAGTATTCGATTACGTGGGCTTTGGTGACGCCTGCTTGAAGATATAGGATTTTGTCAAGATTAGTAAACTTCACCTTTGTTAGGCTTTTAATGTTGTCAGAAGAGTTCAAGCAGGATTCTCCAAAAACATGTTACAGAAGATATGCATAGCAGACTTTTTGTGTTTTTTGGAAAAAAACCAAATTCGGCTAACGTTTATTAGCGTAGGGCTTGCTCTATTTTTAAAGACTCATCTGGGATTGCTTTATGAAACATCAGAAGTTCAACTGTTGCATTCTTGCTTTGACTGTGTTGGCAAGTTTTCTTTTCTACGCTACTGCCGTAGGCGCTTCAGAAAACCTAACTGTGGATGTGATTGTAGGTTTTAACGGCACACCAGACTCTAAATTGCTTACAAGTTATGGAGGCGAGGTACTGGAAGTGTACAGCATAATCCCAGCCGTTCACGCAGTCTTGCCCAAAAACGCTATCAACCAATTAACAGAAAACTCCAAGGTAGAGTACATAACAGAAAACAGCCAGATACAAGCGGCAGGCACATTACGTTGGGCAATAGAAAACATTGGCGCGACACAAGCCTGGAACCAAAGTACCGGTGAAGGCGTAAAAATCGCCGTTTTAGATTCAGGCGTCGGACCAGTTAACGACCTAAAAGTTTATGGCGGTTACAATTTTATTGACAACAATCAGGATACAAGAGACGCTTTTGGTCACGGAACCTTGATTGCGGGCATAATTGCTGTTTCCTCAAGTTCCTCTTTAGGCGTCGCCGGCGTTGCCCCTAACGCGGAGATTTACGCTGTAAAAGTGTTAAACGATGAAGGCGTCGGCACTTTGAATCAGGCTATTTCAGGAATCCAATGGGCAATAGACCATGGCATGCAAATCATATCGATGAGTTGGAACCTTTTCGATAACAGCTACGCCTTAAAACAGGCAGTTGACAATGCATACAGCAAAGGCATTTTGCTTGTAGGCGCAGCAGGAAACGCGGGAGAATTTATGACAGGAGTTGGATGCCCAGCCTGCTATGACTCAGTAATCGCGGTTTCAGCGGTTACAGAAGACAATCTTCAGCTTGACGAATCATGCTGCGGGGAAGAAATTGAATTATCAGCACCTGGAGAATTGACGTACTCAATAGGCATAGATAACACAACATGGGCAGGGACTGGAACATCATATTCAACAGCTTACGTTACAGGCGCAGCGGCACTTGTTTGGGCGAAAAACCCATCATTAACAAACATCCAAGTAAGAAACATTCTAGACACCACAGCCATTGACCTGCAGCCCAATGACGACCAATACAGAGACATATTTTTCGGGTACGGTTTAGTTAACGCTTCAGCGGCAGTGTTTGCTACACCAACCAATTTTGACGCCGCCTTTTCTTGGGCGCCAAGCACAGCTTGCGTGGGAGCACAAACGGTTTTTGATGCTTCAGCAAGTTTTGGCGGAGCTAGCGGGTTTACTTTGTATACGTGGAATTTCGGTGACGGGACAACAACGGTAAACACAGAAAACCCCATTGTTAAGCATGTTTTTGCTTCTGAAGGAACCTTTACTGTAAACCTTCTAGTTAGTGACGACTTTGGCTTTCAGGACAGCATCAGCCAAACCGTTTCAGTAACACGCGACTCAGAAGGGCCTGTCACTCACGACAATTATGACGGTTCAACTCACACGGCAGCTTTCACAATCACATTAACAGCCACTGACGACTTAAGCGGAGTAGCTGAAATTTACTATAAAATTAATGATAGCCCAACCCAAACAGTTACTGCAAACGGGCAACCACTCATTAGTTCTGAAGGGGTAAATAAACTGGAATATTGGAGTGAAGACGCAGCAGGAAACCAAGAAACACCACACAAAACGATAAACAACATAATACTGGGCAGCGGCAATCAGCAAACGACAAGCCCAACTTCAACGCAACCTACACCAACCAGCACATCGGGGAATACTTTGCCGCTGTATGAGCAAACAGTTTTTTGGGTCATTATAGGCATAGTCTTAGCTGTTGCAGTTTCAGCACTCTTTTTGTTCAGGAAAAACAGGAACTAAGAAGGCTGCAATACATCTAATTCGGACTTTTTTTAGGCAAAAAGCATGTAAAAGCGGCAAAGATTCTGCACAGAAATCAACGTTTTTAGAAGCTTAAGTTAACAAAAAAAATAAAAAGAGAAAGGGGTTTGGTTTTTTATGGCTTTTTTAGCTAGCGATTTTGCGTCGCAGTGTGATTGCAACGAATGCTGCTAACAGACCAACGATCAAAGCAACGATTGCTAGACCGATTGATGCTGCTGGCATCATTGGACCGCCAACTACACCTTCAGCGTCAGAGCCTGCTGGACCTGCTGGACCAGTTGGGCCTGTTGCACCGTCTTCGCCTGCTGGACCTTGGGCACCAGTTGCACCAGTTGCACCTGTAGCGCCTGTTGCGCCTGTGGCACCTGTTGCGCCTGCTGGACCTTGTGGACCGGCTGGACCTGCTGGACCTTCGACACTGCCTGCAGTTACTGCAAACATTCCGGTGACTGTTTCTTCATCTTCACCGAATACTGCTGTCCATGTCCAGTTGCCCATTGCTGCGTCGAATGGAAGGTTGAACATGGTTGCGCTTGCTGGATAGATGTAGCTGCCTGCTGTGATTGCTGAAGTGCCTTTCATGCCTGTGAATTCGTAGTCTGATGGGAACCATCCGTCGCTGTCAATGTTGATGATTGCGAAGAGGTATCCGCTTGGGTCATAGAGTGCGATTGCGCCTGCTGGCATCATTGTGCTTGTCAGTTGGAAGCTACCACTAACGCCTTGTGCATATGATGCTGCACCAGTTGAAACCTGTATTGAGAGGGTTGCAACTGTGAAGGCTGTTGTTGCTTTTGTTACGCTAGCGTTTGCGCTGATTGTGTATGATGCTAATGGTAGTGCTGAGTCGACGTCGTAGACAATCTTGAATCCACCAGTTGAGTTAACAACTGCACCAGTTGAACTGATTGAGTCAACTATTGCGGTTGTTGATGAGTTCAATAATGCAACTACTAGGTCTGCGTTTGGTACAAAGTTGACACCTTCAACAGTAACTGTTGAGCCTCTTGGTGAGCTTGCTGGAGTTACTGTAACGGTTGTGGTCTTTGTGACTGTGTATGTTGCAGTGTTCATTAAGCCTGTGTTGTCAACAATTGTAACTGTGTATGCGCCTGTTGGAAGTGTTGGAACTACGAAACCGTAACCTGCTGCTAAGTCAGCAACAGAGATGTTTGCAATGAATAAGCTGCCGAGTGTAACGTTTGCGGTTCCACCTGAAGTGAAGCCGTAGCCTGTGACTGTTAAGGTTGAGCCTGTTGCGCCTGATATTGGTGAGAGAGCTACTAGAGTGATTGCAACTGTGAATGGTTTTGTTGCTGCTACTTTGCTTGTTGCATCTGCTGCAGAGATTGTGTATGAACCTGCTGAGAGGCTTGGGATTGCGAATGAACCTGAGATTGCGCCTGTTGCGTCAGTCTTTAGTTGTACAACTTGTAATGCATCGAAAACAACTGTGACTGTCTTGTTTGCAATTGCTGCAAAACCAGTACCTGTAATGTTTAGCATTTCACCTGGTGCACCTGATGTTGGTGTAATGGTGATTTTTGTTAGGCTTGTAACGTTGAATTTAAGGGCTGCTGAAACAACTGCGCTTGTGTTTGCTGTAACATCTTTAAGGCCTGTTGAGCTTGTTGTTGGGACAATGATTTGACCTGAGAATGCGCCGTCAGTTCCTGTTGAGAATGCTGCAACTTTGGCTGCTTGTATTCCGTCAACAAGTACTGAGACTGCTGTTGATACGCCAAATCCGCGTCCAGTGACTGTTACAACTGTACCGGATGGACCTTTTGCTGGATCAATTGTGATTGTTGCGCCAACTACAAAGTCTGATGTTGCACTGTTTGATGTTGCGTCTGTTGCAGTTAGGGTGTTGTTGCCATATTCATAGCCTGTTGGTACTGTGAATGTTGCTGAGAAGCTACCTAAAGCGTCAGATTTTGGTACTGTTGCTGGTGTGACAGCTGTTGAGTTTAATGTAAATGCAATGTTTTTAGAGGCGTTGAAACCTGTACCTGTGACTGTGATTACGTCACCGGGTATGCCTGATGGTGATGATAAGGTGATTTTTGGTTCAACTGCAAATTCTAATGGTTCGATTGTGCCGCCGTCTTTGACAAGCAAGTAGTAGTCGCCGGCTGGTGCAGTTGGAACAGTTACTTTAATGGTAAATGCTCCAGCGCCTGTTGCATACACGCGACCTAACTCGGTTGCTTGTGTGTTCCAGTAGACGATGATTTCGCCACCTGCTGTTGCTCCTGTTCCAGTAATGGTAATTTCTTGACCGACATTACCACTAGTTGGAGCATCAACATTGCCAGTGATTGCTGCATTTACTGGCACTATTGCTAGTGCGGTAGATGCAATTAGTAGCATTACTGTTAGTGCTGCTAATAGTTTGTTTTTTGATTGATTTGTATTCATTTATGAATTCTTCCTATTTCTATAACTTATTAGTGCTTGTTTAGTTATCGGTTTGAGTACTTATACCTACTGTAAACACATATCGAGATTCGACACTAAATGTACACGTTTTACTACACGTGTAAGGAAATGTGCACAAACACTTAAGAACACCCAATTCAAACAGGACACAAAATGTTGCAAAACCAGAAAAAAACACGAAAAAATGCATAATTCAAATTCCGAATAAAAACACGCAAACAGAATTATTTGCTAATAAATTCTTGAATAATCATACCTTTCAAAATGTCAGCTTTCTGAATCTGGTAACCAAACCCTTGCATAATACCTTCAATAAACCTTGCAAGCAACTGAGTAGCCTCCTCAGTCAAAACTGTAGAAACACAACGCACCCTCGCAGTTACACCTAAACGTTTCACTTCAACTTCACTTAAGTCCCAACGGCTAGCTTCCAAAAAGCTTTCCAAAGATTGCACAGGATCATCGAAGCGTTCTTTTAGGTATTTGCCATGCCATTTTCCGCTTTCAAACCACACTTTTGCCAGGGAATCTTTTCCGTCTTTGCATGCGGCGTCGGTTAGGTAGTTTAGCACGTCTAAGGGTACGAAGGCTCCTCCGAGGATTCTTTGGGCGTACATTACTTCGAAGAATTCGCCGAGTTGTTTAATGTCATATCCGGCTGTTGTGACTCTTACTGCTTGGGTTAATGCTTCTTCTAAAAATTTTGTGATTGTTTCTCCGCGGCTTCTGGATGCTTTTGCCACTTCTTCAAGCAAGTCATAGTTAACGTATACTAGTTTTTTGTCTTTACGTTGTACCATTATTTTCACTCCTTACTGCATCTAAACGTATTACGCCGCGGGATACTTGTTGTTCAACAGGTTGATAACCGAATTTTCCTATTGCCCCAAGCAAAAATGAGGCAAAAAGGTAGGTGTAAGCCTCTGTGAAGCGGGGGCTGGTTACTCTTATTGATGCTTTGTCGCCCAACATTTCAAGTTCAAACTCGGGGGCGTTCCAAGTGAAGGATGACAAGTCATTTTTGAAGTCGTCAAGGGGCGATTGTACACCATTAGTTGCGTATCGTGTTGCGAACCAGACGCCTGAGTCAAACCAGTTTTTCATAGCCCCACGCTTGTCTTTTTTGTAGGCGATGTCTGCCATTTCATACCATAAGCTTTCTAATCCAAGAACGAATCCGGCGCCTTTAGCTGTTTCTAATGTTTTTCGTTCTTCAACTACACGTTTTAAGCTGAAACTTAGTTCATCAGAGTCTATTGCCATTTGGAAGATTTCATTCACTAGTTCGAATAGGCTGGATCCTTGGGCTTTTGCAACCTCGTTTAAGCGGTTTAGCAAGTCCTCTCGTGCAACGAAAGTTTTTCTTTTAATGTTTGTTTTCTTCACTCTATACCGACCTGTAACTGAAGTTTGGACCTGCTGTTACCTAGCGCACTTGCCATGTTATTGCTGGACAATGATTGTAATCTTTGGCTTAAGAATTTTATCTTCTACTAATCTGTACTAAAAAATAGACACGCCAAAGCAAGTCAAAATTAAACTAAAAAAGTGCAAACTATACAGGAAACAAGAACAAAAGCTCAGAAACATGGATAAAAAACATCTAAGTTTTTACCACAAAGAAACAGCAATTAACAGTTTGACCCTTAAAGAACACAGACCATCTGTTGCCAGCAATGTTTTGAACGTACAGCGCTGTTCTGTGCTTTATTTTTTAAACCAACCTATTTGGATCCTATTAGAAATAGTATGCAGAAACCTATAGGGGTAGGCCTTTCCGATAGGGATAGACTCCACTACACCTTATAAACCCAAAATCACTAAGGGGGGTAGGTGCTAATGGTGAAAAAACAAGCCATTAACATGTTGAAAACAAGCATCTACAACTTTTTATGCTAAAAAGGCAGGGTTATTTCTTGAAAAGTAGTGAGGCGTAACCTACTACGCTTGAGTAGTCTCCTGATGTGTCGCCGCTGTTATGATAATTGAGCAGTTTAGCTTTAGCGTTTACCCCTTGAGCATACGTTATCAGGGCTGTTATTGGAGCATAACCGCATGCAGTGATGTTTTGGGCTTCAACGGTTTCATAGAAGCGGCACGCGTCCAAAGCAGCTACAGCGTCTAAAGCTAAACGGTCTTTCTTCTCTGCCTGCTTAGCTGGTTCGTAATGGGTCATGTCAGAAGAAGCGATAACCACAGCGTTACGCGTATCTAACACTTCTGTTAAAGCTCTGCCAACTTCTGCTGCAGAATCATAATCCTGCATCAAAAAACAGATTGGAACAAGTTTGAATTTATCGCCATAAAGATATTGAAGAAAAGGCAACTGCACCTCAATCGAATGCTCAAAACGGTGCGCCAACTCGTCAACATCAACGATGCTTGTTTCAGAAAGAATTGCGTCCGCAAGTTCCGTGTCAACTTGAATATCGCCAAGAGGTGTTTGCCAAGTGCCTTCACGCATCAAAGACAAACCGCTACCGTAACCAGTATGGTTCGGACCTAAAACAACAACCGTGTCAGGCAACCCGTCCTGAGCAAGTTCAAAATAGCCTGAAGCAGCAATAGCGCCAGAATACATGTAACCTGCATGCGGACAAATTAAACCCACAACTTCGCGGGGATGCATATGAAAATTTACTTCGGGAAGTTTCCCGGGACCAAGATGATTTAAAAAACAAGATTTAATTTGAAGCCTAAGCGCTTCGGCGTCGCCTTCATAAAATTGGTCGGCTACTACTGGACGCCGAAACGGAGGCAAACTTTTAGGTTTCCTCCTCCTCGTCACGGGTGACTTTGGCTTCAAAGTCTTCGATTGTTGCTTTTGGATCTTGATCTGGACCGATTTCTCCGCGTTCTCGCAGAATTTGTCTTGCAAGCAACCAGAAGATTACAGCTAATGCGCGTCTTCCTTTGTTGTTTGTTGGAATGACTAAGTCAACGCCTGCGAATTCGTTGTCAGTGCTACATAGGGCAACGATTGGTATGCCTGTTCTGCTTGCTTCTTTGACTGCTTGTGCGTCTGCACGTGGGTCTGAGACGACGATGACTTCTGGGTCAACACGTCTTTGATATTGCGGATTTGACAGCTGGCCTGGGATAAATCTGCCGATGATTGGAGTTGAACCTGTTACTTCACAGAACTTTTTAACTGGTTCGTGAGCGTACAGTCTTGTTGCTGCAACTGCAACCTTTGCTTTTTCGTATCTTGCAAGGAATTTTGCTGCAACACGGATTCTGTCATCTGTCTTCTTAACGTCTAAAACGAATAAGCCGTCAGGGCGTACACGGTAAATGAATGGCTCCATATCCAGGGTTTTCATCCTGGTTCCAATGTGGATACCTGCTGAAAGCAGTGTGTCTCTTGGAAGCAATAATTCTTCTACTGGAGGAGCTTCTTGCTTTTCTTCTTCAACTGGTGCTTCTTCTACTTCTTCTATGGGCTCCTCGATTTCAGCTTCCACAGTTTCTTCAACCTCTGCTTGGGGTTCTTCAGTGCTGGTTTCTTCTACATTACTTTCAGCTAGAGTTTCCTCTTCTTCCTCTGGTTGATTTTCAACTGGTTGATTTTCTTTAACTTGGTCTTCTGCCAATTTTTATTCCTCAATTTATCGTATTTTTAGGTCTGCCATTTTCGCCCTGTTTCCAAGGAAATGCTCAATGCGAATGAGCTCATTAAGCTTTGCGATTCTTGCACCCTCCACCACACCTGTCTTGATGATTGGGCACTTGTAAGCTACAGCCAAATGGGCTATATGCCAATCGCAGGTATCTCCAGATCGATGTGACACGACAGGGTCATAACCGTGCCTCTGAGCGGTTTCGATTGTTTCAACTGCGTCGCTCAGTGTTCCTATCTGGTTAACTTTAATGATGATTGCGTTTCCAGCGTTAATCTTTATTCCATTATTTAACCTTTCAGTATTAGTTGTGAACAAATCGTCTCCGCAAATCAAGCAATTCTTTGTTTTACGGGTTAACTCGGCAAAGCTTTGGAAGTCCTCCTCATGGAAAGGATCCTCCACATAAGCAAGATGATACTTCTCGATTAATTCACGCATAAATTCAAGTTGCTCACCAGTGTCACGTTTTACACCTTCATTAGCATAAACGTATTTGCCCTCTTTTTCGTTCCATAAAGAGGATGATGCAACGTCAACACCAAAGCCGCATTCAAAATCCATTTCGTTGCCCACTTCCTCGCAGGCTTTGGCTATTACCTCAAAAGCGTCAACCGTGTCGATGTTGGCTATCCATGCGCCTTCATCACTTTTGCCGCCGTTAAAGGTGTTACTTTTCTTTTTCAGGGCATCGCCAATTTTTTTGTGAATTTGAGCGTTCGCGGTTACTGCTTCAAGAAATGTTTCAGCACCATGTGGAAGCGCCAAGTATTCTTGGATATCAGGAGATTTTCCACGTGCATGTTGACCACCGCTTATACAGTTTCCAAGCGGGTAAGGCATACTTGTTGCTGCATTTCCTCCAAGAAACTGGAATAGTAGCAGACCGTGTGAGTTGGCTGCTGCTTCCGCGTTAGCAAGCGAGATGGCAAACGCGGTGTTTCCGCCGATGTTTTTGAAGTTCGTACTGCCATCAATCTCGTGGAGTGTTTCGTCTATTTCTTCTTGGAAGTCAGCGTTTAGTCCTGCAAGTTCAGGAGCAATTAATTCGTCAATTTTTTTGACTGCTGCGTCAACGCCGCCTTGCGGATAATATGCTACTTCAGCTTTTCCGCGGCTTTTTCCAGCGGGAGCAGATGCTCTACCAAAACCAGAGGATGTTATTACATCAACTTCAATGGTTTCTTCTCCGCGGTTATTGAAAACTTTGCGTGCAATTA
>JAWRIR010000077.1:0-2820 GCA_040268405.1 Thermoproteota archaeon | reverse complement strand
ATCATCGGGTACTTCATAGGTTATGAACGGGGAAAAAGAGCGAAAAAAGAAATAAAGGCTCCAACGTAGCCTTATACCGCGGACGAAAAACTGTATGGCTCACAGCGACTACTATGCGCAAATCGACAGGTACGCTTACATAAACAAGCTATCTAAATGCAGTCCAGTTACTAAGGCATTTTTTGCACTTTCTACTTTAGTTATTACAGTGTCTGCGCAGTCAATCGTTGTGCCAATAATCGTTTTTGTGATAATGTCTGCTTTAGTGTTGGGGTTGGCTGGCGTTAAAGCCCGTTTTTATGTTAATCTTCTTCGGTACCCCACGTTTATGGTTGCTTTAAGCTGCCTTATTATTGCATTGTATCCTTTTAGCGGCGGTGAAGCTTTAACTCAACTGTCCTTCCTAGGAATTACTTGGACGATTCTTAGAAGCAACGTAGAATTAGCAATCACCATTTTTTGCAGAGTTGAAGGGGCACTTTCCTGCACATTTTTGTTGGTATTAACAACATCAATTACTGACCTTAGCCTGCTGCTTAGACGTGCGCATGTGCCAAAAACGCTTGTGGAAATCTCAATGCTAATTTACCGTTACATTTTTGTCTTTTTGGAGGTTTCTGAGCAAATGACGATAGCTCAGACAATGCGTTTGGGCAAAGGCGGCTGGATGAAAAAAATCCGTGGATTAGCCTTGCTTGCAGGAAATCTCTTCATCCGAGCGCTTGAGCAGGCAGAACGCACTTTCACCGCGATGAGCTCTAGAGGTTACGATGGAACCATCCGTGTTTTGGAAGATTACCCTAAACCCAACAAAGCCGTGCTTGTAGTAATCGTGGTGTTTGATGTTTTGCTTGCTACGGCGGTCTTTTATACTTTAAACTTTGGAGTCCTGTAAAATGTTGTTTAGAATTGAACACTTAATATACCAATATTCAGATGGAACAACCGCGTTAGATGATGTTTCTTTAAGTTTTGAGCATGGCGACCGCATCGCGCTACTGGGCACTAACGGTTCAGGTAAAACCACTCTGCTTAACCACTTAAACGGCATCTTAAAGCCAACTTCAGGCACCATCTACTATGAAGACAAACCTTTAGGTTACGACTCCAAAGCACTGCTTGAACTAAGACGCCGTGTCGGCTTTGTTTTCCAAGACCCAAACGACCAACTGTTTGCGCCAACAGTGAAACAGGACGTTGCGTTTGGACCATTAAATCTGGGCATTCCGCCGGAGCAGGTTAAAAAAATTGTTCACGATGCCTTGGAGACTGTTGGAATGGCTGAATTTGCTGAAAAACCGCCACATTTCTTAAGTCTTGGGCAGAAGAAGCGTGTTGCTCTTGCGGGCGTGTTAGCTATGCAGCCTGAAGTTATCATTATGGATGAGCCAACTTCAAACCTTGACCCACGCGCAACAAGCGAAATCCTGCATTTGCTCTTGCAGCTTAACAAGGAAAAAGGCATCACATTGCTATTAGCCACGCATGATGTGGACATGGTTCCGTTGTTTGCTAACAAGCTGTTTATCCTTAAAAAAGGCAAACTGATGTCGGAAGGCAAACCCAAAGAACTGTTTTCAAACACTGAACTTATACGGGACGTTTATCTGCGTTCACCAAGAATGACCCACCTCTTTGAAGTCTTAAAGAAAGAAAACAAGTTGCCAATACCTGACTATTTTCCATTGACAATTAGTGAAGCCAGAAAAGAAATTCTGCGGCTTATAGAAGAAGCGAAAGCTGGAAACATAACTTAGGCGTAAAAACGTGGGTGTAGTTGACGCCTCAATAATCGGTGTAATCATTATCGGTTTACTGGACGGATTGGAGCCGGGCACGGTTAGCCATGGGAGTAAAAATGTATGAACGCATTAAAACAATAATCGAAAACTGCGAAAAATACATTCCAAAAGTTAGTGGCGCTATTTTGATTGTTATGGCGGCTGCGATAATTTTGGGTGTGCTTTAAGAAATCTGTTTTCAACATGTTAATGAGCTTGTTTTCAACCATTAGCACCTATGCCCCTTAGTGAATTGCCATTTAGAAAATTGTTGTTTAAAAAGTTGGTTATGCTGGGTAATCAATGTGATTTTGAAATTTGGGTGAAACTTTTCCTACTAAACATGCTTCCTTCTCAACACTTTCTCCAATGTTGAGTTGCAAAGCAGTCTCACAGGCGCTCCTCACCCAAACCATCCTTTATTATATCTCAATATTTAAGCTTACACCCAAATTCAATCTCCAAAACTGACCATTCTTCCTCTGCATAGTTTGGAAATTGGCTCCAAATCAACTCGTTTTTTACCTACCCCCCTATAGGTTTCTGCATATAGTTTCTATTAGGAGCCAAATAGGTTGGTTAAAGTCCAAGGTTTAACTTGTGTTGATGCAAAATTCATAAGTTCTTTAAATCAAAAGCAAGAAAATAAAATTATGACTAAATTGGGTGACGTTGCTAAGGGGATACTGATTTTCTGTTGCGGCTACTACTTGCTATTAGCGGCTGGTCAAGCAGCTAGTGGACAAACCGCCATAGCAACGTTCATGTTTGCAGGATTCTTAATACCTCTCTCAATGGTTATCTATGGGCACATAAAAGACAAAAAAGAAAAAATCAACAAGGACAAAACAGCGCTCACTGTCACCAATAACTAAAAGGCTTATTTGTCCTGACAATACAAGGTAATCTCATGCTAAAAGATTTGAAAAAACTAATTCTTTATCCAATCGCGATTTACTTGATTATTTCAGTCGAGATTGCTGCTATTGTTGTGCTTGGTGTGGACTCAAACGAAGCGTGGGTTTGGTCAATAACAACT
>JAWRIR010000076.1:0-14820 GCA_040268405.1 Thermoproteota archaeon | reverse complement strand
TCCAAATAGGTTGATATGAAAAGTAAAGTGTCAAAGAATTGGAGTTTAGGCTCCAATCAGTTTCAGCAGTATTGCTTTGGCTGAGTATAGCCTGTTTTCTGCTTGCTCGTAAATGACGCTTTTTGGGTTTTCGATGGCGTCTGCGGTGATTTCGTAGCCGCGGTGAATCGGCATATCGTGCATAACGTAAGTGTTTGTGCCTTTGAGTAGGTTAGCGTTGATTTGGTAAGGCATCATCAATTTAATGCGTTTTTCTTTTTCCTGTTCGTATTTGGGGTCTGTGAAAAACTCCATGTCTACCCAAGTGTCCGTGTAAACAAAATCTGTGTCTGAAACAGCTTTTTTCAGGTCAAGCGTGGATTCCCAAAGCCCAGTTTTTTCGGCTTCTTTGAGCAGTTCGTCATCTCTGGAGGCTTCATTAAAAATGGGGCAAACTGTGGTGATTTTTGCGCCTGTTTTGGTGCATGCCTCGATGAGTGAGTTGGCGACATTGTTGTGTACGCCGACGTAAACGAGTTTTGTGCCTTGTAGCTTGCCTTTTTTTTCTTTCATTGTGATTAGGTCGGCTATGGCTTGGCTGGGGTGATATTTTTCGTCACATCCGTTAATGACTGGGACGCAAGATGCTTTTGCCATTTTGTTTAGGTCTGAATTGTAAAGTAGCCTTGCCATGATACAGTCAACGTTTCTTGACAGGTACCCGATTTCGTCCGTGGGGTCTGCCATTGAGAAGTTGGTGGCTCTCCAATCCATAAATAGGCCGTGACCGCCAAGCTGGGTCATTGCAACTTCAAATGAGACGCGTGTACGTGTGGATGTTTTTTGGAAAATTAAGGCTGCTGTTTTTCCTTCGAGGGTTTTTGCGTATTTTTTTGGGTAGTTTTTGATTTCTATTGCTGTGTCGACGAGTTGTATTAGTTCTTGGTTGGGTAATTCTTTGAAGTTGAGTAGGTGCATCTTTGGGCCTTCTGTATCTGTAACTGCGTAACCAGTTTAGCAATTATAAGGTTTATGCAAAAATTTTTTCCTCATTACGGCTTATGAGGTTAAATTTGGCTATTAAAATTTTAATTTGGGATAAGGTTTTTCTTTAAGCGTTTGCTTACTACATTTTGTAAGTTTCAGGGCGAAAGGAGCAAGATGCTTACACGCGAATTCTATTACTACGACTTATCCAAAAGAAACCTCCGTTTACCACAAAACGCGTTAAATGACCTGCAATTCAAAAAAACCAAAAAAATCCTCAAACACGCATACGAAACGGTCCCCCTGTATCACAGAAAACTCAAAAACGCACACATACACCCCGAAGATATCCACAACTTTGAAGATTACACAAAAATTCCCACAGTAACAAAAACTGAAATCCAATCAACCCCCATACGAGACCTTCTAAGCAATGCCGTGGTTGAAAACAGGCTTGTTTGGAGGTCCACAAGCGGGTCAACCGGGATACCATTAAAAGTTGCTCTTAACCAGAAAACGTTAGAGTTTGAGGGCGTAATTTGGCATAGAACGCTTTCAGAAAACGGTTTAAAACTTGGCGATAAGTGTTCTGTAATAAGTGACCCTCGAAGTTTTCCCAAAAATAAGAATTCCCTTGAGTGTTTGGGGTTGCTGAAGAGGCAGTATCTCTCAATTTTTGACGATGCTGACACGCAGCTAAATCAGTTGGAGCGGTTTAAGCCTGACTTAATCAAGGCTTACCCTTCAAGCCTTACCATTTTAGCAGATTATTGCAGGGAAAGAACAAGTGCTCTTAAACCCAGAATGGTTTTCACAACATCAGAAATCTTAGACAATCACGATAAAAGCTACATTAACTTTAATTTTGAAACAGAAGTTTTTGACAATTACTCCTGTAACGAATTTGCGCTTTTAGCGTGGGAATGCAAAGAACATTGCGGTTACCACATAAACACGGATAGTGTGCTGCTTGAGTTTCTTGAAGAAGGCGAAACCGTGGCTTATGGTGAGCACGGCGAAATAATATGCACTGGACTCTTTAACCAAACTATGCCTCTGATTCGTTACGAAATCGGTGACGTTGGCATACCCATAAAAGACTCGTGCCCCTGCGGCAGAACACTTCCATTAATGCAGGTGGTCGAAGGCCGCTCAGACGATTTCTTGGTAGCCACAAACGGCAAAGTCATCTCGCCCACAGTCTTTTTCCCATACCCCTTCCGTGACTACACTGAAATTCAACAATTCAGAGTAATCCAGCAGCAAAAAGAACACGTAATTATCCAAGTTATTCCACGACGCGGCTTACAGAACAAGCAACAAATTTTTCAGGACGCAGAAAGCAACATTAAACGCCTTTTTGGGGAATCAATGCAGGTTGAATTCCAGATGCTTGACAAAATCGAGCGTGACCCATCGGGGAAACTACGAAAAATCGTTTCAAACGTGAACTTTGGCAACTACGCCTGCAGACACTACAACTAAACCTTCAAAACCTTGCTTGACTGTGGAAACCTTTTTCTGCAAAAAGCCTGCACCATCAACTGATAAACATGATTCTGCTGGTTTCCTCAAGCAAAGACCCTGCAAGCCTAAACATCGCCAACCAAATCCTGCAAAATTATCCTTTCCAAAAAACACAAAAAACCTTCCAAGAAAACCCAGTTTACTATGCTAACCTCAACAAAAAACCAATAACTCTAATCACGCTTAGCGAGGAAGAAGTCAACGCTCAAACTCTTCCAGCGAGCTTTCCTAACGCTAAACTTATCGTTTTTATTTCGCGACATAGCAGCCAAAGCGGTACCCCAACTTTGACTGTGCATGCGCCGGGAAACTTTGCAGAAGCCGAATTAGGCGGGTTGCCTAGAAAGCTTTCTGTTTCTCCAGCAGTTGCGATGAGTGATGCATTAAAATCACTTGCTTTCTATAAGGAAAAGTACAGTCTTGATTATGAAGTGTCTTTTGAGGCTACCCATCATGGTCCATCTTTAAAGACGCCTGCTATGTTTGTGGAGTTGGGCAGTTCTTCTCTGCAGTGGGGTGATTCTTTAGCGGCCAATGCTGTTGCCCACGCTGCAGTTTCTGCAATCGAAAAGTTCGAAGCAAAACCTGTTGAAAAAGCAGTTATAGGTATAGGTGGAACCCATTATAACAATATTTTCACTCAAATGGCTCTTAATGGGGAAGCGTTTTTTGGTCATTTAATTCCAAAATATGCTGTTGCAAGTGTGGATGCTCAAATGCTAAATCAGTGTGTTGAGCGGTCTTTGGAGCAGATTTCCTGTGCGTTGTTGGATTGGAGAGGCATAAAAAGTGAGGAAAAACCCAGTTTAATTTCAGCTTTGGACAAGGCTGGGCTTGCTTACCGTAAAATTTAACTTTAAACCTGAAAGTTTAATAATGTAATTGCTGTAAAGGTTTCAACTCTTAAAAGTTACAGCAACATTTATTATTCCAGAAAGAAATCATGAGTGTGCGGTAAATATGGGTATAAAGTCATTCCTAGCACAATGCGCGAGAACATTGAAATTAGCAGTGAAACCTGGACGCGACGAGCTTTGGCTCTCAATAAAAATCAGCGTATTAGGCATCGGTGTTATCGGCTTAATCGGTTTCGTTATCAGGTTCATTTCGACTACATTGACTAACCTATAATAATTTGAGATGTTATTATGCAGAAAAAAGAAGAGCAACAACCAACCAAAATTTTCGTGGTAAAAACAACCACTGGTCAAGAACGTAACGTTGCACGTTTAATTACTGCAAAGGTTGAAATGACCCATATTCCACTGAAAGCTCTTCTAATACCTGACACACTAAAAGGCTACGTGTTCATCGAAGCAGATGGACCCCACCTTGTAGAAGAAGCCATCGCAGGCGTCAGGCATGTACGTTCCCGAATTCCGGGTCTAGTAAGCTTTAGTGAAATTGAACGTTACATTGTACGTAAACCAGTTATGGAAGACCTCGGCGAAGATGACGTCGTAGAAATCACTGGTGGACCCTTCAAAGGTATGCGTGCAAAAATCACTCGACTTGACAAGTCTAAAGGCGAAGTTACCCTTGAGCTTCTCGAGGCAACATTTACTTTGCCAATCACAGTACATTCAGACTATGTAAAACTGGTAACAAAAGCATAAGGTGAAAACAAATGGCAGACAAAAAAGTTGTAGAATTAATCGTCAGCGGCGGTCAAGCTAACGCAGGTCCTCCACTTGGTCCAGCTCTTGGCCCATTAGGCGTCAACATCGTGGCTGTTGTAAACAAAATTAACGAAGTCACAAAAGAATACGCTGGAATGAAAGTTCCAGTTAAGGTAAGTGTTGACACTGAGGACAAAACCTTCGAAGTTTCCGTTGGTACTCCAACAGCATCCGCATTAATTGTTGCTGAACTAAAAATCGAGAAAGGCTCAGGTACACCAAACAGTGTTAAAGTTGGCGACCTGTCCATGGAGCAAATATTGCGCATTGCAAAAATTAAAGCTCCACAACTGTTAGCAACAAACACTAAAGATGCTACTAAAGAGTTGCTTGGCACCTGTGTCAGTATAGGTGTAACCGTTGAAGGCAAAGATCCACGTGATGTACAGAAAGAAATAGACGCTGGCACGTACGAACAGCTATTTGGTAGCCAATAATGTTAGGCGAATATTTTTATAATTGGGTTCCAATCCCTCATTGGTTCGAGGCTTAAAAATGCCCTTAGATAACAAGACAATATTAGAAGCAGTAAAGCAGGCAAAGACGCAGTCTGGCGGCAAAAAATTCAACCAGACAGTAGACATGATACTGGACATTCAAGAAATTGACATGAAAGCCCCAGAAGGTAAAATCCAGGAGGTTATTGAGCTTCCTAAACCAACTGGCAAGCCAAACAAGGTCTGTATTGTTGCTTCTGGCGAGTTTGCGCTCAAAGCACGCAATGCTCAAGCTGATTTCGTTATAGAAAGAGCTGACCTTGAAGGGTTAGCAGGTAAAAAGAAGGAATTACGCAAGTTAGCAACAGAATACGACATATTTGTTGCTGAGGCGCCTTTGATGCCTTTGGTCGGTAAGATTTTGGGTCCAGTTTTGGGTCCAAGAGGCAAAATGCCAATTCCAGTTCCACCAAACGCTGACGTTAACGCAATTCTTGCAAGAAACCGTAAAACGGTTGTTGTCCGTATGCGTACTCAACCAATTATTCAGGTTTCCTTTGGCACAGAAAAAATGAGTGATGAAGAGCTTGTAGAAAACGCTCAAGCTATCCTTCGTGTCCTGGATACAAAACTGAAACGTGGCCTTAAGAACGTTAAGTTCATGTTCATTAAGACATCCATGGGCGAACCTGTAAAAATTAAACCATAAAACTGAGGAAAACAAAAATGCCGTCACAACAAGTGTTACAACAAAAATCGTCCGAAGTAGAAGAAATAGTCGATGTACTAAAGGATTGCAAGTCAATCGGCATCGCCAGCTTACAGAAGGTACGTGCTTCACAACTACAAGAACTAAAAAAGAGCATGAAAGGTCAAGTTACCTTTAGAGTTCTAAAGAACACACTGGTAAAACTTGCCCTTGAAGAAATGAAGAAACAAGAACTAAAACCACTCGAAGACTACCTCGAAGGACCAAACGTTTTCCTATTCACCGAATTAAACCCATTCAAACTTGCACTATTACTTGAAAAAGGCAAAATCAAAACCTTCGCTAAAGCAAACGACATCGCAGCAATGGACGTTGTTATTCCACAAAGCAACACAGGTCAACCACCAGGACCAGTCATCAGCCAACTTAACGCAGTAGGCTTGCCAACAAGAATCGAAAACGGCAGCGTCTGGGTAAGCAAAGACACCCTCGTCGTACGCAGAGGCGAACCAATCAACGAACGCCTTGCAGGTGTCCTCTCAAAACTCGGCATAAAAGCTGTAGAATTAGGCATATCCATGCGTGCAGTTTACGACAACGGCTTAATCATTGAAGGAAACCAACTTATCGTTGATGTTCCAGCAACCAAGAGAACCGTTGAAACAAGCCACCAAGAAGCATTCGCATTAGCACTCGAAATCGGTTACGCAAGCAAAGACACAATTAAACCATTACTGCAAAGAGCACACCAAAAAGCAGTTGCATTATCAGTCGGCGCAGCAGTTCCAACAAAAGAAACCATCGGCGACCTCATCCGCAAAGCCAACGCAGAAATGACAAGCCTAAGCGGCGCAGTCGACAAAGCTAAAAAAGCATAACAACTTTTTTCCTTTTTTAATTAATTTTTATTTTTAGTCTACATTTGTTCATTTTCGACGTTCTTGCTATTATTTTTTGTTTGTTCTTTATTTTTTGTAGTTGCTTGCCATAATCTGCCGATTGAAGCCGTGATTAAAGCAGTTATCATAAAGGTTAAACCTGTCAAGAATAAGTCTCCACCAGTGAGAAACCAAGCTGCAATTGATGCAACAACTGCAACGGGGAAAGCAAACAGGAAACCCACAACGACGATTGCTATTAAACCGATGACTATTAGAACGATGAGTAACCACAAAATCTGGGTGGGGTCAGCTGGAACAGCCGCCTGTAGCGCTGACAAAAAAAGTGACAAAAAACGTTCGCCTCTAATAGACATCGAAGTTTTAGGAATATTTAAACAATTTCAAGAGCGATTTTTTTATTGATTAAGCCTTGTTTAGGAGCACTTTGTTTTTTGGTTGCTTTCCGTTAACCGTTGGCAGATGGATTGTGAAGGTTGTCCCTTTGCCTTCCTGGCTTTCAAACGTTAATGAACCCTTCAAAGCTTCAATTAACCGTTTAACAACGGCTAAACCTAATCCTTGCCCTTTAGCTTTGGTAGTTAAAAGCGGCGTGAACATTTTTTCCTGAATCTCCTTAGGAATACCGACTCCTGTATCCTTAACGGTTATCTCGATTTTTCCCGTTTTTCGATTCGGGCTTGTATGGACGGTTAATTTGCCGCCTTCCGGCATGGCTTGTATGGCGTTAGTTGACAAATTCTGCAGAATACGTTTAAGCATGGTCGGGTCTGTTTGGAATTTAGGCAGTTTTTCTTCAAAATTAGCTGAAACTTCAATGTTTTCTGGAACACTAAGTGTAGCGAGCGTGCCAGTGATTAACTGTTTTAAGTTAACCTCTACAAGTTCAGGCTTTAATGGTCTTGAATAGTCTTGTAGGTCAGAAACTATTTTGTCAACATAATTTATTTGCTCTTGAATTGACTCTAATTCGCTTGTAGCATCCTTTTTTTCAATACTTTTTGGCAATGCGTCTAAATCGTTTTTAATTAAAAACATGGATGATACAATTGACTGTAATGGGTTGCGGATGTCGTGTCCAACCATTCCGGCTGTTTGACCTATCGCCGATAACCTTTTCGTTTTTTCTTCAACAGTTTTATCTTCAACAATGATGATGATTCCCAAAGTTGATGGGTATGTGGAGATTTCAAAAATAGCTGGCTGCCCTGTTTGCCTGCTGACCGTATTCATCATGAAGCGGGTTGGCTTTTTGTTCCTTAGGTCCTCATAATAAGGTGTCACGTCGACTGCTGCCATTTCAGGGAGAACATCGTAAACCTTTTTCCCCAACGCATCCTTTGCAGCAATTCTTGTGACTGCTTCAGCCGCTTTGTTCCAATGAATAACAGTTAATTCCCAGTCAGTAGCAATGAAAGCCTCCCCAAAACTTTCATACAGTTCACGGTAGCTTTGTTCGCTTTCAAGAATCTTTTTTGTACGTTCTTCCACGAGTTGCTCCAAGTTTTTTGTGTACTCTTCAAGCTGTTGCTGGAGTTTCTTACGCTTTGTTATGTCTACACCGTATACTGTTATTCCGCTTGAAGAGGGAAAAACTGCGAATTCACGCCAACCAGTAAGTGTGATGATTGTTTTCCATTCAAAATGCAGGATTTCACGTTTACTCATTACTTCTTTGAAGACTCGTTCAACATCAGTTCCCACGAATTGGGGAAAAAGAGTCCAAAAATTTTTACCAATAAAATCTTCAGGTTTACAACCAAAATCAGCGGCGTTTTTCTTGTTAGTATAAATTATGGTCCAGTCTCTGTCAAAAGCCCATATGTAGTCGTCTATGCTTTCGAGTATGTCAAAAGCGATTTGGAGTTTGTTTCTGTTTATTTTTTCAAGTTTTTTCTCCAAAATGTCGTCAACGTCAGAATCGTCTTCAGAAGCTTTAACTGAAGAATTAATCAAATTTTTCCCTAAAAATTATAACGTTTTTATGAAGATAAACATTCGTTGATGTTTGCTTACTTTAACTGACCTCTCCACTGTCCCTTATGGTTGTTTCAACACCCTGTTTTTATTCATAATCCCCTAAAATGGGCTTCCAGTGGACATTCATGACTAAAACCCAAACCCAAATCGCACTCGAAGAAGACCTGCACGTCGACCTAACCTTTCACGACTTCTCTGCTGGTCTGCTAAAAGAATTTGCAGAACGCATAGTGAAACCATACTTTAAAGGCAACACTACACAGGCAATTCAGATGTTAATGGAGAAAGCGTTAGCGGAAGAAACCCTGTTTAATCAAGCCGCAAAACAATAAAACTACTGTTTTACCCTACCCTCTATAGGTTTTTGCATAGAACCTCTATTAGGATCCTGATAGGCTCCAAATAGGTTGGCAAAAACGGGTTTAGGTTGATTCTTTTTTTGTTTTTTAGAAGTTTTGTTAGTTCTTTTTTGCCTTCTTGAGCTGTTACTGGCATTTGGCTATTTGTTCCCGGTTTTTCCCAAAAAACTCTTGCAACCGTAGGAGCCTCCAATTCAAACACCCTTTAGCGGGTTAGTGTCTGCGGGGTAGCTGAACTGTAAATCTTTCACTGAAGCATTGTGCTCTGTCATTTGGAGTGGTGGGTGGTTTGTTGAGTTGTGGGGTGTAACGTTAATTAATTGGTATTACTTTTTTATAAATTAGTGTTACTTGGTGTTTGTTGCCATGAAAAACCAAAACGACCCTATCACAAGAAACCAGCTAAAAGAACGGCAATTCGCCAGACTATTCGACGAAATTGATGACGAAATAACCCTCTTAGTGGCAGAAGCAAAATTCAATTTCGCAACCTGTAAAATCGATGAAAACACCCTGATACTTTCACTTGCATACATAAACGATACAAAGAACATTGTAAACGTATTAAAAAATCGAATCAACTTATTAATGGAAACAACAAACTTCGGGAACGCTCCCAGCTTTTCTCCTTAGTCCACTCACATTAGCCTGTTCGGTTATTGACTGTTTGTTGTTTCATTTTTGAAAAAACGTCGAGCAATAATGTCTCATAAAAAGTTGTGAAAGAAAAACAGAAAATATTCGTGGTCTTTGTCACGGTTTTAATTGGTTTTGGTTTTGTTCTTTTTGAATATTATGCCCTTAGGGTCTTTAAGTAATAAAGCACCTTCCCACACTGCAAGTCCCACAACAAGCATGACGCCACTGAGGACTGTCGCTTCAAGTGATACTTCAAAGAATTCTCCGCCGCCTTCCATTATGTAGGGCACTACATGATCAACAAGTACCATTATTGTTGTTCCCCAAAGTATCAAACTAAGAAACTTCAACATGTACTTGTCATTTTCAGCTTGCGTGTACCAGATTGCCGTGGCGATTGTTGCAGCGAATGCTAGTATTATTAGCCACATATCCTTTACCTCCGTCACGCTTATAAAGCGGTGTTACTATATTTAAATTTAGTGTTACTGACACACGGAGGAAAAAAGAAATGGCCTGTTTTCTAGCACCCATGGCTCTTGCAATAATAATGACAATCTTTCAAATAGCAACAAGACACAGCGACTTAGCCCATAAACTAAAACTAAGCACACTAAACTCACTACTCTGGGGCGGCGTGGTACTCCTCGCAGCTGAACACGTCTATCACGGCGAAATAACTGCTTGGGCACCATACCTAACCGCCATGTCCAGCCCAGCCGACACAGCCGTAATGTTATCTGAAATAGCTACCATCGGAGGATCCATGACTGCGGCAATATCCCTTACTTGGGTAGGAACACTAGCAGTAACTTCATTGATGAACAAGAGACTTGCAATCAAAAACCAATTGAGCCCACTAAGTAACCCAATAACCACAAGAAACTAAACCGTGAAAAACGGTTTAATTTTTTCTTTTTAGCTTACTCTGAACTTGGCCGCACGGTTAGCAATCAAAGTTGCCATTGCTCCAGCAGCGACACCTGAATCAATGTTCACAACAGCCAATCCAAGTGAGCAAGACTGCAACATCGCCATCAGAGTGCTTACGCCTTTTTCGCCAAAACCGTAACTGTTAGAAGTAGGAACCGCAATCACTGGCACGTTAACCATGCCTGCCACAACCGAGGACAAAGCGCCTTCCCTACCCGCAACCACAACAATAACATCAACATCTTTGATGACTAAATCTTTAAGCGGCTCAAGCAAACGGTGAAGTCCTGCGACACCCAAATCGTATCCCGTGTAAACGGTGCAGCCCATTTCTTCTGCTATGACTTTGGCTTCTTCAGCCACAGGGATATCTGAAGTGCCCGCTGTAAGCAATCCAATTTTGCCTCCGGTGCTTGCAATGGTGAAGTCTTTCTTTTTGACGATTACCATGCGTGCTTTCTGGTTAACTTGGCAAACAGCTTCAGCCGGCACCGCAGCACTTAAAGCTTCAATATGCTGTGGCGAGCATCTGCTTACTATTACTCTGCCGTTTGCTTCAAGCATTTTTAGGGAAATTTCAACTGTGTCTTTAACGGTTTTATTTTCTGCCAAAATAACTTCTGGTACGCCTTTACGGTGTTCCCTGTTACAGTCAATCTTCGCTACGCCTTCAAGTTCAGCAATAGCCTGCAAACGCACAAGTTTTTCCGCTTCCTCAACACTCAATTCTGAACAAGCGGTTTTCTCCAAAATTTCCCTAAGCGTAAACATGCCGTTCTTCCACATTGGCTCAAGAACCACAATCAATATATCGTTTTTGCCGTTTTTAGAATAATCATAGGCGGTCGAACCTTAAATGACTGAATTTTCTTCCATAGTAATATTTGATTGCCAAATTGCTGGCGTTGCAGGAGACATGATTTTAGGTGCACTTCTGGATTTAGGCGCCGACGCCCAGAAAGTCACAGATGCCATAAAAAGCCTTGAATCAGCCGAGTACGGCTACTCAAACATTAAAGTAGAAATCAAACATGTTGTTTCAAAAGGCTTTAGGGCAACAAAAGCGTCCGTAACCGCTGACGGAAAAACCCACAAAGACGGCAAACACTTAATCGAAATCGTAGAAAAAACAGCCCAACTCCTCAACCTTTCCAATAAAGCAAGGCAGTTTGCTTCAAATGTTATCCATTCACTCGTAAACGCTGAAGCAGGCCTACACGGCGGACACTTGCATGACGTGCACTTACATGAAGTCGGCTTAGTAGATACAGCCGCCGAAATAATCGGCTCCGCCGTAGCCATGGAAGACCTTGGCTTTTTTGACGCAAAAATCTATGCAACACCCGTATCCGTCGGCGGCGGTACCTTCAAGTTTTCACATGGCATAACCTCCAGCCCCTCACCTGCAGCGTTAGCCATTTTTCAATCAAAGAATTTTCCAATTAAAGGTGGACCCGTAGAGTCAGAACTTGCCACCCCAACCGGCGCCGCTATACTCGTCAATTTAGTCTCTGAAGCCACCCGTTTCTATCCTGAAATGGCTCCAGTCAAAGTAGGTTATGGTGCAGGCGACAAAGAATTTGCCGAAATGCCAAACATTTTGCGAATAACCATGGGAAAACCCGTAGAGAACCCTTTGTTGAGTGACCAGATTGCTGTTCTAGAAACCAACCTGGACGATGTGCCCGGCGAAATCGTAGGTTATGCTGTAGATAGGCTACTTGAGGAGGGTGCAAAAGACGTAAGTATCCTGCCCATTTTTACCAAAAAGAACAGGCCAGGTCAAATAATCAAGGTTATGGCAGACCAAAAAGACGCCCAACGCCTTTCTAACGTGCTTATTGATGAAACAGGCACCTTAGGCGTGCGGCTTTACTATTGTGAAAGGCACGTGATTGCAAGAGATGTTTCATCAATTGACTTAACCCTAAGCGGACAAAAAGAGACCGTAAAAATCAAAATCTCAAAAAATAGTCAAGGTAAAATAATCCGTCTAAAACCCGAATTTGATGACCTAAAACGGTTAGCAGAAAAAACCGGTTTACCTCTTAGAGAACTTTCAGAATTAGCATCAGCTAAAGCAAGAGAAACCCTTCTACACACGTGATTGGCATGGAAACGTTAAATCAAAAACTTGACTGCCTTAAAGGCTACATTGCTGAAGCTGGTAAAGACGGTGTTGTTATTGCTTTTTCTGGGGGCGTAGATAGTGCAACTTTAGCCGCCATTAGCCGAATGGTTCTGGGCGAAAAAGCTGTTGCGGTTATAGCAGAATCTTCAACTTACCCGTATGAAGAGCTTGTGGACGCCAAAATAGTCGCCACAGAAATAGGCATAAAACTTTACACAATACAAACTAATGAGTTAGAAAATCCTGATTTTAACAAGAACCCCGAAAACCGTTGCTACTACTGTAAAAAAGAACTCCTCACACGCTTACTCGAGTTTGCCTGCCAGTTGGGATTCAAAACAGTTTTTGAAGGCACCAACTACAGTGACCTAAATGAGCATCGACCAGGCTTTAAAGCAGTACAGGAAACCCCTGGCGTTTATAGTCCATGGGTAACAAACAAGTTCAGCAAAGACGAAATCCGCCAAACAGCCAAACAACTTGGCCTTAGCATTTATGATAAACCCGCATTAGCTTGCCTTGCATCAAGAATCCCATATAACCAAAAAATCACCCAAGAAAAACTGGCTCGAATAGACCGTGCTGAACACGCCGTAAAGGCTATTGTGGGTGTGAAGCAGGTGCGGGTGCGTGACCATGACGGGTTGGCCCGAATTGAAGTTCCAAAAACTGAATTGCCGCTTTTGTGTGACATAGCAGTTTGGGTTCAGATTGCCGAAGCGCTGGAAAAGTTGGGTTTCAAGTATGTTACTTTGGATTTGCAGGGTTACAGGTCAGGTAGCATGCTTAAAACGCTTAAAGGTTAACGGGTTTCTTTGAACTCTGTTCCGCAACTGTCACAAGTGTAGTTTTCAATAGTGAAGTAGGTGTTTTGAATTTTTTTGTTTGGGGTGTTTAGCGTTTTCCCGCATGTTGGGCAGATAGCCATGCAAAAACTGCTCCTTTTTTAAAAGGTAAGGCAAGGCAACATAAAAGATTGTGTTGTATACACTATGCTACAACAAACTTGTGCCCTAAACTTGGCGTGTAGTTGTTTTGCTTCAACCACAAACTTATAACTAAAACTCACTTGTAACCTACTGTAGGTGTTTTTTATGGCTCAAAACCAATCAAGCAACGCCTGCACAGATATTCTCGGTACCCTGCCTTTTGAGGTAGGATTCCACTTCTGTCTTGAAGGAGGCAACTATACAGGCATAACCGCAACCAGCATGCACGAATTCACAGAAAAACTGCAAACCATCGACCAAAACTCCATAGACTTCCACATGAAACGAAAAGACTTCCAAAAATGGATCCAAAACGAATTCTGCGACAAAGAACTGCCAAAACAATTAGACCACATCAACGAAGAAAAAGTCGCCAAAGAACAACTACGACAAGAACTCCTAAACACCATAAACTCGTACATCAAAAAATGGCAAAAACGCTAAGTTGCACACTATTTTGGGTATCCACCTTCTTTTTAGGGGGGAGAGGTACTGATGGCTCAAAAACGTGCTAAAAGCATGTTGAAAATGCTCCCGCCGCAAAAATTCCTTGTCTGCACGCTTTTTTTCATGGATTTTCCATCAAAGTTTTCGCCCCCGCGCTTTTTCATGAAATCCATGGACTTTTCATAAATGCGGGGGAACATGGATGGAGGCGCGAGCCGCATGGATTTTACGTGCTAAAAAAGTGGGTGAAAATAGTTTGCATATTCAGTATTTTGTGCCTGTTATTGTTAAATCATGTTGTGATGGATAAAATTTAATGTTTTTAAGACAGTAAATGCATATACTTTGATGTCTGCAGCTACAGTTTAACTTTGGCGATGGTTCCCATCAAAAAAGCTTAAAACAATAGCTTTTACCATCAACAAAAGGAAATGTTTATATTCAATACTGTGGCTTCAGATAGAATTCAGCTATAATTGCGCCCCGCAATTAAAACATATGGCGGCGGCTCAACCCCTACCGAAACGGCGATTGCCTTGCAGGAATGACGGAGTTGGCCTCCAATTGCGGGGACATGTATGTGGACCTGACTAATTGCTCAGTTAGGTCTGAATTGGGCTTTGACGTATAGAGTGGAATGTTTCTCCCTCCAAATCCAGTTAAGCACAATAGTGCGAGAGAGAATGTAGTGCATAATATTCGTACCACACAAAAAACATATAGTTCCGACAGAACAAATCGGGGTGCATAACTCCGGTTGATCCTGCCGGACCCCACTGCTATCGGGATAGGACTAAGACATGCTAGTCGTGCGCTTCAGCCAAAACGAGGCGCGGCATACAGCTCAGTAACACGTGGCTAATCTGCCCTTGGGACGAGAACAACCCCGGGAAACTGGGGCTAATTCTCGATAGGTGAAGAACTCTGGAATGAGTCTTCGCTTAAAAAGCTTCACGTTATGCTCGTGAAGTCGCCCAAGGATGAGGCCGCGACCGATCAGGTTGTTGGTGAGGTAATGGCTCACCAAGCCTTTTACCGGTGCGGGCCGTGAGAGCGGGAGCCCGGAGATGGGCACTGAGACAAGGGCCCAGGCCCTACGGGGCGCAGCAGTCGCGAAAACTTTGC
>JAWRIR010000075.1:0-15463 GCA_040268405.1 Thermoproteota archaeon | reverse complement strand
AGCTTTCCTTGCCAGCTTTATCTTCATAATCAACATAATTACAACTTATCTAACAAGCGGCTACACCCTAACCTTGCCACAAATTGAAGGCGCCATAGCCATGACCATGCGTTTTGTCGTGCTGGTTGAATCCTTCTCAGTCTTCTTCCTAACCACGTCGCCCGACCACTTAGGCTTAGCATTGGAACAATCACGCGTGCCTTACGAGTTCGCATTCGCATTCACAACAGCTGTTCGTTTCGTTCCAGTCTTAGCAGAGGAAGCCCAAACAATCATGGATGCACAGAAAGCCCGCGGCTTGGAACTGGAGAAGGGCAGCATTCTAAAACGTATCAGAAACTACATCCCCATACTCATTCCACTCATCGTTAGCGCTATTCGTCGAAGCTTGGAACTTGCAGAAGCCATGGAGTCACGGGCTTGGGGTGCAACAAAGAAACGCACAAACCTGTACCTACTACAACTACACAAAGGCGACTTTCTACTGCTTGGCATATCTGCACTGGTGTTGGTTGTAACCATTTATGTGGTCTTGTTTGTGCCTATACCTTTGATAAGCAGCTTTTTCTAAAACCCTTTTTTTACTGTTTTTCAACATACTAATGCCGCTTGTTTTCAACCAATAGCACCTATCTCTTAGTGATTTGCTGCTTAAGGCTGGTTTTACCCTACCCCCTATAGGTTTCAACATAGAACCACTAATAGGCTCCAAATAGACTGGTAATTCCGCTTTTTTTGGGCGCGTGTTTCTTGTTTATGGTGTTCGGGTATGTATTTTTAACACATATACCTTATTAAGACTTAATACACCGTTTACTTGTTCAACACAACATATAGTTCACCAAAGGAGGTTACGGAGTAAACGAAGAAGGCTAAACCACAAGAGGCTCCAACAATCGAAACACCAGCAGAGCCCATAGCCGTCGTCAACTCCGAAGCCTCCCGACGACCAACAGTTTTCCAAGAAGTCTATCCCCTGCAGGAACCCTACGTTTACGCAGCAATCGTCCGCGAAAAGGACACCCAAAAAATCCGTTACGAAATCATCGAACCCACCCTTAACCCTCAAGAAGAAAAGTACCTAAAAGAAATCAAAAGCATCCTAATGGAAGTCCTCAACGTCAACCTCAAAGAAGTAGGCTCCAAAGACAAAGCCGAAGCCTACCTGAGAGAAAAAATCAAGGAAACAGTCAAAAAATATCACATAAAAATTCCACAAGAAGCCGTCGACAAACTCAGCTACTACATTATCCGCGACTTTGTCGGTTACGGCAAAATTGACCCGTTAATGAAAGACCAAATGATTGAAGACATCTCTACCGACGGTGTTAGCATTCCAATTTACGTGTGGCACCGATTGTACGAGTCCCTGCCCACAAACATCCAATTCAATGATGCTCAGGAACTGGACAATTTTGTAATTCGTCTTGCATATTTGGCGGGAAAAAACGTTTCTATTGCAGCGCCGATTTTGGATGCTTCACTTCCTGAAGGCAGCCGTATCCAATTAACTTACGGCAAAGAAGTCACTAAAAGAGGTTCAACCTTCACCATTAGACGTTTCAAGGCTGACCCATTAACGGTATCTGATTTGATTGCTTTTAACACGATTTCTTCAGAAATGGCTGCTTACCTGTGGTTCCTAATTGAAAACAAAGCTTCAGTTATGGTTGCTGGAGGTATCGCGTGTGGAAAAACAACTATCCTCAACTGCCTTTCAATGTTTATCAAGCCAGAAATGAAAATTGTCAGTGTCGAAGATACCCAAGAAATTAACCTGCCACACGAAAACTGGATACCCTCTGTCGTCCGAGCTGGCTTTAAAGCTAACGACAAAAGCGCCAGCACAATCACACTTTACGATTTGCTCAGAGCCGCCGTGCGTCAAAGACCCGACTACATCATTGTAGGCGAAGTCAGAGGCGATGAGGCTTACACGCTGTTTCAGGCTATGGCTACTGGACACTTGGGTATGTGTACTATTCACGCTGAATCCGTGGAAGCCGTTATCCGTAGACTCGAATCCGAACCAATGAATATTCCTAAAACTTTGGTGGCCATGACAAACGTGGTTTTGGTTATGGAACGCACCGAAATCAACGGAAAACCCGCTCGCCGAGTCAACGTAGCCGCCGAGGTTAATGGCATAGATCCAAAAACAAATGACATTACAACCCAAGACGTTTTCCGTTATCACCAACGAAAAGATGATTTTACGTTTTTGGGAGAAAGCCGTCTGCTTGAGAAGAACGCCAAAAAGCTGGGTTTGCCTCAAGACGCTTTAATGCGTGAGTTAGAATCACGAAAGTCGGTGTTGGAGTGGATGGTTAAGGAAGGCATCCGTAAACACAGCGACGTCGCAAACGTAATCCGTGAATACTACGCTAACCCGAAAAGGGTGGTTCAAAAGGCAAGGATGGGCTTGACTTGAAAGACCAAAGCAGGTTCAAGGCATTAATCGCGGAACTAAAAGACAAATTCGAAACATTACAAACGCTCGCAGACAGCAAACCCAAAACTAAAAACGATGACACAACCAACCAACTGGAAAAGCCATCCGCGTACGCTTACGGTTTAATCGGGCAAAAAACAGGCAAGTTCATGCCGCTTTTCGAAGGCTTAGACCGCAACATAGCCAAGTCAGGCTTAAAAATCAACTTCAAAGCCTACATCAGCCTAACCTTGTTTGGGTCACTGCTGATTGTTTTGCCAGTAACAATTGTTTTGCCTCTTGTACTGTTTTACGTTTTCCACATGGCACTCTCATCGGTGCTACTGTTCGGCGTAGGAGGCGCAATGCTCACGTGGGCGGTCTCGATTTTCGGGTTTTACTTTTACCCAAGCTACCTTGCAGACAAACGCAAACGAGACCTTGAAGACGAAATGCCTTTTTTGACCGGTTACATGTCCATTCTTGCAAGCGCAGGAGTCCCACCTGAACGCATGTTCGAATCCATCTCCGCTTTAGAATCACCTTTGGCAGCGTCATTTGAAGCAAAAGACATAGTCCGAGACGTCAACCTGTTTGGGCTCGACATTGTTTCAGCACTTCAGAAAACCTCCGCAAGAACGCCATCTGAAAAACTCAGAAACGTCCTTGAAGGCGTAATTTCAACTATTCATTCAGGCAGCAACCTTGGAGCGTTTCTGAGGACACGTTTCAAGACAGCAATGCGACTAAAACGGTTAAGCCTCAAAAAATATTCCGACAACCTCTCCGTACTTTCAGAGCTTTATGTCGCCATATTGCTTACTGGACCGTTGCTGTTAGCGATTATGGTGTCGGTTATGTCGGTTATGGGGGGCGGAACAATCGGCATATTTTCCCCAGAAATGCTGCTAAACATGCTAACCTTCATCGGAATCCCTATTTGCGCATTAATCTTCCTCGTAATACTTGACTCAGTGTCGCCAAAATGGTAAAAGGAGCACAGTAATGCCGAAAATAAACCAGAAAATCAAGCAAATCACGCTGGCAGTGTCGATTATTGCAGCTGTGACTCTCTCAATTTTTGGTTACATGTTTTTCGGTGTCGGAGCAATCGACAACTTTGTCTTCTTCAGCGTGGTTTTAGCGATTACACCCTTCGCAGTCTTGGATTATGTCGATTATTCTTGGCGAAAAAACGTCGACGCCCAGCTACCTGAGCTTTTCAGAAGCATTGTTCAAGCCCAAGAAACTGGCATGACGTTGCCGCAGGCGTTGGAAGAAGCAGCAAAACGCAACTATGGACCATTAACTGGAGAATTGCGTAAGATGACGGTTCAGATTTCTTGGGGTGCCAGTTTCGAAGAAGCCCTACAAGCGTTTGGGAAACGTGTCGGAACCGTTTTGGCGCTTCGCACTGTACCAATGATTATTGAAGCTGGACGTTCAGGCGGTCACGTAGAGAAAGTGTTTGAGCCAATGGGCAACTTCATACAAACAACGTTGCTGCTGGAAAAGGAACGCAAAACCCAGACACGCCCATACATTGCCATAATTTACGTTGCCCTATTCGTATTCCTATTCACCATTGCAATCCTGTTCAAGACCTTCTTTACAGGTGTTGATGGCTTATCGCTTTTCAATACGGGCGCCAGTTCAGCAGCTGACTTGAAAGCGATTTTTCTGCACCTTTCACTTATGCAGGGCTTCTTTGGCGGTTTAGTTGCGGGTAAAATGGGTGAAGGCACCATTAGTGCAGGGTTAAAGCACAGTGTAGTGATGATGCTGATGGGGTATTTGACGATAACATTCTTCCTATGAGGCAAAAAATATGATGAGACTGTTAAAACGGTTGCTGTACGATAAACGCGCCATTTCGGCGGTGCTAAGCCACTTGTTACTTACGGTAGTGGCTGTCGCGTTAATGGCAGTAGCCACTTCAGCAACCTACGTTATAACAACGGATCTTCGACAAAACATGGGCGAACGTGTCACTGTAGAAGATGTCTGGTTTAATTCAGCAACTAAAACCGTTGACTTATACCTTGGTAACGTGGGAAAAGTTGACATTCAAGTCACCGCAGTCTACGTCAACCATGTGAGCCAACCGTTTCCTGCTTTCAGTCTAAAAGTCGGTGAAGAGGGCTCATTGCAAGTCTACTTTAACAGTTGGGACGCCGGCGAAGTATACTATCTCGATATTGTAACAAGCAGAGGTAACCATATTGCAGGCAGCTACAAAGCAGCTTAAAGTTTTCCGTCGCCAAAAACGTGGCATAAGCACCGTGATAGTGGTGATGCTAAGCCTCGCCTTAATGGTTACCGTAGTGGGCAACATGGTGCTGTGGAGTTACCAAATGAACGATTTAGACCTGCAGCGAATGCAAGAAAACATCAGCCTAAAAAACGTCGCCACCGCCAAAGGCTCAACCAGCTTCGAAATGAAAAACAGTGGTCCAAACGGCGTTCACATAGTTGCAGTATGGGTTATCGATTCAAAAACCCATCAACGCTACACAGTAGACTTCTTCCTTAACCCTGGCGAAACCGCCACCTACGCAGAAAAAACAATCAGCCTGCCCAAAGACTACACGGTTGTAAAAATAGTAACAGAAAGAGGCAACACAGCCGTTTACTCGCCATTTTAAGTTAAATTCATTCTTTCTTTTAAGGCTGCAACTGCTTGGTCAGGGTTCTTTGCTTCTACTGCTTGAATGTTATAGAGTTCAGCCATCTTTTTGGCGTTATCGTTTAATTTTGGTACCGCGATTAGGTAGGCTTTTTCTGGGGAAACATCAAAGATTTTGGCGAACAGGGCAATTATGGGTTGTTCTGAAACGCTGTTTTCGGCTGTTGCTATGTCGATTACTGTTTTTCTTGAAGCATCCGAGTTGTAGGCTACTATGTCGAATGTGTGGTTGGCGCCTGATTTGCCTTTGACAACAGCGGAGGTTTCAACTTTTAAGCCTTGCTTGGCTAACAGGTTGCTTACTGCCGATGATAGGTACCAGTTAATTGATGATTCAGCTTTAATGTTGGCTTTCAAAGTGTAAGAGTACACGTCGTCGATGACTGCTTCTTCAAAAGTGGATACTTCATGGCAGTCCTTGCAGAAATGCTCCGGAACTGGAATATCAAAGCTTTTGTTGCACTCTTTACAAGAGCACCATACACCAGCTTTGCGGTAGTCACCGTCAAGTTTTTTGAGTTCCTGACGGCATTTAGGGCAGACTAAGTTGCCGTTTTGCTGGAATTTTGTTTCCAAATCCATGTAACCGCATTTTATGTGTTCGATGAGGCTGCTTTTTTGGATGTTAAATGATTTGCAGAATGGGCAACAATACCTGAAAGTCAGGTTGTGCGATTTGCATTGAGGACAGGAAATGGTTTTGTCAAAGATTTTCTTTTCTAGAATTCCTAATTCTGCAAGTTTGCTTAAGAATGATTCAACTTTTGTTTTGTCTCCAATGATTTCTTCAACAATTGGATAATGATAACCCATTCTTTGAGAATAAACAGGTTCTAAACTGGTTATTTGGCCATTAACGAATTTGCTTATCAACGTTTGTACGTTGTAATCGCCGTTAATCGAAGCTACTTGTTTTTTTTCACTTTCAGCCATTTCAAACCAATTCTTTTTTTATACATTTGAATTAGGATTTGATGTTAAGATTCGGGTGCCATTACTTGTCATGTACACTTTTTTAAGTTTTTCTTACCGATACATGTTGAAATATGTGCATACAAGCCATTTTCTGCTATACGGGTGTTTAGCAGGCTGTTGATTTGCTGTGTGAACGCGCGTTTTTCTGGCTAAATTCCCTAAATCTATCTTGTGAAGTAAGACATAGGGCAAAATATAGCCTTTAAGCAGCCAAAATCCATATCCAAACTCAACACGCAATGAAAAAGCTATATTACAAAACGCCCTTTTTAGGTGCAAGGAATTTTACATGGCAGAGCAAACCCGATTCGGCACCGCAGGAGTACCCCCAACCTTTAGGCTGCTAAAAGCAAAAATGCAAGACGTACCCGGACTGCTACGCGAAGAAGGACTTGACGCTTTCGAATATCAAGCTGTCAGGTGGGGCGGCAAACCGCAGATAAAACAGCAAGACGCAGAAAAACTCGGCTCTGAAGCAAAAAAGCATGACATCCGTTTAAGCATGCACGGCTCCTACTTTATCAATTTTGCAGGCAAAGACGACGTGGTAGCTGCAAGTAAGGAACGGCTTATCGCTGGAGCAACAGCGGCAGACTGGATGAATGCTTACGTGATTGTTTTCCACACGGGCTTTTACGGCAAATTTGAAAAAAGCTACGCGTTTAAAGGTTGCCTCAAAGCCCTAAAAGACGTCAGCCAAACAATCAAAGACATGGGTTTAAAAGTCAAACTTGGACCAGAAACCATGGGCAGAAAATTTCAGGTAGGCAGCATAGATGAAATAATGACAATCTGTCAAGAGGTCGAAGGAATCCAGTTGGTTGTTGACTGGGGGCACCTGCACGCACGAAACCTTGGTGCTTTCCGCAAAGTTGAAGATGTCCGCGCGGTGGCTGAAAAGATTGAATCGACTTTGGGAACAGAAGCTCTCCGTGGAATGCACTGTCACTTTTCCAAAATAGAGTTCACAAGCCAAGGCGAACGCAAACACCACCCACTTGATGAGCCACGTTATGGACCCGACTTTGAGTTGCTCGCAAAAGTAATAGTTGACTTCAAAATGCATCCAACAATAATTTGTGAAACACCCATCCTTGACATTGACGCTTTAAAAATGAAGAACATGTTAAAGCAAGTAATGGAAGGCAAAACAAACGTTGACCCCCAACAAAAATTGCTATTTTGAAGTTAACAAATACTTTAAGACTTAATTCTTCTTTACTTGTTTTGAGGCTTACATTTGTCTAACCGTTCAAGTTTGGTTGATGCAAAAATTATTGACCTTACCCCCGATAACATAGCTGATTACGGCGTCTGCGGTTACAAAGACTTCAAGAAACAGTTAGAGTTAAGACGAAAAATTGACTGGTTCAAAACGTATTACCCTAAAGGGTTGCGGATAAAAGTTGTACTCGCTGACAAAGGCGACTATCAGGGCATGCTTGAATACATCCCCGGAAAATACGCTCACCGCCCCGTAGAAGCCGACGGCTACATGTTTATCCACTGCGTTTTTGTTGGGTTCAAAAACGAGTTTAAACACAAAGGCTACGCCACAGCATTAATCGACGAATGCATCCAAGAAGCAAAAGATGCAGGCATGAAAGGCGTCGCGGTCGTCACACGGAAAGGCTCCTTTATGGCTAAAAAGGACATTTTCTTAAAAAAAGGCTTCAAAGAAGTGGATAAAGCTGAACCTGATTTTGAATTGCTTGTTCTAAAATTCGACGAACAAGCGGAGAATCCAAAATTCAAAAATTTCGACCTCACGCCATACAAAGATGGCTTAACCATAATCCGTTCGCCACAATGTCCCTACTCAGTCAAAAACGTTGAAGCAATTATAAAAACAGCCGAAAAACTAAACCTCAAACCAAAACTCATCGACTTAACAGACGCCGAATCAGCACAAAAATCACCCTGCGCCTTTGGAACATTTTGCATAGTCTACAACGGAAAAATTCTCAGCCACCACCCAATCAGCAACGGACGCTTCGAAAACATCATGAAAACAATCAAACCCTAAACTCTTTCCAAAATTTTGTTATCGTTTACTGCTTTGCTCTTCGATATGTTTTTTATGTAATGTCGAGTATGCCTATTTGGAAGCGGACATTTTGGTAAAACTAAAAGGGTTCCAAACATTAACACGCACCGACGAAGCACTAAAAAACTGGCTAGATTCGTGGTCAACAAAAAAGCCAAAACAGGTCACGTTGCCAGTTGCTGAAGTTTACGGTCGAGTTTTAGCTGAAGACCTTATTGCTAAAGATGATTTGCCCCGTTTTGACCGCTCTGCAATGGACGGTTACGCAATCAGGTTCGAAGACGTCATAAACGCTTCGCAGTCCAAACCAGTTAAGCTCATAATAATAGAAGCAGGCGAAATAGCCGTTGGACAAGCAAAGCAAGTATGGACAGGCAATCCCATTCCTAAAGGGGCAAATGCGGTTGTCATGCTTGAAAACACCAACCGTGAAGATAACATTTTAGAGATTTATAGTCCGTTAACGCCGAGCATCAATATTATACGGCACGGTGAAGATGTCCAGGCAGGGCAAATAATAGCTAAGGAAGGCACACGCCTAAACCCTTACCATATCGGGTTAGCCGCCGCACTTGGCTACAGTGAACTTAAAGTTTACCAAAAACCTCGCATTGCCATAATTGCTACAGGAAACGAAATTGCCGAAATAGGCGCTCAGCCCGGTGAACACCAGATTTTTGATTCAAACAAAATCACGCTTTCCGCAATGTGCCAAGAACTTGGCGCAGAAGTAATCAATTTCGGCATAGCCAAAGACAACATGGACGAAATATCTGAAAAAGTCAGGCGAGCCATTAAGGAGGCTGATGCTTTAATCACCACGGGTGGAACAAGCGTTGGCGGTTTAGACCTTGTTCCCGACGCAATTAACAAGGTTGGAAAACCCGGCGTAATTGCTCATGGTTTAGCGTTAAAGCCCGCTATGCCCACAGGCGTTGCCGTACTCGAGGATAAGCCCGTCATGATTTTGTCAGGAAGCCCTGTCGCTTCAATTATCGGTTTTGAGGTTTTTGGAAGACCCGCAGTTTGTAGGCTTCTTGGTTTAAACAAGACTGAGGAACGCCCAACGCTGAAAGCGGTTTTGACTCGTAAAGTATCCAGCACTTTGGGACGGAGAACATACGTTAGGGTTCTTGTAAAATTGAAGGCTGGCGAGTTTATTGTTGAACCTGTTAGCGCTAAGGGTCCAAGTCAATTGTCCACTATGACTCAAAGTAATGGTTTCGTAATTATTCCTGAAAACCGTGAAGGCTTAAAGGAAGGCGAAACTGTAATGGTTCAAATGTTTAGCAACATAGAGGTTGAAGCTTAATGTTCCGCAAACTCATGACTCTTGAAGAAGCAAAAAAAATTATTGACGAAAATTTTAAGCCAGCCGCGATAGGCGACGAAGATGTTGCACTTCTTGAAGCCTACAACCGTGTACTCAAAGAAGACATCGTTTCAACTTTGAATATTCCACCTTTTAATCGTTCAACCGTTGACGGTTACGCTGTTAGGGCAGAAGACACCTTTGGCGCCGACGAAAACCAGCCAGTTACACTTAACATTTCAGGAATGATTCTTGCTGGCGAACTGCCGAAAATGGTTTTGGGTAAAGGTGAAGCAGTCGAGATTGTCACTGGTGCTCCTTTGCCTGAAGGCGCAGACGCTGTTGTTATGGTTGAGGATGCTGAACGCGAAGATGCTCAGCTTCAAGTTTACTCCGCTGTATCTCCACACATGAATGTCATGAAGAAAGCCTCCGACATCAAAAACGGGGCGATAGTTCTTCATGCTGGCCAAGTTTTAGGTGCGCCCGAAATCGGGGTTTTAGCTGCTTTAGGCTTAACCAAAGCCCGATGTTTTAAACCTCCAATGGTTGCCGTATTATCCACAGGCAGCGAAGTCGCCGAAGCCGGAAAACCCTTACCAACCGGAAAAATATTTGACATTAACTCTTACAGTTTAAGCACAGCCGTTATTGAAAGCGGAGCAAAACCCGTCTTTTTCGGTGTCATTCCCGATGACAAAGTATCCTTAAACAAAACTTTGGCAACCGCTTTGGCGTCTGCTGATGTAGTGATTACTTCAGGTGGCGTCTCCGTTGGACCCCGCGATTACACTCCACAGGTAGTGGATTCACTTGGCAAACCTGGCGTGGTCGTTTACGGTGTCGCGGTTAAACCGGGAAAACCTACAACTGTCGCTTTTGCACAGGACAAACCCATTTTCTCGTTGCCAGGTAATCCAACAGCGGCTTTAATGATGTTCTATATGCTTGTGCGTCCGGTTATTCAGCATCTTTGTGGCAGGACTCCAAGTCAAATGCGGTCAATTAGGGCGTTTGCTGGGGCAAAACTGTTTTCAGCAAAAGGCAGACGAACCTTTGTCATGGTTAAGCTTGTGGTGGACCTTGAGAAGTGCCGTTTAATCGCTGAACCTGTAGGTGGCGCGTCTGGAGCAATAACGACTCTGGCTGGGGCTGACGGGTTTGTTGAGGTTTCAGAAAATATGCAGTACATCAACAAAGATGAAGAAGTAAACGTTAAACTGTTCAGGACAGTTTAAAAGAAGCCTGATTTGCGCAGAACTGTAAAACACAACGTGGCAACAACATCCAGCACCGCGTAGATGACAAGCACTGCAGTTACTATCCAGTTGCCTCCACCCAAAGCGAATACGGTCCAAAGCGCAAAAGCCATAGCCGTGACGAACTGCACCGCCACAAACCACGCCGTCCAACCATTTTTAATGAGCACAATGGTACCTGTTATTAAACTAAAAATTCCAATTAACGCCAAATGCGGTGCAAAGCTTGAAAAAGGCAGCAACGCCAACAAAAATGTGCCTGACATTAAGTAGAATACGGTTGAGAGCTGTTCTGGCCGGTTTAAACTTTTAAATTCGGCTGTAATCGACACAACTGTTCGCCTGTTAATCAACCACACTGGCTGAATTTATAAATTTAATCCCAAATCCTCTCGAGCAAACAGCTTGTCGCGGCAAAAATCATTTCTTATGCTATGTTAACTTGAAAAAACACGGTGGTGTAACGGTTTTTAATTTTTTGTTGCAATTAAATTTAAACTCTAAAAAACCATAGCTTCTATTTGGTGGTGAAAACGTTTTGGCTGAACATCAAGAGTTAACTATCTACACTGTTGGACACTCAACACGCTCAATCGAAGAGTTTGTTGAAATCCTAAAAGCATACAACATCACCCTTCTCGTCGACGTACGCACCATACCCCGTAGCCGACATAACCCCCAGTTTAACAAAGAAAACCTGCCAAACACCCTAAAACCCTACGGCATCAAATACCTGCCCCTGCCCGACATCGGAGGACTGCGCCACCCCAAAAAAGACTCAATCAACCTTGCATTAGAAAACAGCAGCTTCCGCGGATACGCCGATTACATGCAAACTAAAGAATTCACCGAAAACCTCCTAAAACTAATCGTTTTGGCAAAAGAGAACTGTGTGGCAATCATGTGTGCGGAGGCTTTACCTTGGCGTTGCCACCGAAACCTAATCAGCGACGCCTTGGTGGCTAGGCACGTGAAGGTTTTGCACATAATCCGCAAAGACGACGCCATACCTCATCAGCTTAATGAGTTGGCGCATGTGGAGGGCACTAAAGTTACTTATCCATTGTCGGGTTTTAAGGAGACTCCTCAGAGGACGCTTGGCGACTTCGGAACAGCGTAGCATGTGTCTTCAGCAATTTACTTGAGAAGTATTGTTTTTACCTACCCCCTATAGGTTTCTGCATAGAATTTCTATTAGTATCCTAATAGGTTGGCTATTTTACAGTGTTTGGTTCCAGTAGTACACGTTCTGATAGTCAACGCCCGCGATTGGGTATGCGGGGTCGTCATAAACAATATCCAAGCTTGCTCCGTACTGCGCCAACAAGGCATCCATCGCGTTTGCTACTAAGGGCGCTTTATCGTCGGGTGTGTAGAAACCCCAAATATTGTCAGTTTGATGGCGTATTCCCCACCCGTAATTGCTTGGCAAAACAAGCACCGCTTCTGGCTGGCTTAAATCCTCAAACTTTTTCGTTGTGATGTCCATCCAAAAGTCTTTGAGCGCCGTGAAATGTTCAGGCTTCATTACACCGTACGTGTTGAGTATGGGATAGTTGAAGATGATAATGTAGTCTGCGCCTGCCTTGTAAGATTCAAGCATTTGATTGTAAATTTCTTGACCAGTGTCAAGGTAAGGTGACTGGTCGTATTTCCAAGTGACGATGGTGCCCCATGTTTTGTTTTGAAGCCGAGCCGCACCTTTTACAAGGCTGATTTGTTGCGTAACGCTGCTGTTCCAGCCGAGTTCGGCAAACATGGTGTCGTAGCCGCCAAGGTAGTCAAACCAGTGCAGACAATAATCCGCAGTAAACAGGTTAATGCTAGTGTTTTTTAGTAGCCCCATTCCGGGGTCTTCTTGTATGACGCCTTGAACAAAAAGTTCCGCTTCCGCGTTATAGTTGGTGGGTTGGGTGCCGTTGATTCTTTGTGCTTCCCGTTTGAGGAAGATTTCGTCAAGCAGTTGGGCGGTTGGGTGGTCTATCATGTTTAGGCTGGCGTTGTAACGGTTAAACCAGTCTGTCCAGTTGCCATCAAGCTGAATTCCCGCTGGCTCGTCGTTGTAGTAGACTCCAAGGAACTTGTCTCCCCAACGTTGTTGCCAACTATCTAACACGCTGTTGATGGGTCTTGTTTTCCAGAACCAACTTTCCGTGTATATTGTTCCAAGGTTAATAATGATTTTTAGGTTCTGCGAAACTGCATAGTCGCAGATTTCTTCAATTTGTGTTCGGTTTTGGCTGATTAAGCCTCCGCCGGAGTCTAAGATGAAGAGGTTTGTGTAATCTTTTGTTCGGTCAATCAAAAGTTTGGCTTCAGCGGTTGTGGTTCCGCAGAAAGCTATGCCAACGTTTACGTCTGGGTCTGCTTTAGCTTCTGCTTCAAAAGGGTACAATTGGTAAACCGTGAAGGTTGAAATCAGCATTAACGCTATCAGGACTGCCGGCGCCAAGTATTCTTTGACCTGTTTATCCGTGCTCAATTCCGTATGCCTTTCATAAATTCTTCACGGGCATCCTTATGTTATTTGCGTTCAAACGTACTATTATCTTAGTTTTTGAGATTTATCAGAAAACCTAAATATTCTTGAGAACTAAACGCAAGAAGACATATCAAATAATTGGGGCGTCTGGTTGAAACAAAAACATGTTTCCTTAGCTTTACTGGGTCTACTGCTGGTTTTACCAATCATAATTGGCGCTACAAATGTTCAGGCGCAAAACAGTTACCCCAATTACCCCGTAACAATCAAACCAACAACCGTAGGCTCCCCATTTTACACTTCAATCGGAAACAACTGGACGCTTTCTTTCTCAGCAAACTGGACTAACGGTCAACCAATCCCCAACGCAACTGCAGTAATCGACGTTAAAAACAGCCAAAACGACCTCTTAGAAACTTTAAGCTTTAACACGACAACGGGCGTTTTTGAGTTTAACTACTCCAGTGCAAACGCTGACATTTTGGCCTTTACCCCAACCAGTTTGACAACTATGGATGGGCAAGAATACAAAACCGACGTCTCAGACGGTGTTGCATACGGTCTTTCAGCTGAATCAACAATCGTTTGGTATGACACTTTCCACGTTTCCCTGTTAAGTTTTGACACAGACAGTTTGGGAAAAACAGTAGCCACCGTTAACGTAACTTACCTGTTGCTTCCTGAAGAAGGCTTAACGCTCCACAACCAAACGTTATTGCAAAAAATCGTTCACGACGCAACAGTAACAATTAACGGTGTAGAAGCCAACGAAACTTCCCCTGGCATTTTTACTGCTGAAAGTTCAGCTTGGATGGATACCGCTTACGTTAACGTTCGTGTTTCTCAGGAAGGCTGGAAAACAACTGATACCGCCTTCAGTTTCGAACATGCAGCCAATAAGCAGGTTTGGATGTATGGTGTAGGTTTTGTTTCTGTTGTGGTTCTTGTAGCTTTGGCTTTGCATTTTGTTGTGTACCGTAAAGCTAAAAATTCTTCTAAGCATTCGACTAAACTTTTTTTCGGGTTTATTCTGTTGATAATTTCTTCTGTTCTAAGCTTGTATTGGGGGGTTGTTGCTATTGAAGGAGTCCTGCACACGTTTGATTGGCTGCTGTTTGTTGTAGCTTGCATGTTTTCTTTTTGCTTCGGAATAATCGGGAGTATCTTTGTGTTCAGAAAGAAAATGCAGCCTTTAGCAATTTTTGCGCCCATAGTGCCGTTGATAGTAAACACGGTTATCGTCAAGTCAGTGTTGGATGGCAGTCAACTGGCAAGCCAATGGTTAATGCTGCTGCTTTTTACAATATTGTCAGCAGTATGCATTTTCTTAATTTCAAGCAGCGACGAAGCCTTCAAAAAACCTGAATAAGCCGCATAAAATCGCCAAAAGCAGTAACATACTGCTTATTACTTGCTTGTTGTTTACATTTTAGGTAGAAGTGACGTTTTATGAGCAAAACTACTGATAATTTAAAAGCAGCCTTCGCAGGCGAATCTCAAGCAAACCGTAAATACCTTGCTTTCGCCAAAAAGGCAGACGAAGAAGGTTTTCCACAAATCGCTAAACTTTTCCGTGCAGCAGCTGAAGCAGAAACAGTCCATGCACACGCCCACCTACGCGTCCTTGACGGCGTAAAATCAACCGCTGAGAACCTAAACGAGGCACTTAACGGCGAAACATACGAATTCACAAAAATGTACCCAGAATTCATTGAAGCAGCAAAAGAAGAAAACAACAAGGCAGCATTAATCAGTTTCAACTACGCAAACAAAGTTGAACAAGTACACGCTGGTCTTTACAAGAAAGCAATCGAAAGCATCAACAACAAACAAGACATGCCAACCGCCGAAATTTATCTTTGCCCAGTCTGCGGCGACGTGTTCATAGGTGAAATACCTGACCGATGCCCAGTTTGCGGACTAGTAAAGGAAAAATTCGTAAAAATAGCTTAAACGCTATTTCTTTACTTTTTTGTGTTCTAAAAATTTTTTAAAATAAAAGAAAGGTTTTAGGCTTTGATTTTTTGGGCGAATTGTTGCCCGAATTCAAAGCATTTCTTTAAGTCTGCTTCGTCTGGAACCCATTTTATTTGAAGCGTTGGCTCGTATGTTTCAAAGCCGACTTTTTTAGCCATTTCAACCATGCCGCGTACTGCGCCTCCACCCCAACCGTAGGAGCCAAAGAAGCCCCAAAGCTTGCCTTTAGGTTTAAGCCCTGTAATGTACGTCAAAAAGGAGCCTATAGTTGGGAACATTCCATTGTTAAGCGTT
>JAWRIR010000074.1:0-12953 GCA_040268405.1 Thermoproteota archaeon | reverse complement strand
TCTTGAGTCTGTTCCTGAAACTACAACCATGCTATCGGTTCCCGTGCCGGTTGCTTGAATTAGCGGAGAGCTTGAACTCTTGTAATCAAGGTCTTGAAGCGCGGCAGTTTTAGCTTCAGTAGCAGTCATAATAGCTCGAGCCATAGCCCCTTCGGTTAAAACAATATTGGTTAACAAAATGATATTAATTGTTCCTAACGCCATTTCAAATTCGTCATTTTTTTCAATCCAATTGCCCATGTCGACCCCTGTTCGGAGTGCATTATTTCTGGCCCCAGCAGTCGCTATACAGCAAACGTGATAGTCACCGTAAGATTTTTCGCAGACAGCCAATTTTTCCATATTTACTCCTGTGCTCATCATTGTATATTCTGATGAGTTGATTCCTAAGGTTAAAGGCAGGGTTTTTTGGAATTTTTGGTACCCTTTTATCGTCATTACCTCTTTGGATAACCCTAAAGGAACAAAAGTGTTGGCTACATGGTTGACTTTTTTTAGGCCGTCAAGGGTTGAGAGTGCTTTACGTTTCTCCACAAAAGAGACAAGTAAAGTATTCAATTCCACATCGTCGTAGGAGTGGTAAACTACTTTTACGTCTAAAGGGTCTAACTCTAGTTTAAGCCGTTTTTCTTTGAATTTCGTTAAATCATACTTCAATTTTTTTCTCCTCAGTTTGTTACTTTTCGTTTGATTCTTCAAGCAAACCTTCAACTTCTAAGCAGATTTTTTGAAGCTCCCTCTTCATCTCCTCAGAAGCCTGCCACAAGTTACGTTCAACAGCTTCTAAGAGGCGTTCAACCATGTTTTGAAGTGCATACGGGTTAACGTCTTTGAGCCACTCTTGCATTTTTTTGTCTAAAACGTACTTGTTAGCCATGCTTTCCCACATCCAATCCTCAACAACCTCAACCGTCGCGTCCCAACCCAAAACATTGTCCAAAGTTTTAGACAGATCAGCGGCACCTTGGTAACCATGTTTTTTCATGCCTTCGATGTACTTGGGGTTGAGAAGTCGTGAACGGAAAACATGGCAGGTTTCTTCTGCAGTGCTTCTAATTTTCACTCTTTGCGGGTCAGAACTGTCGCCACAGTAGGAACGGGGTGCTTTGCCGCCGGTAACTTTTACGGCAGTTATCATGCCGCCGTGAGCGTCGTACCAGTCGTCGCCGTCCAAAATGTCGTATTCGCGTGAATCTTGGTTCTTTACGGTTACGTTGATTTTGCTTAGGCACCGTTTGAACTGTTCAGGTACTTGTCGCCCGTAAGTTTTGCGGGTGTAGACGTAGCTGCCCCAGTTGATGTAGATGTCGCTGAGGTCTTCTTGGTCTTTCCAGTTTTTTGAATCGACTGCTTCACTGACGCCGCAACCGTAAGCGCCGGGTTGGTCACCGAAAACGCGGTAAAGGGCTTCCTCACGTGCTACTTTTGTGTCTATGCCTTTTGCGGTTTGTTCAGTAACTTGGGTTTCTACGTGCTTGGCGAGGAAGTTTTTGTCTGGTGACTCTTTTAAGCCTGCGATTAGGCTGACTGCTTCGTCTAACAGGTTAACAACGTTTGGGAATGTATCTCGGAATAATCCGCTTATGCGCATTGTGACGTCGATGCGGGGTCTTTTAAGTTCTTCAAGAGGTATGGCTTGGATACCGGTGACTCTGCCGCTGGAGCGTTCCCACACAGGTTTTACGCCCATCAAGTAGAGAATTTCGGCGATGTCATCGCCTTTTGTTTTCATTATGTCTGTTGCCCAAATGATTATTCCAACACTTTCAGGGTACTTGCCCTCTTCTTTGAGGTAACGTTCCAGCAACCCATCGCCCAACGCCATTCCGACTTTCCATGAAGCAGTTGTTGGAACGGTTCTGGGGTCTACAGAGTAAAAGTTTCTGCCAGTCGGCAAAAGGTCAGCCATGCCCCTCGTGATGGAGCCTGAAGGTCCCGATGGAACGTAACCTGCAGAACAACCAGAAAGAGTGTTTGTTAACTCGTCAGTGGTGGCGGCTAATGCTGGTGCAAGGAACTTTACTATATAAGAAAGGACACTGTGGACTGTGGGATTATCTTCACCGAGTGTTTCAGTTAGTATTTTTGGGATGGCTTGCTCCTTGAAGTCTTGGGCATGCAGTTTCTGTACTAGTTCAAGCGAAATTGCGTAGAGTTCTTTGAGGTGGTCACCGTTGGTTTTGCCGTCACTACCAAGTTTGCCTCGATGCGCCAGCAGGTCTTCGTAGTCGAAGCCTTTGAATTGAGCAAGAGATTCACGTAGGGAAGGCACATCACCGTTGCTCAAACGGGTTAAAGTGACCAAAAACTCGTCCAAACTCTCGTCTTTAGGTGCCTCGCCTAAAATGTGCATGCCATCGCGGATTTGGGCGTCAGCCAACTCGTTAATGTAACCATGAAGTGTTTCAAGGAAATCGTCAAAATCTGCAAATGCGGCGTCTTGGGTGACGTGTAAGTCTTGGTCGAGTTTTGCTTGGATAACGTTTTCCCAGATTAGGTTGCGGTAAACGGGCAGTTTATCTTGGTCGACGGTTTTGGCGTGATAGTATTCTTGGAGTTGGACTTCAAGTTTTGCTAGTTCCTCGTAGGCGTCAGCGTTATGCATTACTGGAACCAAGTATTCTATGATGCAGCAGTAGCTTCGTCGTTTAGCTTCCGTGCCTTCGCCGGGGTTAGTAATTACGTAGGGGTAAATGTTTGGTAAATCGGCAATAGCTATGTCAGGTTGGCAAGAAGGTGATAGCCCCACAGATTTACCGGGAAGCCATTCGAGTGAACCGTGCGTGCCGATGTGCATAATTACGTTTGCTTTGAACACGTCTCGTACCCAACGGTAGTAGGCATGATAATGGTAAGTCATGGTTATGTCTGGGCTATGGTAAAGCCGTGTTGAGGAAGTGTCTAAGTGTCCACGTGGAGGCTGCATTCCAATGAACACGTTACCGTTAATCATTCCTGCAACCAACAGTTTACCAGCGTAAGTGAAGACTTTGCCCGGTTGCGGTCCCCAGTCCTTACCCATTTTTTCGGTTAAGTCCAAAGGCAACTCGTTAAACCATTCCGTGTACTGCTCGCCCGATATTTTGTCTAAGGCTCGTTCTGAGAGTTCTTTGGGGCTTGCCCATCGGCGGTCGTTTGTTAAGCCGTGAATAATTACATCCATCAGTTTCTGGCTGCTTTCAGGCAACGCGTCAAGCGTGTAACCCTCATCTTTTAAGCCTTTTAGGATATTCATTACAGAAACGGAAGAATCCAACCCAAAAGCGTGCCCAATAGTGTCGTTTCGTGGTGGATAATTGTGGAAGATAATTGCAACTTTCTTTTCACTGTTAGCTATGTGACGCAGTTTACCCCAGTTAATCGCTAAATGAACCAGTTTAGTTGTCCGTTCAGGCATAGGCTCATACTTGATGAAACTTGTTTTTGTTGCTGGGTTAGTTTGGCAGCAGTCCATAGCGGCAATCGGCACAGTAATCAATGCGCCGTCCAACTCGGGCAAGGCAACGTTTGCAGGTATGTCCATGATGCTTAAGCCCTGAATTGATTCTTGCCACTCTTGCTCAGTGTTACAGGTTAGAATTGCTTTGATTATGGGAACGTCAAGTTTTTTGAGCACAGGCGGAGCTCCTGCACCAGCAAGGCAAGTTGTAAAGGAGAAGGAGAACAGGCTGATGACGACATCAACTAAGGGGTTGCCGTCTTTTTTGAAGCAGTTATCAATAACCCATTCTAAACCGTTTATGCCGAGTTTCTGGTTTTTTGAGCCACTGAAAAACACTGGCAAAACGTTGGCGCCTTGCGCTTCAATTTCGCGGATAGTACTGTCAACAAAGCTTAGGTTTGCTCCTTGCCAGTGACTTTGATGGAACCATAACCCTACAGTTACCTTTTGGGGGTCTACTTTCTTTTTCAAATACTCCGCCAATGGTGGCAAATAATCTTTGAAGTCGGGGTGATAGATACCTTCCCAGGTAGGTTTTGTTGGCTGCTCAAAACTGTAGTTTGCGCCTGTAAAACGGTTAGCAAGATAATACATTAGGTTTTCAAAGTTCTTTTTTCCGCCATAGTTAAGGTAGAAGAAGATTTTTTGGCGATCCTCTGCTTGCACAGTGGAGTATTTGTTGTAGTCTTTAGCTCCAAAAAACGAAGAAGAAACCATAAGGGGAACATTGGCTGGTTTGAGGGCTTCAATTAGCTTGTCCATGTCAGGCAAGTCACCCATCAAATGTATGATAACTACGTGGGCGGTTTTGGAAAACTGGATAAAATCGTCTAAGGCGCCAAAGTCGCGGAAGTCGCCCCCTGTCCGAAGACGCAACTCAATGGTGTTAGGGGTTTTTTCGTTTATTTTTTTAGCTGCCTCTATGGCGGGCATTGCATCTGTAGGGATTGTTGTGACTAATGCTATTTTTGTAGGGTTCATTATTGTTTTTCTCCGTTAATCTGTACTGATAAAGGGGGACTGCTTGGGAAGGAAAGTGTCACTTAAAATGGGGGTGATTTGGGGTTTACCGATAATTGAACTGGTTACTTTGGCTTTGATGCCATAAACAGCTTCAATATTTTCTTCAGTTAACACTTCCTCTGGAGTGCCAACTGCGTAAATGCAGCCTTTTTTTAGCATGAGAAGGCGGTCAGAAAAGCGGCTTGCTAAATTCAAGTCATGAAGTGTAACGATGACTGAGCGTTCTTTGCTTTGTGAAAGATTTTTGAGTAGGCAAAGGATTTCAAGTTGATGTTTAATATCCAACGAACTTGTTGGCTCGTCGAGCAACATGAGTTTTGGTTGCTGTGCAAGCGCTCGTGCAATGATGACTTTTTGTTGTTCACCACCACTCAGTTCGTTGAACAGGCGCATGGCTAAGTGTCCGATTCCCAAAAAATCAAGCATTTTAACGACAATTTCGCTGTCACGGTCGCTTATGCTCCAGTGAATGTAGGGTTTTCTACCCATCATAACAACATCAAAAACGGTGAATGGAAAAGTGCTTGAGGAACTCTGAGGGACGTAACCCATGAGTTTGGATAATTCTTTGACGTTTAACTGGTTAAGGTCTGTGTCGTCAATCATGATGGTGTTTTGTTGGGTTTTCAGGATTCTGTTAATGCATTTGAGCAAGGTACTTTTTCCTGAACCGTTAGGGCCAACTATGCTTAGCATTTCGCCAAGACCAACTTCAAGGTCTATATCTTTTAGGACTTGAACGCCAGTGTAGTTGAATGAAAGATTGTTTATGGAGAGTTTCATCTGAAGCTTTGCCTCCGTTTGTTAACAAGCAAGTAGATGAAGAATGGTACACCAAGAAGTGAAGTTACTATGCCCACTGGGAGCTCTGTTGGCATAAGGATTAATCGACCAACTGTATCGGCTGCAAGAAGCGTTAATGAACCTACAAGCATACTGCAGGGAATCAGGTAACGGTGGTCATTACCGATGAGCATGCGTGCGATGTGGGGAGCAACTAAATCAACAAAACCGATGATGCCAGTGAAGGCAATTATGCTTGCAGTTACAAGAGTTTCAAGAATCATGTTTATGCTTAGAACTCGTTTGGAGTTTACGCCTAAACTGGTAGCGACGTCTTCGCCCATGCTCATGATGTTTATGTTCCAAGATTGAAGAACCATCAAAACCATTGTAACTGCAACAATTGGCAAACAAATGAGAATGCTATCCCAATTTGAAGTATGCAAACCACCCATGAGCCAAAAAATAATGGCACTCCTGTTAGTATCATCTGGCGCAACATACTGAACCAAAGAAAGCAGAGAAGAGAAGAGCAAGCCAACCGCGACACCTGCCAAAATCACAGTTTCAGAACTCATGCCTCTGATACGCGCAATCAAGTAAACTATAACCATCGCAATTAAGCAGAAAATGAAAGCGTTACCAACAACAAGGTATTGACCAAATATTGCGATTACGCCTACGCCGAGCCCTAAAGCTAATGAAGCTCCGAAACCAGCTGCAGAAGAAATCCCCAAAATGTAAGAGGATACTAGAGGGTTTCGTAGAATGCCCTGCATTGTTGCTCCTGCAGCGGCTAAGCCGGCGCCGGCAACTAATGCCATAATTATTCGGGGCAAACGGATGGTCCAAATTATCGATATTTGCGTGGTTGTTCCAGGGTTGAGGTTTAGGAACGGGAAGATTTTGGCGGCTATTACACGTGCAGCTTCTGGTAGACTTGGTGAACCAGCACCAAAACTGATAGCTACACAGATTACAATTATTAAAGCTAAAAAAAGGGAGAAAATCACGAGTATTTTTCGTTTTTTGCCTTTGCTGTACTGCTTTTTTACATCAAGCATCGTAGTTGTCGTCATGGATACGCAAACGTCCCTGCGATTTGTGTTCCAAAGAATTGTTCATTCAGTTCCTGGTTAACAACTGCTGGATCAATATCGGCGAACAGGCTTGGCTGCAACCATTTTGCCCAGTAAAGATAACCAACAACGCTACGTACACCGCTTCTGGCATAAAAGTCACAAATGTAGACTCTACCGTTTTTGACAGCGTCAACATCTTGGAGGGCAGATCTACCAAGTATGTCATTTCTTGCTACAATGAAGTCATTAACATCGTGTGATTGACTGCTAATTAGAGAGATGATTACTGAAGGATTCTGTTCTAACACGAATTCAGGGCTAAGTACAGGTGAGAAGACAGTTTGGTTTTCTGCAATGTTAATTCCGCCACCTTGATAGACTGTTTGAGTGACAAATGTTTGATAGGGGTAACCGTACCATTCAAGGAAGACTTTTACTTGCTGTTCAGATTCCAGGTTGTAGATGCGGTCTTTTACGAGTTTGTTGTAGCTTTGTGCCCAGTTAACGTATTGGGTTACTTCATCTTGGTGGCCAACTATTGCTGTGAGGTTTTGCATTAAGCCGCAGGTGAAGTCGATTGTTGTTTGGGAAGCATAAAGTTCATCTTTGGTCATTTCAGAGGGGTTTACGGGTTCAGGAGTGGTAGTGTCAACGATGTAAACAGGTATACCTGCATCTTTTAGCTGCTGATAAGCTGTTGGGTTATAGGGCAGCATTGAGCTGGCAAAAATTATGTCAGGGGCAAGCTCGATTGTTGCTTCAACATTTGGTGCGTAATCGTTTTCGCCAAGAGCAGTAACGTTCTGGATTGATGGAGGCATTGTACAGCTTGTTGTTCGTCCTACTATCAGGTTTTGAACGCCCATAGCACATAGAATCTCGGTTACTCCGCCGTCAAGGCTTGCTATTCGTTTTACAGGCAAAGAAATGGTCATGGTGTTGCCTGCGCCGTCAGTTACGGTGACGCTTGTTGGGCTGGGGGTTGGAGTTGGGGTAGGTGTTGGTGTTGAGGTTGGGGTTGCGGTTGGCGTGGTGGTAGCGGTTGGAGTGGCGGTTGCTGTTGGTGTGGAAGTTGCTTCGGGAGTGCTTGTTGGAGAAGTACTCGGGCTGGGCGAGGGAGCGGGGGAACCAGAAAGGTAAAGGTTGTATGTTCCGTACGCTAAAGCGGATGCTACTACAAGGATTAAGACAACTGCAACGACTGAAGCTCTTTTATTCATTTTTTTCACCTCTTTAATCGTTATTGTTGATTATGCCAGGACTGTGAAACAATTGATGCTTAACCGCCGACGCAATGGGGGCAGCGCTTAATTCTTCCAAACGCAAGTATCGCCCATTCATTTCAGTGGACACCTGCTTGACTAAACCAAAAGGCAAAAAGCACTGCTCCGTATCCAAAGCAATTGACGGAATATTTTTGGACGCTATTTCTCGGGCTACATTTTTAGCTTCCTCGATAGGGTCACCGCCGTTCAAGGGTACATTAGCGCGTCCATCGGAAACCAGAACCAGCAACGGAACAGCTTCACGGTCTCGTCGCATGCAGTCTTTGATGGTTTCCATTCCAAGCTTTAACCCGTGAGCCATCGGCGTACGTCCACCTGTAGGCAACTGAGTCAAACATTTCTGGGCTAAATCTACACTGTTAGTAGGAGGCAAAACCAGCTCCGCCGTGTTTTTACGAAAAACAACCATGCCAACACGGTCTCGACGTTGATACGCGTCAAGCAAAAGCGACAAAACAGCACCTTTAGTTGCAGCCATACGCTCCTCGGCAGCCATTGAACCACTACCGTCAACAACAAACAGAATCAAATTACCTATTTTTGTTTCACGAATTTTTTCCCGCAAATCATAATTCTCAACAAGCAAAGCGTTGCCACTGGCGGATTCTTGTCTTCGGCGACTTTGAAAAGGAGCTGCCGCACGCAATGTCGCATCAAAAGCTAAGTCAGAAATTTTTCCTTTGGGAATTGTGCTAGCCACGTACCGACCTTTTTTGGTGTCACTTAAGGTTTTAGAGCGGCGTCCTGTGCTGCTGCGTTGCATTTCGTCAAAAACTTGAGCATGGAATGGTTTTACTGTGTATGGTTGGTCTGCTTGGAAAATCTGCTCTTTTCCAGGTGATTCTTGCTGTTGTGGCGAATCTGAAGAGTTTTCGGGGTTTTCAGGTTCAGTTTCAGGCGGTGACTGGCTGGTTTGCTTGTTTTGGCTCCATTTTTGGACGCTGTCTTGAATTTGTTGTTGCTCAACGTTTGGTTCTTCAAAGGGTTGACGTCTGTGACGGTGAGGAAGCACCAGTTCCGCAGCTTCCTTAATATCTTCTTCAACTACTTCGGTGCGTCCGTTAAAAGCGGCAAGTGTGCAGGCTGTTTTGTACATTGTTATGTCTGCACGGTGACCATCAACACCCAAATCCGTACAAATTTGTGTAATCAAGTTTAGCAAATCGGGGCTTAATTGTACTTTAGGCAAAAGAGCGGTGGCGTCATGGATTTTTTGCCTCATTTGATTTTGATTTTCAAAGTGTGAAGCTACAAAAGCGGCTGGGTCATTTTCGTATGCTACTCGGCGTCGTATTATCTCTGCGCGTGCTTCCTTGTAAGGAATGCCTTTAACCTCAACCGACAACGCGAAACGATCAAGAAGCTGAGGACGTAACTCTCCCTCTTCAGGATTCATAGTACCGATTAAAATGAATTGGGATGGATGACAAAATGAGACACCTTCTCGCTCCACATAGTTAACGCCCATAGCAGCTGAATCGAGCAAGACATCAACTAGATGGTCATCAAGCAGGTTAACCTCATCAATGTAGAGAATGTTACGGTTAGCCTCTGCAAGAATGCCGGGTTCGAAATGTTTTTGCCCCGTTTTGATTGCTTTTTCTATATCTATGGTGCCGACGAGGCGGTCTTCTGTTGCGCCTACAGGCAACTCAACTACTGTGACTGAGCGTTGGGTTACTGGAAGGTTTTTGCCTTGTGCAGCTTTTGAGAGGCAATCATCACAAAGGTCTTTTGGCTTGTTAGGGTCGCAGTGAAATGGACATCCAGCGACGGTTTCAGCTTCGGGGAGCAGGTTGGCTAGGGCGCGGACGGTTATGGATTTGCCTGTTCCTTTTTCTCCGCGTAGTAGTACGCCGCCGATTTTGGGGTTGATGACGTTTAGTATTAGGGCGAGTTTCATTTTTTCTTGGCCGACGATAGCGCTGAAGGGGTAGATTGTTTTGTTTCTTGGGTTCACTGCGCTTTTCCTCTTACGGCTGGTTTATTTCCGAAATAAAGATATAAACCTTGGTTTAATACAAATTAATCCCAAGTTGATAAATTTTAGTTGAGCAAACAAAACCCCAATTTAACCATGCTTCAAGGCAAAAAGACATCACACAAACAAGCAACAAAAACTAAAAAAACCAGTAAAACACAAAAAAAGTTACCAATCAACACATTCCGCTTTGCCATCCAAAGCCCTAATGCGTTTACCAATGGCCTTTTTGATTTGAGGGTCGTCTTCTGTTTCATCCGCTTCAACAAGAAGTTGTTTTGCAACGTTAAGGCTTTTTGGACCAAAAGTTTTGGCGAATTTGCTTGAACGTTTTTCCAAAATTCGGAAGTAACGAGGCAGAACACATACGAAGTTTAATGGGTACTGGCCGGATTTGTCTAAATCGATTACGACTAGTTGGATGTCGGAGTCGAGTTGTTGGTTCCCTTTTTTTATAGCGCATAATTTAAGTTTCACGCTGAACCCCCACTTTTCAACCGTTAAATTGTTACCAAGAATATGTCAACTCTTGGTTCAACATTCCCACATTTTACCCTAGCTAGGAACACAACCATATATAACTATCCATCAAAAACCCCAAAACACGCCAAAACACCAAAAAATCCAAATGAAAAAACACACTGTCACACCATCAAAAAAACAGGCAAGACAGGTTTTTCAGGTTTAATCTAGACCTTTTTAGGCTAAAAAGTTAAAACCCTCACAAATCAATGGAACACTATGGCAAACAAAGGCACAACATCAGTTTTCACACTCCTTGCACCACCAGTTCAAAAAGCTTTAGCCACGCTCGGGTTTACAGAACCCACTTTGCCACAAACAAACGCGTTTCCAACAGTTTTAACAGGCGAAAATGTGCTGCTTGTTGCGCCTACAGGAAGCGGAAAAACTGAAGCCGTCATGTTACCAGTGCTCTCAAAACTTGTTGAACAGAAAGAGAAGCCTGCAGGTATCGCGGTGATTTACATAACACCGCTTCGCGCATTGAACCGGGATATGCTTAAACGTTTGACGTTTTGGGCTGAAAAGTTGGGTATTAGTGTTGAGGTTCGACATGGCGATACCGAAATGAAAACGCGACGCAAGCAAGCTAAAAATCCACCCTTAATGTTGGTGACTACGCCGGAAACGTTACAAGCAATTTTGCCGGGGTCGCAAATGAGGCGTCACCTCAAAACCGTCCAATGTGTGATTGTAGATGAAGTGCATGATTTGGCTTCAAGCAAACGTGGAGCCCAACTTTCCTTAGCACTGGAACGCCTAAACGAAGTTACACGTAAGGATTTTCAGAGAATAGGCTTATCCGCAACCGTTGGCAACCCACAAGAAATCGCCAAATACATTGCGGGAACCAACCGAAAAATCAGCGTAATCCAAGCTTTGCCCGAAAAAAGCTACCACTACACTGTTGAGAACCCCTCACCGGTTGAAGCTGATTATGATGTTTCAGGAAAACTCGAAACATCCCCAGAAGCAGCAGCAAGAATCCGCAGAATACTCGAACTAATTGACTCACACAAGTCAACGCTGCTTTTTGTTAACAGCCGCACCCTTGCCGAAACGTTAGGTCACAAGTTCATGCTTCTGCATCGCGACGACATCGCCGTTCACCATGGCTCGATTTCCAAGGAGGAACGGGTTGCCGTTGAGGACGCGTTTAAGGCGGGGCAATTGAAGGCGATTATTTGCACAAGCACCTTGGAGTTAGGCATTGACGTTGGCAGTGTTGATTTGGTTATTCAGTACATGTCGCCAAGACAGGTTAGCAGTCTTATTCAGCGGGTGGGCAGAAGCGGACACAGTCTTTCAAAGCAGTCAAAGGGCATAATCGTTACAGTTTACCCTGACGACATGTTGGAAGCTTTAGCCAGCGTTAAAAATGCCCAGAAAGGTTTGATTGAACCGGTTTTGATGCATGAAAAAGCATTGGACGTGTTGGCGCATCAAATCTGCGGTTTGCTGATGGATGAACAGCCCGTAACGGTCGCGGAACTTTTGCGGCTAATTCACCGTTCTTTCCTGTACCGTAACGTCAAGAAAAGGGAATTGCTGGACCTGTTACACTTTTTAGATAGCCTAAACCAATTAAGAATCAACGAAGACGACACAGTTTTGACCAAAACCCGAAAAACCCGCGAATACTACTACAACAACCTATCCACGATACCCGACGAACGCCGTTACCCAGTAATCAACATCTTAAGCGACCGCAAAATCGGCACCTTAGGCGACGAATTCATGGCACTCCACGCACGCATAGGACTCAATTTTATTATGAAAGGCAAAGTGTGGCGAATTGTGCAAATAGAGGAAGAAGCGGGAACAGTTCACGTGGTTCCTTCTGAAGACCCTATGGCTTCTGTGCCAGGTTGGGATGGAGAAATCCTGCCTGTGCCGTTTGAGCTTGCACAACAAACAGGGCTAAACCGCCAAAAAATCGCTGACACCTTAAAAGCAACAGGTAATGCTGAGGTGGCATCGGAAGTTTTAGCCAAGGAACTGAGTTCAGACAAAGCCAGCATGCAAAACGCCATCACCGAAGTGGAGGAGCACATTAAACAAGGGGCACCTTTGCCCACGGCGGACCATATTGTAATTGAGGTTTACGACAGGTACCTTGTTGTTCACGCATGTTTCGGCGAATTGGTTAACAAGACCTTGGGAGGTATTTTCGATACGGTTCTTTCGGAGCGAGAAGTTATTAGTGGCTGGTGGACAGACGGCTACCGTATCCTCATTGAGGCGCCTCGCAAGTTCAACAAAATGGAAATCGCCGAGCTGCCCCAAACGCTTTTTGGCTTAAACGATGAACAGGTGGATTACGCGTTTGAGAAATATTTGCAAGCAAAGTTCCCGTTCGGTTACAAGATGAAGTTTGTTGCTGAACGTTTCGGCGTTTTGCCAAGGGGTAAAACGATGAGTTACCAGCGACAAGCCGAACTTAAATCACGATTTGATAATACACCGGTTTACCGTGAAACCATCAGGGAAGCCATGATGGAAAAAGTCGACCTTGAACGCGCCAAACAGGTAATGCGGGACGTTAAAGAGGGCAAAATCAAGGTTTCAACTCTAATTGACTACGAAAACCCCACGCCACTTGCTTATCACATATTGTCCAAGTTTGCCGACGTAACCGAACTCATGGCGCCCGAACGTGTAATCGTCAGCAACATAGACAAACTCAAAATGGCTATAGAGGCTCGCGAAACCACGCTCATGTGCATGAAATGCGGTCAATGGAGCATACACCAGAAAATCAAGGAACTGCCAGACCAGCCAGAATGCGGAAACTGCGGCTCAAACCTGCTTGCACCCCTGTACCGAAGCCAAGA
>JAWRIR010000073.1:0-65307 GCA_040268405.1 Thermoproteota archaeon | reverse complement strand
GGGCAGATAGCTTTCGGTATCGGTTTAGGTGTGCTGACAGTAATTATTCAGACATACATGAACTTCTTCGGAGGCGCACTGCTCGCACTGTTAATAATGAACTTAACCGTGCCTCTGTTAGACCGTATAAGAATCCATAAGCCATTTGGGAGATGAACAAAATGCCATATGAACATATAAAAGAACACAAAGAACAAGCACGCGTAGCACCAATTGAAATCTTTCCAGACCCCAAAACTGCAATAGTCATCGTAAACCAGCACACAGGGAAGCCAAACACTCCCCTTGTCGCTGTTGGTGACTCAGTAGCAATAGGTCAAAAAATCGCTGACTCAAAAGAACGTGTTAGCTCACCAGTACACAGCCCAATCTCAGGAAAAGTTGTCAAAATCGGCAACATCTACAGTCACTGCGCAGAAGCTTTCGTAGACGCAATCTTCATCGAAAACGACGGCAAAAAAACCAAAGACAAATCACTTTCACCAATCTCTGAAGCAGAACTAGAAAAAACCAAGCCAGCTGACCTGCTCAACATAATCCATGAAGCAGGCATCATCGGTTTAGGTGGCGCAGGCTTCCCAACACACATCAAACTATCACCACCCGCAGAATTCCCAATCAAAAACTTGGTCGTAAACGCCACAGAAGGCGAACCATACGACACAGCTGACGAACGTTTACTAGTAGAAAAAGCCGCGAACCTGCTAAAAGGCGTCAAAGTCATCCGAAAGATTCTAGGAAACCCAAAAGTTACAGTTGCAACCAAAGTATCTAAAGCAGAAGCAATACCAAAACTACAAGAAGTCTTCGGCAACGAGCCAGACACAACCGTAGTTGCAGGTCACTTCAAATATCAACAAGGTGACGCAAGCGTACTTCAAAAAGCACTCTTCGGCTACGAAACACCACCAAACAAACGCTCATACGAAATGGGCTGCATCGTTCAGAACGTTGCAACAATCAACGCAATAGCTAACGCTGTCTTTGAAGGTGAACCACTCATTAGCAGAGTAGTAGCTTTCAACGGTGAAATCCCACAACCCAAAAACCTGCTAGTTAAAATTGGCACTCCAATAAGCGACATCTTCAGCCAAAACGGAATCGACATGGCTGGAATAAGTCAAGTTGTCGTCGGCGGAGTAATGATGGGTCACGCTATTCCAACAACAGAAGCACCAGTAACTAAACGAAGCTCAAGCATCATTCCATTCAAAGAAGGCAAAAAGTTCCCCAAGCAAACCGCATGCATACACTGCTCAAAATGCATCAGCGCCTGCCCAGTTAAACTGCACCCAATCATGATCTACAACGCAATCATGAAGCCAGACATGGAAAAAGCAGAGAAACTCTACAACAAAGACTGCATTGGCTGCGGAACCTGTTCATACGTTTGCCCCTCACGAATACCATTAGCAAGCACCATCATGGCGTCAAGATAAACCTGACGCAAACCACACTCAAACAGCATGGTTTTTCCATGCAAACAATTTTTTTATTTTTAAAAAAGGATAAAAAAGAAATTTTGCTAAATCTGGTTCAAAAAAGAAGTGCGTTATAGGCTTGTTGTAATTAATTGTTTGTTTAGCAAGCCTTGTTGTAGGTCTTCCGCTAGTTCTCTTCCTTTTGGTGTTAAACGGAAAACTCTGTAACTGTTATGTCCTCTATTGCGCAGCATGACTTCTTCTGTGAATATGTTTGCGTCCCTTAGGAATTCACAGTTTCTTAGGTCTTGTGAGGATATGATTGTGCCTTGAAATGATTCCATGCATAACACTTGTTGGTCTTTGTTGTTGAATGCTTCAAGTACATATTTTTCAAGTGTGACTGCTTTTTTGGCTATGTACATTGATAGGTATTGTTCTAAATGTTGCATTCTTTTTCCCTTCTTCTGAATGTTTATCTTGTTAGAATATAAGTTTGGTTATGAAATGTTCATAATTTAGTGAAATTGCTAAACATTAATTTTGTGTCAGGTAAAAAGTGTGGACAAATCTCCAAAAAGCGGCACCACGGCGTAAATAGCGATAAAACCTGTTTTCTAACTTCTGTCTTGGTAGGCTTCTTGGTGGTTTCTTGCGTTTTTCAGGGCGCAAATACTGTTTTTTTAGCGAAGACTAAATATGTCTGGTCAGTCGATTAAAAGGGTAATATTTCCACGGTGAACATTGAAATGACATATTGTCCTGAATGCGGTGGAGAAATGCGGTATATGCCTGTAACCAAACTTTATGTTTGTAAAAGCTGCGGTTTGTCCGTTACCGGGCAAGAACTCGAAGAGTTAAGAGACAGAAACAGGCCAAGCGACGAAACCGAGGACGAAATAAAAGAAAACCGCCGCAAAGAATACCTCAAATGGTACCTAAGCAAAAAGTAAAAGTCACGCTTAACCATAGCGTGTTAAACGTTTTCTTAGCAAACACTATAAAACCCTCCTTTAAGCCTCTTCTATTAAGGCGATGTTTGGTTTGACAGTTGACTTAGAAATACTCTGCGTAGGCAACGAGTTACTTATCGGCAAAGTCCTAAACACAAACTCACATTGGATAGGCAAAGAAGCAACAGGATTAGCAGTCAACGTTAAACGAATAACAGTAATCCAAGACTTCCTACCCGAAATCGCCGCTGCCATCCAAGAAGCATTAGCCCGCAAACCCCAGTTCCTCATAACCACCGGCGGACTTGGACCAACCTTTGACGACAAAACCCTTGAAGGCATCGCTATAGGCTTAAACCGTAAACTCGCCGTCAACCCTCAAGCCCTCGAAATGGTACAGCAACGATGCAACTATTACGCAGAAAAACGAGGTTTGCCAACACCAGTAGAGATGACTAAGTCTAGAGTTAAAATGGCCGTTCTGCCGGAAAACGCTAAATTCGTTAACAACCCAATCGGAAGCGCTCCTGGCGTAGAAATTGATTTGCCAAATACAACAATTTTCGTACTGCCCGGTGTACCGTCGGAGATGGAAGCTATTTTCAAAGAGACTATTGCGCCAAAACTCAAAGACGCAACTGGTGACTTAATTTTCTGCGAAAAAAGCATGTTTCTAGAAGGCATTGCTGAAGCAACACTGGCGCCTTTCATCGACCAAGCAATGCTGGATTACAAGGGCATTTACATTAAGTCACATCCACTTGGCATCAACTCTAATAATAAACCGCGTATCGAGTTGCACTTAACCATCACTGCAAATGAAAAAGATGATCCAAAAGGCCTGATTGAAGGCGCTGTGGCACTGATTAAAACGCGTATTGAAGGGTTCAGCGGCGTGTTAATCAGGGTGGATTAGGTGCAAATTTGGGATATGTTTTTTAAGTATTAAATCTGTTTTCCCAAAAACATTAACTCGATTTAGCCAAGTGTATAGAACCTATGAATCATGCACGCGTCAAAGCTGTTACTGCTTTAGCCATTGCCGCAATACTCCTGTCAATAATTCCGGTGTGCCTTGCACAAGATACTAAATTATCCTACCAATTATTGAACAAGCCAAGCGGCGACACCACGTACCAGCTTGAAGTCGTAATACCACAACAACTCAACGATTACTACGCAAGCGAAAGCCACCGTTTATCATCAGTTGACGATTTTGAAAAATACATAACACCCTACACGCTTAAACCAATAGCTGACAGGCTTTGGCAAATTTACGACAATGACGAAGATTTTGTTAACGGTGTCTTAATGCTTGTTCATCAAATCACTTATGACGAAACCACGCCCGCTTATTACCCAACAGAAACCATGGTTGCAGGTAAAGGCGACTGCGACCTCTTCTCTTACATTGCAGCTTCAATAATGAAGGCTGGCGGATTAAACGTTGTATTATTCTACTATGAAGACCAAGAACACATGAACATAGGTGTACAACTCGACAATCCGCCCACTGATAACAGAGGCAAAGACTACTATGTAGAATACGCAAATGTGACCTATTATGTGGCTGAATGCACTGGAGGAAACTGGAAACAAGGCTGGCGTGTAGGCGAATGTCCTGACGATTACAAAGGCATTTCAACTCAAGTAGTGCCGCTTGATAATGCAGTTCGTGTTGATCCCGGTCAGGTTTCTGCAAGCTTTAGCATTATGCAATCAAGCACTTTATCCTTAGAAGTATCACCAGTCTTTATGACTGAAAATTCCGATTTAACAATTAAAGGCCAAATCAGCCCGCAACTACAAGACCAAAACGTAACCATTTACGCCAAAATCAACTTGGGCTCATGGGAAGTTATCGGTTCAACCTCAACAAAAGCCGATGGAAGCTACGAATATACCTGGCAATCTCAAACAGGCGGAGTTTATAACATTCAAGCAAGCTGGTCTGGAAATGACAGCTACACTGGCGCTTTAAGCTACACAAAAAGCACTCTGATGTTGCCAACTTACCTGATTATGTTAATTGTAACTTCCACGTTTGCTGCATGCCTCGGCGGATTTGCTGCAGCTAAAAGGAGTCGAAGTAGAAAAGTTTCGAAGGTAATTCCAACGGAGCCTCAAGCTGGCAGTTCTGAGGGGCAACAGGATTTTCAAATCTAAGCTGGTACCAAAACATTATTACGCCCTGTTGAGCCAATCGTTTGATGTAGTGAAAATTTATGCCTCTCGCCTTTATTATTGGAACAGCAGGTTCAGGAAAAAGCCTTTTCACCGCAGCTTTTAGTGAATGGCTAAAAATGTCAAAACAAGACGTGGCAATTGTCAACTTAGATCCTGGAGCATTAAAACTGCCTTATTCACCAGATGTTGATGTGCGCAATTATGTTGATGTTGGAAACATTATGGAGAAATACGGTTTAGGACCCAACGGCGCCTTGATTATGGCTGCCGACCTAATAGCTGACGAAGTTGAAAACCTAACTCGTGACATCGAATCAACCAATGCTGACCTTGTCCTTGTCGACACTCCAGGTCAGATGGAACTGTTTGCCTTCCGCGCAAGTGGACCCTACATCGTAAACGAATTAACAAGAGACCCAAAAGCGTTAATCTACCTTTTCGACGCCGTGTTCTCCATTAACCCATTAAACTATGTTTCAAACATGTTCCTTTCCGCAGCAGTTTACAACCGCTTCTTCCAACCACAATTACATGTTCTTTCAAAATATGATCTAGTCCCACCTAAAGATGCAAAAGCAATAACTGACTGGTCAGCAAGCCCCATGGCGCTTGAAGACGCAATTGAGGCAAAACTTGAAGGCACAAAACGAATCTTTAGCCGAAACATGATGAAAGCCATAAACCAGTTGGGAATGAAGTTTATGCTAATGCCAGTTTCTTCCAAAACCAACGAGGGCATGACTAACGTCAACACAGTGCTTGAACGCATCTTCATGAGTGGAGAAAAATACACAACCTAACCCGTTAAAGGTTTAGTTTTCAAGTAGTGACCAAGCCGCCGCGAAAGCTCCAATTTTAGCCTTCAAAGGCGTTTCTGCCCCAGCAATGATAATCACGTCTTTGCTGTTTTCGGGACCTACTTTTTTTATTATTTCAGCAGCCGCAGCTGGATACTCTTCTTCTATACATTGGTCTACGGAAGCAACATGTAGACCTCCTTGGTTAGAAACAAGAACTATAGCCCTTTTTGCCCCTGCAATTATTGCTGCGTCACGCTGGTCAATGCCAGATTTGATTTTGTCTACACGGTCTTTAACGAGAAAACCGTAATTGAACTCTGAAGTGGTCAATTCAGTTTTAGGTATTTCTGACCTTTTTGGGAAGACTTGTTCAAACTGCCGCCAAACATCTTGTCCCTTTTGAGTTAACACGCAACCCTCTTTAGAGTTCGAAATCAACTCTGCATCTTTAAGTCGGTTGATAATAGTTCTTACTGCGCCGTCTCCCACGTTAAGTCTGCTTGCAAGCTTGTTTCTTCCTAATGGTTCTTGCGAAAGCAACTCTAAAGCACAGTAAATGTGGAATGGCGTAAAAGTTGTCGATGGTCCAGGTGCTTTTTTGTCAGCAGTTGTAGTTATGAATTTTTTTAGCGCTAAAGCCATATTTTTCCACTATTACCCATTAATCATGAATTCAAGTTTTTATAATTATTGAAAATCAGGCATGAAGAGGTCGATGTGCTATAGCCGAGATTTCAACGAGCGCGTTTAGCGGCAACTGGGCAGCTACTGTTACACGGGCGGGCGCGTCTGAAGAGAAATATTTACCGTATTCACCGTTGAATTCCTTAAACAAAGTCATCGATGCCAGAAACACTTCTGTTTTGACGATGTCTTCTAGCGCGTAACCTGCCGCTTGAAGCACTGATTTGATGTTTTCAAGCACTTGTCTTGTTTGCCCCGCAATTTCTGTGGCAACAATTTTTCCTTGTTCTGGGTCAATGGCTAACTGTCCCGAAACAAAAAGAAAACCGTCTACCTTAACTGCTTGGCTGTATGGACCAACTGGTTTAGGCGCCTTGTCTGTCTGAATTATTTCTTTCATTCATTACCCTTCAAAACTAATGCTTGATAGTAGGCATAAAGTTGGTTTCTACTTAAAAACATGATTTTGGCAGCGAATCTTTTTTGGGATACAATTGTAGAAAGGCTTTTAAGAAAAACACCAGATTAACTATCAACTTAAATCCACGCGATGAAGGGTCCCTGATGAAAATAAACGGAAAATATTTATTCACATCTGAATCTGTCGGAGAAGGTCACCCAGACAAAGTCGCAGACCAAATTTCCGACAGCGTCTTAGACGCAATACTATCAAAAGAGCCTAAGGCAAGAGTTGACTGTGAAACACTTGTAATGCAAGGAACAGTCATGATCACAGGCCAAATCACAACTAACGCACACATAAACATCCCAAACATTGTCCGTCAAACCCTAAAAGAAATCGGTTTTGACAACGCCAAAGACGGCCTTGACTGGGAAACATGCGGCATTCTGGTTTCATTAACCGAACAATCACCAGACATTGCCATGGGCGTTGACGAATCAAACGGTCACGAGCAAGGCGCAGGTGACCAAGGTATGGTTTTTGGTTACGCCTCAAACGAAACTAAAGAGCTCATGCCCCTTCCAATTCTGTTATCACACAGGCTTGTTAAACGGTTAGCTGAAGTGCGCAAAAACGGCGAAATGCCCTATCTGCGTCCAGACTGCAAATCACAAGTCACCGTCGAATACGACAACGGCAAACCAAAATGCATCAAAACAGTTGTTATAGCTGCCCAAAACAATGGCTCAATTGAAGATGCAGTTCTAAAGAAGCAAATAATCGAAAAAGTAATCAAACACGTCATCCCAGCAAACCTAATTCCAGAAGACATCAAATACGTCATCAACGGCACAGGCAGATTCGTCATCGGCGGAACCCTTGCAGACAGCGGCTTAACCGGCAGAAAAATCATCGTTGACACTTACGGAGGAGTCGGAAGCCACGGCGGCGGATGCTTCAGCGGCAAAGACCCATCCAAAGTTGACAGAAGCGGCTGCTACATGGCACGCTACATCGCCAAAAACGTTGTCGCAGCAGGTTTAGCAGACCAATGCGAAGTCCAAATCAGCTACGCAATCGGTGTCGCACAACCAATCTCAGTGCTTGTTAACACTTTCGAAACAGGCAAAATCACAGACGCACAAATCCTAGATTTGGTCCTCAAAAACTTTGACATGAGACCACGCGCAATCATTGACCACCTTAACTTGCTAAGACCAATTTACAAGAAAACCGCAACCTTCGGTCACTTTGGTAGAGACGACGTTGAATTCCCTTGGGAAAAATGTGACAAAGCTCCAATCCTCAAGAAAGCACTTGAGGAAGCCAAGAAAGCCTAAGCTTTCTTTTCTTTTTCTTACTTTAAATTTTTAGCGTTTAAACTTGCTTTTCATATAGTCATTATCCACTAAAAATGGTGCTCAGCTATTTTTTGACACGTTTGGTTTTGATTTTACGGTTTAACGTTTTAACTGGCTCCCAAATACAAGCTGAAAACGACCCGGGCACAATTAAATCCATAAACTCTGCCCTTAACGCTTTTTGTTCAGGTATTTCGGTGAACCCCGCTTCCCAACCAGTAATGCTGTCTAAGTTTTCAAAGCCCCACATGGCAGTAAATTCGCCGACGCAGTCGCCTTTTTTGTGGCTTAACACCTTCATCGACTTTACGCCCTTGAAAAGGCTGGGTTTTTTCTTCATTAGGGCAACCAGTTTTTTGCCCCACGTGTTATGCTCTTTGAGTTTATCTGGCTTAACAGTGTATGTTCTAACAAGAAAAACCGTCACATGAATCCCTAAAAAGGAAAAGTGCTGCGTGACTAAAAAACAAATTCCTATTTTCAAAAAATTAGGTCGCATGAAAACACATTTAAAGTTCTCAACGCTAAACAGGCAAACGCTGGAGGCCATAAACTTGAAACTAACAAAAGCTGTACTTGCAATTGTTTGTGTATCTTTTCTGTTTTTGAGTGTTGAACCTGTCTTGGGTTGGAGTAACGGCGGCTACTCAGCAGACCCCGCTCAACCTGATTATGGAACTCATGACTGGATTGCACAGCATGCCCTTGATTTCTTGCCAGACAACGAAAAACAATACATCACAAGTAACCTCGCCGTTTATCTCTACGGCACTGAACTTCCAGACCTTCCAGCCAGCCAAGGCGGAATAGGCGACACCACAAAACACCACATTTACTATTACAGCAACGCTTCACTGCAGGATGACGCTTCAGCAAAAAGAGCAAGCGAAGAATACCAAAAAGCCTTAACATACCTCAAAAACGGCTCCTATGTGGATGCTGCCAAAGAAGCAGGTGTTCTAACTCATTACATAGCTGACATGGCTGTTTTCGGTCACCTGATGGGTACCAACACAGCCTGGGGCACCGAGATTCATCACAGCGACTACGAGAACCATATAAACGGCCAAACAGGCACATACACCTCCAATTTGGATGCGTATTTGCAGTTTGACGGCGAACTTGCCAACGTGACGGCCTATGACGCGGCCATCAACCTTGCCTGTGACACCACGTTTGGCGGAAACAGCAGCCTTGGCTGTAGTTGGATGGACACAAACTATAACTGGAGCAGCCCTGTTTTTGTTGAGCGTTCAGCTGAATCCCTTAATGCTGCCGTTAACAGTGTGGCTGATGTTTTGCACACGCTTTATCTGGAGAGTCAGGTAAGCGTAACCCCCGAGTTTTCAGCCACTGAGCTATTAGCCTTGCTAATGATAACCGTTTTATTTACTGCACTATTAGCCAGAAAACTAAACAAGTAACCTTCTGCATCAAATAGAGCTTGGTGAAAAAAATGAAGGTTTACCATATGGGCAGCAAAAGCGCCGACAAAGACGTGCAAACAATTTTCGTTGCATCAGACGACAGCAAAGGCCTTAACAACTTGGAACAGATTTACGCGCAAATAACAGTTTACAAACACCAAAAAGGCATCCAAATCCTAACACCTAAAGGTTGGGCAATAAAACACATAACTGGAGAAGAGAACGAGCTCTAACCCGTTGTCTTTGTTTTTTGTTTTGTTCCGCATTCTGGGCAGAATTTGGCTGTGACAGCAATTTTGTTTTTGCATTTTGGGCAGATCTTCAGCACGACAGGTTGGTGTATAGCTGTGCCGCAGTTGTAGCAGTAGTTGTGGTTGGCTGGTACTTGGGTTCCACAGTTTGGGCAAGTGCAATAGCTTTGTGGGCTCAGACAGGTTGGAACTGGAATCATAATTGAAGCACAAAACAAGATTCCACTCTCTTCAAAAATAGTTGGGGCGGCGTCTCTTTTTTCTTTCGCTTAAACACTGCAAGTTATATCAGGATTTTGTCGCGTCAATGTTCAATGTTGTAGCCATTATTGGTTAGTTCCCTTATGAGTGCCAACTTCCAGCTGTCGCGGTCGTCAAACGCTGTGACTTTCAAGTTTGCAAAAAGGGGTGGCACCTCAAAGTTAGCTGATTCTCTAAACAAAACAAGCACCTTATCTTTACCCAGTTTTCCTAACATGAACCCCACCTCAAAAACTACTTCATCCTGCGGCTTAAGCTTGCGTTTAGTAGGTTCAACTGTTTTTGCGTATGCATACACGTCAGGCGACAAAAGAACCACCGCAAAATTTACGTCGACATAATCTTTGTATTGTTCAACTATTTTTCTGAAATGCCCCGGATCTTCACAAGAAACTATGGGTGCAAGCCCAAGTTTAGTCAAGGCCTTACTGACAGCTTGTTCCATTTCCTTATCCGTACCCGAGATAACGAAAACTCTGCGGTAAACATTGTTTGCTTGTTGATTTGGTGCCTTGCTGATTGTATGAGTGAGAAATTTTTCAGTGCAGATGTAAGCGCCTTTTACTTTACACTTTTGAATGCAATCAATCAAGTATTGTTTATCTTTAGTTACTACAAGGTTTTCTTTGTTGGGGAGTTTTAGTTTGTCCGCTGTTTCATATGACCAGAACACGACCGCTTTATTGACTTTTATGGGGTTTAGTAGTCTGCCCATAAACCAGAAAGGTTGACCCGCATTGAAGGGCTCTGCGAAGGTGCGGTTAAGTTCCTCTTGACCAATGTTGAAGCGGACCCCTGACTTGTCTGGTTCAGCGTATTCTATATAGACGTGATATTTGGGAAGCGACAAACTTAATCAGTGCCATATAACTAGGCTGGTTCAAAAACTTTACCATACTTAAACTGCTTGTCATAGAAATCTGCTGAAGAAAGGCTGTCTACCAGCCTATTAGGATCCTAATAGTTAATCATTGCAGAAACCTATAGGGGGTAGGTGCTATTGGCGGAAAACCAATCCAAAAAATGTTGGTGCGGTTGCCGGGATTTGAACCCGAGTATTCAGCTTGGGAAGCTGATGTCCTACCAAACTAGACTACAACCGCGCAAACCGCTAAATCCAAAATCTGTTAAGCCAAGCCCAATATAACAGTTTTTATGCCGTTTGAAAGCCCAGTCTTGGGCTATTCTGTTTTATGCATAAAATCTTAATACGCAAAAAACTGACGTGTTGACGCTTACATTAGCAAGTTTGCGCTTGCAATTGAGGCTGGGAAAGGAGAGAAAAACTTGGATTCCCTCAAAAAGACAATTCTCATTGTTGATGATGACGCAGGCATTTCAAAAGCTTTTTCTCGTATACTCCAAAAGAACGGTTATGCAACCGAAACAGCGGGAACTGGAAGAGAAGCAATAGATAAAGTAACAAAGCAATCCTATGCTGCAGTACTCATTGATGTTTGTCTTCCCGACTCAAACGGTGCCAGCCTAACGAGCAAGCTCCAACAATTGAACGGTAAAATGGTCAAAATCATTATTACGGGTTTTCCGATGATGGCACCCAAAACCGCCGCGGACGTTTACCTTGTTAAACCGGTGACGCCTGAGAAACTGCTTGCCGTTCTAAAAGAAAAACTCAGTTTTCAAGCTCAGCATGCGTTGTAACGGTGTTTAAGCCGTGCAGCAAGCAAAATCGTTATCTCTAACAAAGTCACACTTCAATACGGTACTGGAGAAAAAGAGCGGTTATGCCACAAAATTACACTTACGACGACGCAGGAGTAAACCGTAAACAAAGAGTAGAATCAAAAAAACAACTTAGCATCCTACAAGAAACCTACAAGCAAAGCAGCTTTGGGCAAGTCCTAAAACTGCCCTACGGAAACATTTTCCCAGTTGGAGAAGACCAATACCTTGACCTTGTCGTCGAAGGCGTAGGCACCAAAGTCTTAATCGCACAATTAATGAAAAAATACGACACCATCGGCATAGACGCCGTTGCCATGGCAGTCAACGATGTTATCCGTTCAGGCGCAAAACCCCTCGCCATCGCCGACAATATTCACGCACAAGAAAGCAACCCTGACCTAGTCAAAGACTGGCTAACAGGCGTCGCATATGGCGCAATCGAATCAGGCTGCCCCGTAACAGGCGGCGAAATCGGCGATGTAGCCGAAATAATCAAAGGAATAAGCCTAAACGCAGGCTTTGACATGGTAGTCGCATCAGTTGGCACCGTGGACAAACAAAACATAATCACGGGCGAAAACATCAAACCACGAGACCCAATCATCGGTTTAGCCAGCAGCGGACTTCACAGCAACGGCATCACCCTTGCCCGTAAAATCCTCTTCAAAGAGTGGGGCGGAAAATTCGAGCCCACAGACATCCCAGACGGTTTAAACCGTGAAGTCGGCTTAGAAGCCTTAGAACCAACCAAACTCTATGTTAAACCACTCCTCAAACTGGCTTCTGAAGTAAAAATTAAAGCCGCAGTCCACATTACAGGCGACGCCTTCACAAAATTCAACAATCTAACCCGCGCTTCGCCAGGTATAGGTTTCAAGTTTAACCATTTCCATCCACAACCGATTTTTGCCCTAATCCAGAAAACCGCCGCCGAGTTAGGATACACTATTTCTGATGAGGAAATGTTCAAAACCTTCAACATGGGCTGGGGTTTTGGCATAGTCGTTGATGAAGCGGACACTGAAAAAGCATTAACAGCACTTGAACATGTTGGCGTGGGCATTGAAACCGAAATAATCGGTGAAATCACTGACAAACAAAAAACAGTTGAAGTCATCCATGACGGTAAACAGATGATTTTAACCTAATCTTTTGCTTTTATTTTGACGAAAGCGTTTAAATCTACTACTTTCTCAATTAAAGGTTCATGAAATACGCTGCTAAAATTGAAGTAAGCCTTAAGCCGGGGCACAGTAACCCTGAAGGCGAAACCACTGCGCACCTCTTAAAAGAACTCGGCTACAAAGTTGAAAAAGTAGATGTAAGCAAAGTTTACACGGTTTTTCTTGAAGCTGCTTCACCTGTTGAGGCTAAAGCTAAAGCTGAAGAAATGAGCAAACGCCTCTTGGCAAACCCAACCAAAGACAACTACACAATAAGCGTAGTGGAACAATAATGAACGATAACCTCTACATCCGAAACGCCACGGTAAACAATGTTGTTGAAGTAGCATTAGCCAAAGCCACAGACAATGAGCTTATCGAAGTTAGCAGCGAACTTGCACTTGGCTTAAGTCTTGACGAAATGAAGGCTGTGCAAACCTACTTCAAAAGTGAAAACCGTAACCCATCGGATGTGGAACTTCAAACAATTAGCCAATCATGGTCAGAACACTGCTGTCACAAAACCTTCAAAGGCAAAATCCAGTTCGACGGCAAAGAAATCAGCAGTCTCTTCAAAACTTACCTTGCAAAAGCAACCAAAGAAATCAATGCGCCATGGTGCTTTAGCGTTTTTGAAGACAACGCCGGCATAGTCAAATTCGACAAAGGCTACGGCATTGCAGCAAAAGTTGAAACCCACAATCACCCCTCTGCAGTAGAACCTTTCGGAGGAGCAGCCACAGGCGTCGGCGGGGTAATCCGAGACATTCTTGGGGTGTGGGCTGACCCAATTGCTTGCACTGATGTTTTAGGTTTTGGACCTTTAGATTTCGATTATAACAAGTTGCCAGCGGGAGTTAAGCATCCCAAATACGTTTACAGAGGCGTAACTGCAGGCATCAGCGCGTATGGTAACAACATGGGCATACCAACCGTTAACGGCGCAATCTACTTTGACGAATCCTACACAGGCAACGTCATAGTCTACTGCGGTTGCATCGGCTTATTGCCACTTGACAAGTACACTAAAAACGCAAAATTAGGCGACTACATTGTTATGGCAGGCGGAAAAACAGGCCGAGACGGCATCCACGGCGTCACCTTCGCCTCAGCCGAACTCACAGAGAAATCTGAAGAAGTCAGCCGCCCAGCTGTACAAATCGCTGACCCAATAGAGGAAGAAAAACTCAAACGCGCAATAATCATCATCCGAGACCGCCAACTTGCTTCAGCAACAACTGACCTTGGAGGCGGTGGCTTATCCTCAGGCGTGGGCGAAACCGCAGAACGATACGGATGCGGCGTAACCGTGGAGCTTTCTAAGGTTCCTTTGAAGTATCAGGGACTTGCGCCTTGGGAAATTTATATTTCAGAATCTCAAGAACGCCAACTGTTCGCGGTGCCTCCTGAGAACTTGGAGGCTGTTTTGGCAGTTTTTGAGCAGGAAGAAGTTGCAGCAACAGCAATCGGCACATTAACCAAAGAACGCCGCCTACGCCTTAACTATCAGGGGGTAATGGTTGCTGATTTGGACATGGCTTTCCTGTTTAATCCATGCACAACCACAAAAAATGCCACACTTGAAAACTTAGCCTTGTCTGAGCCCACGTTTGCCGAACCAGAAAACCTCACACAGACTTTGATGCAGTTGCTTGGCTCACCAAACATTGCCAGCAAAGAAAGCGTCGTGCGCACTTATGACCATGAAGTCAAAGGCAACACCACTCTAAAACCGTTCCAAGGCAAATACGCTGGCCCCAACGACGCCGCAGTCCTAAAACCGCTGAATGATTCTTGGAAGGGTCTTGCTATCTCGTGCGGGATGAACCCGAATTATGGCAAAATTGACACTTACTGGATGGCAGCTTCAGCAATCGATGAAGCAATCCGAAACAATCTTGCCGTGGGCGGACGCAGAATCGCGCTTCTTGACAACTTTACTTGGGGCAATCCAGAAAAAACTGAACGCCTTGGCTCACTTGTACGCGCTTGCCAAGCTTGCTACGACGTGGCAAAAGCGTTTAGGACACCGTTCATTTCAGGCAAGGATAGCCTTTACAACGAATCCCCCATGGGTCCCGTTACCCCCACGCTGCTGATTACGGCAATCGGTGTCGTTCCAGACCTGCGTTCAACAGTTTCAATGGAGCTAAAAACGCCTGGAAACCTGCTCTACATCCTTGGCGACACTTACCCCGAACTTGGCGGTTCAGAATACTACAAACTAAACGGTCATCTTGGAGCAAGCGTTCCTAAACTACAAATGTCTAAAGCACGTAAAGCCTACTACAACCTCACTAAAGCCATGGGTTACGGCATGGTAAAATCCTGCCACGACCTCTCCGAAGGCGGCTTAGCAGTGGCGGCAGCTGAAATGGCTTTTGCAGGCGGCATCGGCATGACACTTGACCTCAAAGCAGTACCCAACAAAGGCGTTACACGAAACGATTTCATGTTGTTCTCTGAATCTAACAGCCGCTTCTTAATCGAAGTCTCACAAAAAGACCGCTATGACTTTGAAGACTTAATGAAAAGAAGTTGTGCCATGGTCGGCGAAGTAACTGACGCCCAAAAACTGCAGATTCATGGTTTAAACGGCAAATTAGCAGTTGACGCTGAACTCTCGGAACTGAGGAAGGCATGGAAGAACACCTTAAGTGCGGAGGTCTAAAAAATGAAAACTGAAGACATCAAAGTTTGCGTATTGCGCGCGGGTGGAACTAACTGTGACGCTGAAACAGCACGGGCATTCCATGAACTCGGTGTACAAGCAGAAATAAAACACGTAAACGAACTGGTCAAAAGTGGTAACCTGCTGGATTATAGCATGCTTGTTTTCCCTGGCGGTTTTTCTTTTGGCGATTATGTTCGTTCAGGCGTGATTTTTGCGCGTTCACTTAGTGCTAAAATTGGCAAGCAGATGGAACAGTTTGTTGATGAAGGTAGACCAATACTTGGCATCTGCAACGGCTTCCAAATTCTTGTCGAATACGGATTACTGCCAGGTTTTGAAGGTCCCAGCCAATACCCCGAAGCAACCTTAACCACAAATGTACCTCAAGGCTTCAACTGCAAATGGGTTTACCTCAAAAACGAAAACAACGGCAAATGCCTCTTTACAAGCAAAATCCCCCAAGGCAAAGTAATCAAAATCCCCATTGCAAATGGCGAAGGGCGCTTCCTGTTGCCAGTAGAAAAAGAACAGCAACTACTGCAAAAACTCGTAGACAATGACATGGTGGTTTTCCGGTACTGCGACGAAAACGGCAACACAGCAAACGGCTACTACCCAACAAACCCCAACGGTGCATTCCACGATATCGCAGGCATCTGCAACAAAGAAGGCACAATCTTCGGCTTAATGCCTCACCCAGAACGGGCTATGTACTGGTGGCAAGAACCCGACTGGACAAGCAAACAACACATGACACAGTACGGCGATGGCAAACTCATCTTCGAAAGCATAATCAGCAGCCTAAACAAAAAACAGTAACTCTGTTTTTTTCATTTTTTGTTTGTTTTGTTGATGCTTTTGTATACCTTAGTTAATACTAAGGGTTTTGTATAAATATATTAAGGAGTTATGGGTAACTGTACTTAGTGAACCCTTAATGGGACGATTTAAAACTAACAGCGTTAAAGGCGAGGAATTACAAAGTTTTACCTCTGTTCAGAATTGGCTTTCAAGTTTAAGTCAAGCATCGACTAGTAAGGGAAAAGAAGGACTCACATTAGGAGCAAAACGTCAACGTCTGGGACGAATGTTAGAATACGTTAAGTTTACTGGAATGAACCCAGACGAGCTGTTAGCTGAAGCACAGAAAGACATCAATAGAGCTGGGACACGTTTACATGAATTTTTCAAGGACAGAGTACGAGATGACAACCCAGACAAAGTTGACTGGAATACTGCATGTACTAACTTGAGCTTTTTGAGGGGTTTCTACACTCACAACAACTTAGTTTTTCCTAAGCGTTGGAAACTGCCAAGTCGAAAACAAAGTGCAGTAACTGCAACTGACGAGAAAGTACCAATATACGATTATGATGAAGAAAATGGTGAAGCTATTTTCAACAAAAACTTACTGCAACAATTCATTCAAAACTTGAATTTCAGAGACCAAACGATAGCTTTGTGTTTACTTAGTGGAGGAACAGATGCGGCTGACTTGTTAGTGTTAAACGTTGGCTTTGTTAAAGATGGTAAAGATGAACTATGCAAACGTAAAAGGTTCTTTTTGAAAGGTAACAGACAGAAAGATGGAATTCCGTTCAAAACTCTGTTTTCAGTTGAAGCAACTGAGTTTATTCGACGATATGTGGAACAGGAACGATATGATGCAAAGAACAATGAACCACTTTTTGCGAAGAAATACACAACAAGAGAACGACCTGAACCAAAACCTGACCAATTCATAACTCAATACGTGGCTGAAGAGAAAGGACGAAAAGTTATTGAGTACAGAGTTGTTGAAAGACTGTTTGTTCCTGCTTTGGCATATAACTTTAAGTCTGCCGCAGAAAAGATGGGCTACAAAGACGAGAGCAACCCTTTTCGTCCTAAACGGTTCCGTGGACTATTTCGCACAGCTTGCAACAACGCAAAAATCAACAATGGGTTCGTTCATGCTATGATGGGTCATGTGACAAGTATTAGTGACAGTTACTTAGAATATAATGACGGGATGTTCATACAGGAATACATTAAGCTTGAACCCTTTGTAACAGTATTCGGCGTTAACATTAACGAAACAGAGATTGTTACTCAAATCCAAGATGACATGAAAGAGTTGAAAGCTCAAACCTATGACAAGACGGCTCAGTTGGAAAAGGATGTTGCAGAACTCAAGGAACAGCTCAAGAGTGCAACTGAACTTATTTACAAATTGGAGCCTTATCTTGACACAGTTACTCAGTTTGCAGATGAAATTCAATGGTTAAAAGAACAGAAACGTAAAGCCGAAGCAGAACAGGACTTTAATGAGCTAAAAGGTGAAGTGACAAAAGCTAACCCGATACCTAAACACAAAAATGAATAATTCACATTTTTTCAAGCTTTTTTTGTAAACCGTAATCGTTAAGTTGGAAAAACTTGTATAAACTACATTGTGTAATTAATGGAGTATGCACGGCAACCTTTACTCAGTGCTGAAATGGAAGAGAAGCTTAAAGCTGAATTGAAACCAAAATGGTTGTCAGGGATGACTGGAGCAGACATCTCTAAAAAGTTAAAGTTTGGAGAGCAAGGTTCACCTTATGAAAAGCTGAAACCAAGCTATGTTTATTTTTATCGACAAAAATTCAACCTTCCAACGCGTAAGGAACCGTCTTTTGCTCAAGGTACACGCCGCTATAAGCATAAACCAAAAGAGTTAGGCTTGATGTCCCCTGAAATGTTTGTTAAACAGCTTAACACTAAACTGCCGATACCAAAGCTGAACAGTTTTCATATCAGGCGTAAACGAACCTATCTTATTCTTCATTACTGGACACCGTTGCGGGCAAGTGAGATTTATGAACGGTCAGCTAAGGACTTTGAGATAACTCAGTCAAAAGTGATTATTCATCTTTTACGTAAAAAGAAAAGAGTACACAACGATGATGATGAACCAATTTCCATTCCAAGAGCTTTTCCGCTTGTTGAAGAAGTGGTTAGTTGGCTTGAAGACAAGAAGTGGGACACTGAATTAAACGCTGAACAACGTCCTTGGAACATCAGTCGGCAAACAGCACAAAATTATGTTAATGAAGTGTTCAAGAATTATTATCCGCATTTTTTCAGATTTAACTTCATTACCAATACAACAAAAGTTCCGGACATGAGGATTAGTGAACTCAAAGCTAAGACGTATCTGACTCTTTCGGCGATTGAAAAATACGTGTTCACTCCTGAAGGTGAAGAGGATGAACTTGACAGACGTAAAGCTGAACAGATGAAGGCTTCGGGGGTGATGCAGTGATAATAGGACGACCACCACTACTTACACATGAACAAGAAGCACGGCTTAAGGATGATTTGGAGTTTTGCTTAAGTCAGGAGAATGCAACCGCTGAAGTAATAGCAGAATATCTTGAATTTGGCAAGACGGGAACTGTGTATCAAAAGCTCAAACGTTATCATGTTCATTATTATGTTAAGAAGTTTGGAATAGAGACGTCAAAAGCTAAACCTGAACATGAAGATTCGTGGCTTACAAGGAACGAGTATTTTGGATGATGAAGGTAAACTTACGTTTTTTATCATACTTCTTTAGTTTATTTTTCCTTTTTTTATTTTAATTGGAACTAAAGCGATATGCTAAGTACAAAGGAAACCCTCTCTTGTCCAATACAATCTACGTTTTAAACCGTTCTTTTCATAAAACAACTATTTTAAACGGACTTTGTACAAACAAAACATGTATTGTATAAATAATGACTTATACAAGCTTTTTATACTAACATTTTTTGGAATCGGGCTTCCATCCAAGGCATTATTATATGTAGTATTTATTACCCTCTTCTCCACCTTTCCGGCGGAATCCCAATAATCAACCATCAAACAGAACCAAAGAGTACAAAAACCTTGAATTTGCTTTCCTGTTCAGGGTTAAACCGTTGAATTTAGTGTCCGTACCTTCCAAAAAGGAAAATAGTGTTAGATTGAACATCGTTCAGTTTTAGTGTCTCGTCTTTTATTAGACCCAAAAGCAAAAAGTAACAAGTTTGGACTATTTTCCACAATATTTTCCGAGACAACGGACTGTATGTTTATAATAACTAAATCTTAATAATATTAACAATAATATCCAAAGTGTCGGAATTTATTGTGGACGTTTTACACTCATTCATACACTAACCACCAAATGTTTCTTCTTTTTTCTAAATGCAACTCTTTGCTACTTTCAACTATTGTCTTAATTTCCCTGTATGCATAATCCTCCGATATCCCAAAATAGTCAGCCATGTCATCTCTTGTCCACGACGCAATCTCTTCTTTTGCTTTCTTCATTTTTTCCATTAACCACTCTCGTCTTTGTCTATTCATTCCCCAACCTCCTTTTATTCTAACAACTTTTACTCCTTCATTCATAATCTCTGTAGGAACAATTCCAAAAACAAAAACTTGCTTTTTTGACAACCACAAGCGTGACCTGTGAATAGCTTGGTACATCTCAATCTCTTCAAACTGTTGACGAAAAGAATCCAGCTCTTTGTCCACATAATGGTAATAACCTCCATGTGCTCCGTTCTCAACAGTTTCAAGAGTTGTAGGTTTGTGGGCATGCCAGTGAATGAAATCTCGCTCGATATTGTCTTTGTTTCTGCTATACGTTCCTATAACAAATAGTGGGTCGCAATTTTCAAGACTATTCTTGCCACGTACATTTCCAAATGTTTCAATCTCAACGTTTCTAAACTCATTGGGAACAAAACGTCGCATATTACATTCTTTTGCTTCCTCAAAACTAAGTTTTTTAAGTTCGGGTTTTTTTAAACTGGGTTTTTTCATTACTACGCCAATTTTTTGGTTGAAATTGTTGTTATAGAAATAATCAAGCAATTCAGCTATTCTTTTCCTTATGTTTTCCCGTATTTTTGGGTTCTTTTCAATTGATTCTTCAATAGGATACCATGCATCTTTTCTCCCCACGCGATAAACGACTGACCCGTGGTCAACAAGATTTGGTTTAAAATTATCAGGTTCAAAGTTGATAGTTATGCTTCTTTCCAAGCGATAACGTTTTGCTAAAATTTCCAAGAAATTGATATTTGGCTTCGCGTCAATGATTGTAAGTTGTACTTCATTTCCTTTCTTTTTCTGCTCATATACATAGTCAAATAGATAAAACAGCATAGGCGTTGCGAACTGCTCTTGGTACCCGTGTACTTTTGCAAGCTTACAGTAAGTGTCAATATCATCGGGTGAAATAAGAAATAGTTTGTCATAGCCTGAGCAGTTTTTATTCCAGTTTTTGTTTTTTGCTTCTTCGACTATTTCGTTGATATATTTCTTGTGAGCAAATTTCAATTTATTCATAAATTTAACATAATCAGGTCTTTGGTTTAACTCAAGAAGAGTGATTTTGCTGTTAATTTTTTGATAACGATTTGTTAAGTTTGTCAGAAATTGAAGCTGAGTTTCAAGTTCGTCTTTTGTAGGATGCACTTTTATGTACATCAAACAATCGTCAACAACAATATGCTGTGGGTCATATTCAGCAATTCGTTTAGTAAACGCATAAGCACTATGAGCTAAGACGAATGGAAAGCTTTTCAAATTTTCAAACTGTTTTTTGTAGGGACATTCATTTTGTGGATAAGCATTAATTTCTTTGCAAGCAGTACAGATGTAATCATATGAAAATTCAAGGTTAACGAGTCTTTGTATCAACTGCCACTTTGGATTTGTGCTTTCTTTATCAAGACATGGACATCCTTTTTCACTTTTTAATCCCCACCACTGTTTACTATTTGATATCCGCTGTTCCTGCTCAGAAAGATAGTCATGGGAATTGCCGAGAATTATTTTTCTGTCTTTAGTTTTTTTTAATTCGTTAACTTTACTGCTGGTTTTGCCTGCGCCAGGTGCTCCACTTCGCGTATGAATGTGAAGTGTTTTGTCATTGATGCTCAGTTCCTGTCAACTCCTTTGAATTGTGTTCACTTTCCAAGCTCAATAATTTCGTCTTCAATCCCAGTGTTTATAGTCAAATACAAACTACCATCTTTTCGTTCCAGTGGGATGCCGTAGTATGGTCTTGTGTCACCTTGGACTTTGACTATTTTCTTCTGGTCAAGCAAAAGGATAAGATTCTTCCAAATGTCTGATTGATTGTGAAACATTCCACGTTTCGCAAAGGTCTTGTAAATGTCCCCAAAACGTATTCCCCGTCCTTTGTATTCCTCCAACAGCGCAAGAATGTGTTTGTCAACTATTCGTTGTTTAGGCATAATCGTACACAACTAAACAATCAGTTACTATGTTTATAAACGTTACTTTTAAAATATTTTAAATAAGCTCATTTTGGCAAAAGAGCTTTAATTTTAAGTTAATTTTGTAAAATAAGCACAAATCAAGTAATCCATAAAAACGACTGATTTTATAGTTATTTTGTATGACCTTTCATCACTTCGTTCGCAAAAAAAGAAGCAGAGCTAAAAAATGCTCTGACTGTGGTCATCATTTTGAACTTGGTGAGACCTATTTTTCCAAAAGAAAAAACGGGGCACGATACAAAACCGTCGAATACTTTTGCGAAGAATGTTATAACAAAAAATTCATTCAGGTGAAATGATAAGTCACAAATTTTTCGTGGTACTGACAAAATAATGTGTGATGGAGGTGAAAATTAATGGCAAAAGCAAAGAAAGGACTTTTCACTGAAAAAGACAAGCAAGGCTTAGCGGATAAGAAAGGACTGGAAATGGGTAGTCTCTTCAGCAACAAAGACAAAGAAGGGTTGATGTAATAGTTACTCAATAATCAATAATCCCCGAGTTTGTGGGGACATTGACTATTGATGGAAGGTTAAATATCTGAGCTATACAGTAGTGTGATTAATGGGAATATATTCTGTTTAAGAATCCTTAATCTACGTTTAAGGCTAAGCACTTTTCTTGAGGTTTTTCATGAGCTGTCTTAATAATCAAGAACCCTGAACAAATCAAGCTCATGAAAGTTGGCTGAACTATGCTTATTTAGGGTAAAGTCATCAAAAATCACGCTTACAAGATCCTTTATATCAAATGGCTCAATTGATAGTTCAAGTGTACTGCTAATTTTTTCAAATTGTTTTCGTATATATTCAATCTGTTCAATATTCTTAGCAAAATTAAAGCCGTAAAAGATTTTATAGATTCCATAAGCTTTGCAAAGAGTTAACTCGCCCCAGATTTTCTTTATTTTACCCGAATCAATAACGGCATTTTTTAGGAAAATTCCACATTGATCTTTTACGTAAATATCGACATCTGGTTTTCCGTTTTCAAGAATGTAATTAAGAACAATTGCTTCTTTACAAGTCGCTGATTTAATGCAAGCAAATAATTCATTAAAATCTTCGGACGATTTTTTATTAATATTGCTAACGTGGTATTCTTGAAGCAATTGGTGTATAAGATATTCAGAGAAATTACCTGCAAAGGTTGAAGTCATGATTTTCAAGGAATAATCTTTTTTTTCAGTTAATTCGTACTTAAAAAAATCCTTAGCATAATCGAGTGATATAATGATGTTAGTGAACGCCGTCTTCTGCCATTCTCGATTCAAGGAAGACATCCTATTACTTACTTCATCTTTAAGCAAACATATCTTGGCAAAAATATACAATAAAGTCCATTCTTCTGAGTAATAACTCAATTGCTCTTGGGAGAACTCCATATTTTCTTTGAAAGCTTTTGTAACAAAGAGGTGCTTAATCTGATCCATTACTTTCCAAGCTTTCAAAATATCCTTGTTAAAATAGGCTTCGCGGTAATAGTAAGCGGTTAGCTTATCAATTTCGTATTGTGTCAAAACAGCTTTTATTTTTGGGTCATTCCTTTTATCATCAGGCATTGCTATGAAGTATGCATGACAGGTCTTAAATGATAATTCAGCATTTTCTACAATTTGATTGATAATAGCATTAATTTTTTCTTGAAGTTCGAGCTTTTTTTGAGGTTCTTGTTCGAAGAAAATTTGTTTTAGATAAAAAAACAATTGATTTTTTTTACATGAATACCTTAAGTTATACAATTTTGTCATAGCTACCTTTTGAGATGGGTACTTGTTTAAGATATTCAAAATATTATTCAGATACTCAAAGTAGCCATCTTGCTCTTGGCATGTGTGCTGGCTGTGTATATTTACGTACTTTGCTTTAGGTGCATAGTAATTATCAATAATTATTGTGCTAAGAATTGATCCAATGTCCATTACGCCTTGAAAGTCTTTAAAAGAATCAAGACGGCTTATGAATTCGCGGAATAGTTGCTCAGACTTAAGGCAGCTAATTTGTTCAGCTTTACCACTTATTTTTATTAATGCTGTCTTGTAAGTTCTGAGCATGCGTGTAAATGGTTCTTGAGAGTAAGCGCGGTATTGATTTCGGTCAAGTAATCTTTGAACCGCAAGTAAAAACAAGTATAGACTTTCGGAAGGGTCTTTTTCAAGGAACTGGTATGATTTTATTAAGAAATAGTTACTTTCGGTATGAAGTAAGTTAACCATGTCACCTCGTTCTAAATAAATTTCCTTAATCTTAGAAAATTCGAGGTCTAATTTTTCAAACGATGATTGCGGGGGTATGGAAAAATTATTTGGGTTCAAAACAAGACGAGTAATTTCGAATTTTATATCATTAAATTTTTTTTCTAAATCTACAGAATTCTGATTGGATGTATAAGGCAGATTAATTGAATATCCCTTTTTCAATTTCGGCGGTCTTGGTAGATAAATTTTTCTAACAATTTGGGAACCGCTAACTTTTTAGGCATTTTTTAGCTCACCATTATATTAAGTGAGCCAATTCTTATCCTCAAAAGTTCTTAATTGGTTTCATTTGCTATTGATTTTCTTAGTTTTGGGACGTTATGCGTCCCTTGAAAAATTATTGGGGAGGAGCTGTTTTGTAACTTGCGACTAACTCCTCAATTGAACGCTTCTCAGCTTCCTTTAGGCTACGGACTTTTTCAAGTTTGAGTTTGCAAACTTTCAACCCTTTTTCGTGGTTCTCAATAGCTTTGACAAGACGTGTTTCTCTTGACTCCAAACGACTCATACGCCATTTGAGAAGTGCTGAAAGTGTCTCGGGTTTTTTCTCTTTTTGTTTTTTAACTTTTTCAGGAACTTTTTTTAAACTTTGACTTGAACTTGACATTCATATCACCAACTTGTTTAACCTTCAATCGATACTTAACTGGTCGGTGAAAGAATAGTTCACGATTTACAAAAAATTGAATGATTGTTTGGGTTTTGTCCAATCATGAATATTAAAAGGGATTGTTATCAAAAATCCGTCACTTCAATCTTTGGGGGGGGGGTAATGTCGCCATCCCAGCCTTAGGGCAAAGTAAATTTCTTATTAACGATACGCTCAATATTAACCCTAGTAATAAGCTTTTTGAGAAAAATCCAATCAATACTATACGTTTAACTCTACGCCTTATTTTTCTCTTTTAAAGTGTCCCTTAATTTGACCTTCCTCAAGTGAAAACTAAAGGCAAGTGGTTTTTTCTTAGGTAGATTGATAATCGTATCTTGAAAAATTGCTATTTCCTTAATAATCACTTGAAGTTCTTCACAAGCAATAAGATGGAATTGGTGTCTTTCCGTGACCTGTTTATTATTCAGCTCTATGGTTAATTGTTCAATTTTACAAAAAAATTCAGGAAGCACTGTAACCATATTTAAAGAGTCACTTGCTTTCTTCTCTAAGTCCATAACCTTGCAAACCAAATCTGTAGACATTCTTGATTGATAAGTATCCAATAAATCTTTAAGTTGTATTGATAGGTTTTGAAATAGATTATAGTATTTTAGCCATTGTTTATTATCCCATTGACCAACAACCAGTTTTAAATTAAAAAGAAATTCTTCAGTTAATAAAACTGACAGCTGTCTCTTTCTAACCACAATGACCTCTGACATATCGGCTTTTCTTTTAAATAGTGTCGTTAATTCAAACCGTAACTCTGTCATGTCTATTACACATTTAGGAACAGGGGTATTTGACAGAGCGGCAAGGTAACCAATTGGCTCAAAAGCGTCATTTTGTAAATTGTACAAGACGTTTGAAATAACAGTATTAAGGCTTAGGTTTATTCGTTCCAAAACGTTTTTTGTCAGATTCTTTCCTTTTTTGTTTTCTGCTCTTGTTATCAAAAAATATACTGTTGCAGAAATTATAATTGCACTTATAATATTCGTCAATAAACCAAGAAAAAAATCGTCCCAACCTACCACTTGCCCTAAACCGCCTCCTTACCATTCGAGTGAATTATAAAATCTTAATTAGGCTAAATATATAATATTGCTCGATTACCTTGCCAGACTATTATCTTGCCAAAGTACCGACTAATTATTACGATTATTTTGCAAAGCTTTACTCCGAAATAAAACCAGTTAAGGTGGCAATCGATATTATGGTAGAGAATGTTGTTGGAAATGGGTATACCTTTGAATATGCTGGCGAAGGAAATCCCGAAACGGCTGAAAAGAAAGAAATTTTAAGAAAACTTCAAAATACATCAGATGAACTGAATTTTAGCAAAATTACCCGTGCTCAAGTAACAGATAGCCTAGTTTTTGGGAATTCATTTATCGAAATAGTTCATGATAAAGATGAAATAAAAGAATTAAGAAGGCTCGACCCTCGAACGGTTGGAATAATTACAGATGGGGAATCAGTCATAGCTTATGCAAAAATAGCACAAGGGAATATAGTAAAATGTTATCTCAAAGAAAATATTATGCATATAAAAAATATTTTACCGCCACTCGGTAGTGGCTGGTATGGGAGATCTCAAATAGAAAATCTTTTACCCAAGATTAGAGAGAAATTTGAAGTGGCCGATGTTCCAACCAATTAATTTCTAAATAGTTTAGTGTTTCCAAGATAGTGAAAGTTTTACTAGGCGGCAACCCTTGTAGTTGATGGCTTCCAGCCTTCTCTATTATTGTCGATGTTTCTTTGATTAACGAATATCAGATTGCTTTCCGCTAATTTATTCAATATCTGATTTTTTGAAAAAGTTTAAATTCTAAAACGGTCTGACAATTTAGCAGGTGATAAGTTGCCAGCTCCAAAAATCAAAAAAGGTAAATGGGAAAAAGAGCGAGAAAGAAATCAAGATGGTTCATGGAGAAAAAAACGTTCTGACGCAGGTAAAAAAAGAAGTTAGCAAATAATGTTTGCACCAAAAAAGGAACGAAAAGCTTTTCCTGTTAGCGTCAAAAAAACAGAATGGATGTTGTCTGCAAGTAAAAATCCATTTACTGACAGTTTCATATCCTCTTCAAGGTGCCGAGTATGTAAAATAACCCTTAGGTGGGGCGATAGACGCTATGATTTTGACCACAAAGATAATAATCCGTCAAACAATAGCCAAAAAAATTGCTATCTTGTTTGCAAAAATTGCCACGGACATGCTACAAAAATGGAAAAGCGTAAAGTCAATGGTTTATTTACAACTCATAGAACTGTAAAAAGAAAAATTGGATACAAGAAAACAGTAACGAAAAAGAACACTAAAGTAATAAAGAACAAAGAAAGTAGAAAGACCTCTCGGAGTAATAACTCATTTGGGTTATTCTAAAAATCAGAAACTCTTCAAATTGCTTTTTTCAAAATCAAAAATAAAAAGCGGGGTTTCTATTAGTAAAGGCGGATAAATTGTATCTTTCAAAATTTTATTCATGATTTCCATGTTAGGCTTGACTAGGTCATACTCGTTAATTTTGTACTCAACAATAACCTCGTGATACTTTTTCTTAGCAACACCATACTCATAAAGCCTCAAGATAGCCGGTTTATTCACCACATTTATTAAAAAAGCACCTGCTAAAGCATCTCTAACATTTTTGAAGTTAGCTTTAGCAAAGTTTACACTAAACTCGTGCTTAACCTCATTGTAAAAGTTCCACCATTCTGGAGATTTCTGTTTAAACGTCTTAAACGGATATAGAATTTCTTGTTCAGGTAAACGTTTGAAAATGACATTTCTGTCTGAAAGACAAAATTCGGGCTCTAAAACTCTATAGTCTTGAATGGATGCTTTACCTGCAACGATTTTTTTATTTATTTCAGAATATTTTTTTAAAAAATCTGGATTCCTAAAAATTTCTTTAAAAGCAGAGTCTATATGAGAGCCTATTGAAAGGAATAAATTCACCAAACGGAAAGAATAGACAGTTTCATTCCCTTGCAGATATGGAACATAATTTTGAAAATCAATAAATTGTCGCTCTAAGTCCATATAGTATTCCCAAAAATAACCATTTTCAAAGTTATCCATTGTAATTCAAGCAACCTATTGTTATCATAAAAGGGGTAATTTGCTTTTTACTTTATCCATATTGCTTGGCAAACTTTAGGGGTGCGAGACTTAACCCTTGTAGTTCATGTCTGCGGTTAGAGTAATTACTAAAAGAATTTTTGAAATTCAGGCAGTAAACGTGTAAGCGCTAAAATTTTAAAAAGAAAACCAACTAATTGTTCTTGTTGTTGATGCTACAGTGGATGCACTTGAAAAATTAATGCTAAAATATGAAAAACAAGGTTACAAAAGAGAGAACAAAAAATCATTAAAACACGGTGTCAGGTATTTTTTTAGATTGAGAAAAGGCTTATTTGGTTGGGACCAAGGAGCTTACATATATTCCCCTAATGCTAACTCATCAACCGAAAGTATGAGAGAATTTTTTACTGATTACGAGAAATATTGTGATGAAGATAATGGTTACCCAAAGAAGGGTCTGTTTTTTTGTTATGATTGTGATGGAAAGCTGTTCAAAGACTTAAAAATCGCTATAATACGTGATAAGGATTTAAGAAATACAATCAAATTGGTTGTGTCAGCTAATAAAGATGGGAGCAAGGACAGACCATCAAAAGCAATAACCCCTAAGGAAAATCGAGCCCAAAGAGATGTTAGAAGAGCATTTACGCAAACGCAAAAAAATGAAATACTTTTTCAACAAGATGGTAAATGTGCAGAGTGCCATAAAAAATTAGACCCTCGTACAGTGGAATTTGACCATAAAGAACCTTGGGCGTCAGGGGGTAGAACGGTAACAATTAACGGTAGAGCTTTATGCGCAGGTTGTCACAAAATAATCACTCATAGGCATCGTCTAAAAAAGGTAGATAAATATAAGTGATTTTAATGATTGCTCTTCCTCTTTTTTAGGGTGAATTAAAAATATACAAAAAACCAATGTAATTACACGATAATACTTTTGTATACAAACCACTGCTTTTCAACATGCTAATGAACAGGTTTTCAGCCAATAGGACCTACCCCCTTAGTGATTTGCAGTTTTCAGAAGTATTGAGGCTCGTTTTTGCCTACCCCCTATAGGTTTCAACATAGAACCACTATTAGAATCCTAATAGGCTCCAAATAGATTGAATTTTCATTTGGTTAATTTTTAAAGTAGAACTGTTTTCATCAAAAGTTGCTCTCAAGAGCAATTGGTTATTTGACTAGTCGACGTCTGTATTGTTGGATGAATGTCTAGTCACTGGCTAGATTGTTTTTTATATTTCAAAAAACATTAAACTTTAAATCTCAATTAATCAATGTTAACGGATTAGGGATGGGAAAAGACATGAAAGTTGTAGCTTCATGGAGCGGCGGCAAAGACAGCGCTTTCGCCCTGTACTTAGCAAGCCAGCAAGGTCACGAAATCGTCAACATCTTAACCATGATGATGAGCGAAGACAAATCAAACTTCCACATGATACGCTCAGACATCTTAGACGCTCAAGCAGACGCGTTAGGAATACCCTTGATTAAAAGGCAAACCAGTAACGAAACCTATGAACGCGACTTCAAAGCTGTTCTTGCTGAACTAAAAGCCAAAGGAGTAGAAGGCTTAGTAACAGGGGACATTTACGAGGTTGCCGGTCACGAGGAAGGCTGGCTAAACCGTGTCTGCCGCGAAATGGGATTAACACCGGTTAAACCATTATGGATGGGCGACACCAAACAGATTTACCTGGACTACATAAAAGCAGGCTTCAAAGCAACAGTTGTCCGCACAAACCTAAGCAAACTCGGCATGGAATGGCTTGGACGCGAACTCAACAGGCAATTCTATGACGACATCCTTAAACTATGCAACATTGACGCTTGCGGCGAAGGCGGCGAGTACCACACAGTAATAACTGATGGACCCAACTTTAAGAAGAAGATTGAAATTCTAGAAGCCCAGAAACATAAGCTTGACAGCGGCTTTGGCTATTTAGAAGTCAAAGATTTCGCGGTCAAACTTAAGTGAAGGGTTACAGTTAACCATGAAAACCAGCCTTGACGTCATAATCGCCAATAATAAACCAAAAGCAGAAGCCTTCCTTGCTGAAATTGAAGGCAAAAAACCTCTTTTCATAGCAACAATCGCAACCACAGAAACAGGCAAAATCCCCGGCTTATCCGCCGCAGGACAAAACCCTGATTTCACCGATTTTACTCCTCCAGCAGACGCTGAATTGTTGCTTTTAGGCAAATGCAAATCCATCCAAGGCGTACCCATCACACCAGACGGCATCCCAACCCCCGCTCTGATTACAATGTCAGCATTAAAACTTGCAGACATCCCTGTAGTAATCGCTAACGCAGGTTGCAAAGTTAAGCCACAAGTTCCATTCATCGAATTAGGCGGAAACTCAGGACGCGACATCCGCACTGGTGACTCTGTCGATAATGTTGATGAAGTTATTGAACGCGCCAAAACAGCTGGCGAACAACTCGCAAAAACTTCAGATTACCTTGTCATAGGCGAAAGCATTCCGGGTGGAACCACAACAGCGCTTGGTGTGCTTTCTGCATTAGGCGTCAACGCTGAAGGAAAAGTAAGCAGCACTCTACCTTTGAACCCTCACAGTCTAAAAACTGAAGTTGTCAAAGCAGGTTTGAAAGCTGCAGGCGAAAAATTCGGCAGCCTAAACAAAGACCCAATAAAAGCAGTTTCCGCAGTGGGTGACCCAATGATGCCTGCCTTGGCCGGTTTAGTTATCGGTGCAGCAAAGCAGGTGCCCGTTTTGATGGCTGGCGGAACCCAAATGACTGCAGTCTTAGCATTAATCAACGCCCTTAACCCTGAAGCCCTCTGCAACGTAGCAATCGGCACAACACGTTGGGTAGCAAACGACAAAACCTCCGACATTAAAGGAATAGTCAGCCAATTCAGCGAAGTACCCATTTTGGCAGCTGACCTAAACTTTGGCGAATCAAAATTTCCCGGTTTGCAAATCTACGAGACTGGCCTTGTAAAAGAAGGTGTAGGTGCAGGTGGCGCTTCCATCGCGGCTATGGCAAAGATGGGTGGAGCAGTGAACAAGGATTTGCTTCTTAAAGCAATTGAACGTAACTATTCAGTGTTAATGTCAATGAAGTGACCCTTGCTTGGTAGTTAAAGAATTCAAAAACCTTCTTTCTTTTCTCACGGTCCTGCCAGTAAAGATGGACAATGACCTATTTACTGACTGCGCCAAATACATGTTCGCTTTCCCATTAATCGGCGCCTTCATCGGGCTCCTCGCAGGCGTTTTCGGCTGGGTAGCGTATCAGTTTTTGCCCGCAATAGTCGTCGGCGGCTTAGTTACTGCGGCGTTGCTGTGGCTTACAGGTTTGCATCACACTGACGGTTTGCTGGATTTCGGCGACGGTGTCATGGTTCACGGCACCCCCGAGCGCAAAGTCGAAGTTATGCATGACCAACTCACAGGCGCAGGCGCCCTGTCACTTGGTATCTTAACCATGCTGATCACTGCCCTATCAATCGGGCAAATCAATGTTAGCATAATTATCCCTGCAATCGTAGTGGTTGAAGTTTCAGCTAAGTTCTCGATGGTTGTTATGGCGTGGGCCGGTAAATCAGTACATCAAGGCATGAACTCCTCTTTCCTAGCGTTTATGCATGGACCAAAAGGCACCGCCCGACTGCTTGCTGGACTGCTGATTTCTTTTGCCTTAGCTTTACCTTTGCTACGTTGGGCAGGCGCAGTAGTCATCCTTGCAGGCATACTAACAAGCCTCGTAATGGTTGCAATCGCACACAGAAACTTTAACGGTGTAACAGGCGACGTCTTCGGCGCCACAAACGAGTTAGCCCGATTGGTCTCGCTGATTGCCTTGTTGGCGGTGATTTCATGGGTATAACCGCGCTAATCATGGCAGGCGGCAAAGGCTCACGCATGGGCTTACCCGTCGAAAAACCAATGCTCCCGTTTCTCGGCAAACCCATGATTGATTACGTCGCAGCAGCAATCAACCAAGCAAAAAACGTAACTGACTTTTACGTGATAACAAGCAGCAACACACCCAACACTGAGCAGCACTGCAAAAGCATGGGTTGGAAAATCATTCACACAGACGCCAAAGGCTACCACGACGACCTCAAAGAGGCTGTACGAAAAGCAGGTTTAACTGGTCCAGTGTTGACTATGCCGTCCGATGTGCCTGCAATCACAGGCGAATTCCTTGACAAAGTGGTCTGCGAGTTTGAACGGTGCGGAAAAGACTTTTTGGCAGTGTTTGTTCCCATACAGAAACGCCTCGATTTGGGTTTATCAATTTCCAGTACTGACGAGTACAAGGGCGTTTGGTATGCAGTGTCAGGTATCAACGTTATTAACGGCACCAAGATTCAAGGCGAAGGCAAAATCGAAACCAGCGCAATCATCACCGAGCAAACTGAAGTACTCCTAAACGTAAACACACTAAAAGATGTAGAAATAGCCCAAAAACTACTGGGCACTGCTTCCCGTTGACTCCTCTTCAGAGTTTTCGGGACTCTTTTCTTCTTCAGTTTTCTCTGGTGGTGCAAGTTTTCTTTCAATTAAAGACTTTACAGCGTCAGCCAAAGAGTTACAGGCTGCTTTTCTGGCATCCATCGAATTGTCAACTTCTTTAGTTTTGATGTCTTTCTCGAGGGTCTGCATTTTGCCAACCATTGCCTGCTTCTTCTTCAGGTATTCTTCATGTAGCTTCTTCTGTTCAGCTCCAGAATCCTGCTCAGCTATCCGCAGGCGTTTTCTTGCCGCATCCAGTTTGAGGTTAACATCAATAATCTTGTTTTCACGTGTTAATCGTTTGATTGGGTTACGGGAGTCAGCTTCAATTAGTAGGCTGTTGAGTTCTTTTTCTAGGCTTCGCACTTCTTTTACAAGGAAGTTTATGGCTAGTTTTCTTCGGGCTGCTAACTCTTTAGCTTGTGTAGCGTATTCAGCATCAAGGTCCCCAGCTGTGCCATGTCCAACTGTTGAGCTTTGAACTGTTAAGGCTAAACGTTTCTTTGCAGCGGTAAGTTTCTGGTTGATTTCAGTGCGTTTTTGGTCTTGTGTCATCTTTTTGAGTGGGTGCAAGTAGCTGGTTTTGACTTTGTCAAGGTCTGCAAGTTCTTCTTCGAGGTGGCGCACGTTTTTGATTAAAAATTCGATGGCGCTTGTTCCTTTAGTGACTATGTCTTTGGTTTGTGCTGCGTATCCTGCGTTCATTTCGCCCAGAAGCTGCTTGTTTTCTTCTAATGATTTTGTGGAAACTTCAAGTTCTGCTTCATTCATCAAACGTTTGGCTAATTCTTCTTCAATGTCGTTGAAAATGTTTGAGAATTGCTTGTTAAATTCCTCGTCAGGTTCAATAATGCCGTTGGAAGTAAAAGACGTCACGACTTGCCGCAGGTTAACCATCCAGTCGTCAAAGAACCGACTGATTGGTGAAAACTCAAACTTTTCGTTACTAAGCAACTCAATGAACTCTAATGTTTCGCCTTTGATTGCTTCGATTCTTGCAACTTGTTCGGCAGAGTAGATGGAGTTTAGTTCGGACGGTACTTCTAAGGGTTCCGGCGCGGGGGTTTCGGCGGGTGAAGCAGCGGGTTTCGGTAAATCAACGGGGGTTTGAGCGGTAACTGCGGGAATGCTCGGCTTGACTTCTGCGAGTTTAGGTTTAATAGGTGTTGGCTTAACGACTTCTTGGGTAACGACTGGTTTGGCTGGTTTGGGTTGCGGTTTAAAGTTGACCAGTTTTGGCATTACGTCAGTGAACACGGAGACCATTAGGTCGCGGTTTTTGGGTTGGGTTAAGTCTATGATTTCCATGTTGTCGTCATTGTAGGTTAACGCTAAGAGCCCATTGGAGTAGACTATGGCTTTGGTTGCTCCGGAGAAACCGTAGGGGAGAGCGGATGCGGTGACTGCTATTGAAGGTGTTAGGGGCGTCATACTTTTTTGCAGGGTTTCAAAAAATTTTTTGGCTAGGGCTGCTTCTTCTTGAGTTAATTCGCCTATTTGTTGTATGTCTTCTCCGATTATTTGGAAGGCTTGCATGATTTCCTCGATTTTGTCTTCCTTTTTTGGTGCAGAGAGTATATCGGAAAACGGTGTTTCTGTCATGGCAAGCCGAAACAAGATAGCTTGTTTTAGTAAGATTAGTGCTTGGGTGTCTTAGAATTTACACTCAAGTTAGTTTTTGGTTGGATATGGTGGGGAACGGTGAGGGTATGCTGGGTTTGCTAATGAGGAGATGAAAATTGGAAACTGCTACATTTTCCTGGCAAGTGTAAATGTAGTCCATTCAGCCCCTCCCGCTCTGGTTTTGATATCTGCTTTTGTGGCTTTTATTGGGTGGTGTATGTTTGTTACAGCAACATAAATAAAGTAAAGTTGATGAAACTTAATCATAGGTTGATTAAGCTTGCTTGCTGTAAAAGAAAAAACAAAAACTATCCAACAAACCGACGCAAAAGTCCTCACACAACTAGGCTTAACAATATTTCAAGCACAAATCTACCTAACCCTCGCCAGACTGGGAAGCGCCACAGCGAAAACCGTCGCATCAATCGACAGTATAGACCGAGCAAACGTGTACCGCGTACTATCCGACCTTCAAAAACTAAACTTAGCCGAAAAAATGCTAACCAAACCAATAAACTTCAAAGCCCTCCCCATAAAAGAAGGCATACAAATGCTCCTCGAAAACAGAAAAAAAGAACAACAAGAAATCGAACTAAAAACAAAAGAACTAATCGAAAAATACAAAAAAATCAACATAGAAAAAACCGTAGAAAATTGCCAGTTTTCCTTAATTCCTGAAAATAAAGCCATTCTAAGAAAAATACGCGAGATGAATGAGAACTGCCAAGAATTCTATGACTTGATTTTTTATGGAAGAGCATTTTTTGAGATAGTTGATGACATGAAAATTTATTTTAAAAAATTATTCAAGAAAGGCGTGACAATGCGTTTCATTGTTTATCTTAATGAAGGAGAAAAACTGTACAAGGACCTTTCAAGTTTGCCTAGAAATAAGCATTTAGTTATAAGATACACGTCTAAGCCGCCTTCAACTATGCTGCTCTTGTGCGACAAAAAAGAAGCTTTAATCAACACTACCTCCTCTGTGCACATTAAAGAAACTAGTTTATGGTCAAACAATCCCGTAATGGTTTCAATACTTCAAGAGCATTTTAACCAAAGATGGCAAGAAGCAAAGCAAATTTTTGACACAAAATCCGTAACTTTGAAAGAGCATGTTTCTGACAAAATTCTTTAATCTACTTTTTATCGATAGGATTAAATTTTCCAAGACTGCATTAACCATTCTTTGAGGACTCTATTGGATGCTAGAAGCTGTCTTGCTGGGTGTTTCCGTACTTGTATTAGCTGTAATCTTGGACTTAATCATCGGCGACCCTTCACCTTGGAAGCCTTGGAAACGTATCTACAACCTACACCCCACCGTCTGGCTAGGATTGTTAACTAAAAAATTGGAGCCATATTTCAAAACAGGTAACGATAAAGTGGAAAAATTCGGCGGTGTAATCCTTGCCCTTATAATCATCGGGGTAATCACAGTTCCAACCTATTTTGGACTACACTACATCTACATTTTCCTTGGCGCCGCTGCATACCTGATTGTAGCATTAGTCCTTTACAAATTCACAATCTGCATAAAACTTGAAACCGACGGCGCAGTTGCAGTAGCCAAAGCCATTGAAGCCAACGACCTTGTTGAAGCCAAAAAATATGCCCACTTCAGCCGCCGAGACCCAACAAGCCTCACTGGTCCGCAAATCGGTTCCGCAGTTATCGAGTCAATGGTAGAAAACCTGACCGACTTCAAACTATCGCCTTTCATTTACTACGCTTTCTTTGGGCTCCCAGGCGCAGTTGCTTTTCGGGCGATTAACACGCTCGACGGAATGGTGGGCTTCAAAGACAAAGAACACATTAACACTGGCTGGTTTTCAGCAAACCTTGACAACATAGTAAACTATATTCCGTCACGCTTCACAACAGTGCTCATGATAATTTCCGCCGCAATTTTAGGCTACGACTACAAGGCTGCATGGCGGATTGCTAAACGTGACCACAAACGTGTACAAAGCAGAAACCACGGCTGGCAGATGGCGGCAATCGCAGGTGCCTTGCATATTCAGCTCGAGAAACCTGGAAAATACACTGTCGGCGACCCAATCGAGGTAATTACTCCTGACAAAATCATGAAATCCCTGAAAGTACGCGACGTATCCATCGTGCTGTGTATGATTATGGTTGTTCCAATCATTGTTGTGATTGGGCTTTATTGGCCGTGGCTTTGGGGACTCTAAAATTTTAGCAAAATAATCCTCTGCAAAGTCTACGCGGGGTTTTTCGAAAGCTTTAAACATTTGGCTCTATGTATTTGCCAGAGACATAGAGTCAAGGAAGAGAAAAATGGGGCTTCACGTTACTCTTGTAAATCCACCTTATCGAACCCGACCGCACCAGCACCCTCCGTTTCCGCCATTGGGTATAGGCTACTTAGCTGCTGTTTTGGAAAAAAATAATTTCAAAGTAGAAGTTATCGACTGCCAAGCATCCCGCTACACTTATGACGATTACAAACGGGAAATAGCTAAACGCAAACCCGACCTAATCGGTGTAACAGCCCCAACAAGACTTTACAATTCAGCAAAAGAAATACTCAAAATCAGCAAAGAAGCCCACCCTAACGCAGTAACTCTGCTTGGCGGCTCACACGTTACTTTCTGGAACGAAAAAGCCCTTCAAGAATGCCCACAACTTGACATCGTAGTCCGCAAAGAAGGCGAATACACGATTCTCGAGATTGCTCAACGTTTAGAGGCAGGCAAAGACATCAGCGACGTGGTTGGAACTACTCAAAGAAAAGGCGACGGTTTTGTCTTTAACGCGGATAGACCTTACATTGAAGACCTCGACGAGTTACCTTTCCCGGCAAGACACCTCTGGGACCTTGACGCAATCCGAGCACAAGAAGACATGTTTTACTTAATCACAACTCGAGGCTGCTCTGCATGGTGCAATTTCTGCGCGGCAGTACGCATTTTTGGACGGAAATACCGTATGCGTAGCGTTAAAAACGTTGTTGATGAACTCGAATTTCTGCATAAAACCTACAATGCTGAAAACTTTACTTTTTGTGACGACGCGTTCACGGTGGACATGAAAAGAACTGAAGAGCTCTGTGAGGAAATTAACAGGCGCAACTTGAAGGTTAAATGGAACATGGGTACCCGCGTTGACAGAGTAAGCAAGGAACTGCTTCAGAAGATGAAGGCTGCAGGATGCATTTCCATGTGGTGCGGTCTTGAGTCAGGTGCTCAAGAAGTGCTTAACGACATGCACAAGGGTATCTCCACTAATCAAACAAGACAGGCGCTAAAATGGGTAAGAGAGCTTGGATTAAAACCAACGCCTAACGTGCTGCTTGGATATCCTGGTGAAACAGTTGAGTCCGCTTTGAAATCAATAAAGTTCGCTGAAGAAGTAAGCCCTGACGAAATTGCATACTATAACATTGCTACGCCTTATCCGGGAACGCCAATGTATGATGAAGTGATGAAGAATGGTTGGGTGCGCAACACGAACTTTGACGATTACGATGCTACCCAGCCAATTTTTGAAACGCCCACCTTAAGTCTGCAGGATTTGCAGGCGCTTTACGAGTACGCATTCAAAAGCTTCTACACAAGACCTCGCTATGTGCTGCGAATGTGGAAAAAAGGTTTCAGTTCAGGCTACGCGGCTACAATGCGTTACTTCTACTATAAGCGCAAAAAGTCTACTATCAATAAAAGAAAGTAGTTTTTTCTCTATTTTTTCAAGCAAAAAACGCGTTTAAAACAGATTTTTTTAAAAAAGTAAAAAAGAAAAGAGATTGGGTTTTTAGTATTGCTTTCTCGCGGATAGACCATACCAGGACATTACTTTTGCAAGTATGGGTATGATCACACCTAAGGCAATGCTTGGTACGAATGCAAGGATAAATGCATACACTGGGTCAGATGTCCAAACACCTTGTGACATAGCTCTTGCTGGTTCAAGTGAAAAGTTGTAGTCCATGAATGTCTGTATTATCTGAGTTGTTAATGCTGCTGTTAAGCCTACGCCAATCATTCGTTTGAAGTTTGTTGATCCATTGTTAAGTGCGCCTGCCATGTAGCCGATGATGATTGCGTTAACGAGGTAGAAGAGCATGCTTATGTCACCATAGAAGTTGTAATGAACACCCAACATGTCTGCGTATGCTTCGTATGCTAAGCTGGAATAGCCTGCATATGCTAGATAGTATGCGCCGCCCATGATGAAACCGGCTGCGCCACCTGCCCATTTGTTCCAAGTGAGACCTAGAATCAGTGGTATGCCGAGAACAATCATTTTAGGAAAGCCTTGTGTGAATATGATAGCGATTGTGCCACCGAGACCATCAACGCCAAGTAAGTGGTACGTTCCGCCTGGGTTAACATAGACTGCTATGACGAAGATGAGTAATGCAAGAATCAAAGGTATAACAAAGCCGTAGAGAATGTCTGATAGTTTAAATTTTTCAGTTTCCAAAGTTCATTTCCCTTTCTTTAATGTTATTTTTAAAACTATTATCGTTTAGGCGTACTAATAAATTTAATCCTCTTCGCCTGAATTGCGAAGCCAAATATACATAAAAAACAGGTTTTGGGTCGGCAATTGTCTAACTTTTAGAACGGACAACCACGCCGTCAATAATTGTGTAACTAACAGAAATTTTGTTTATTTCATCAATAGACAGAGAAATTGGGTTATTTGATAGAACAATCAAATCTGCAAGCTTTCCTTGTTCAATAGAGCCTTTATCAGTCATTTCTGAAGCTGCTTTTGCCGCAAAAACAGTGTACATTTGTAACGCCTCAAAAATGGTCACTTTCTGTGTGTCATCACGTTTAATTGCCGCTTTAACACCAAGCAACGGATTAAGCGGCTCCATTGGACAATCAGACCCTGCAGAGACCAAAACTCCGCAGCTAAGCAGCTCTTTGACTGGAAACAGCCAACGCACCCTTTTTTCGCCCAACCGCTCCTCAGCTGACCACACAGAAAACTCTGATGCAACTACACAAGGCTGAACCGAAACCGACGCATCCAAATCTTTAATGCGGCGCACCGTTTGTTGACTTAAAACTGCAGCTTGTTCAATGCGCGGGGACGGAACAACCGCGTTTCTCTTGGCTTGTTGTATAACGTTTAATGCTTCTTGAACCGCTTTGTCTCCAACTGCGTGAATAATCAGCTGCAAACCTGCCGCTTGAATTCTGTCAGCGAGTTTGAGCATTTCATTCTGTTGGCAAAGCATTTTTCCCTGCTCAGTTGGGTAATCACTGTAAGGTTCAAGTAACGCTGCGGTTCTTGAAGCTAAATAACCGTCCGAAAAAATCACTGCTCCGCCAAGCTTGAAATGGTCATTCTCGAGCGGCTTTAGATTTTGCAAAGCCAAATCCAGCAGGTTCGTTGGCACAATCAAGTACACTCTCAAAGGCAAGGAGCCTGTTTCAATCAATTTTTGAATTATGGGCAGTTCAGCTTGTGAAAGTACAATCCAGTGAACACTTGTTATGCCTGCTTGAACAATTTTTTCCAACGCCAACTCTGTGGCTTCACAAAGTTCCTGCTCAGTGGGCTCGGGAATGACGTTCCAGACAAGGTTTGTTGCTTGGTCACGAAGAATTCCAGTGGGCTTGCCCGTTTGGGTTCTTTCTATGCCCAGGTCATTTTGTTGGCTTATTTTTGCAGCTTCAAGTGCTTTACTACTAATGGTGCATGCCTGACCTGACTGGCAATAAAACACTACTGGGTTGTCTGGAGCCGCCGCATCCAAGTCTTGACGGGTTGGCATACGTTTCTCCACGAGTCCGTCAGGGTTTAATGCTCTGCCCAAAACCCATTTACCCTTGCCTGAGCGTTTTACGCGTTCAGTTAGTTGGGTTTGGATTTCTTTGATTGAAGTTGCCTTTTCAAGGTCTAGCCATGTTAACATTTTCCCGTAATCGGTAACGTGGGTATGTGTGTCTATGAAGCCGGGCATGACCGTTTTGCCTTCAAGCTGGATTACTTGGGTTTTTTCGCCCATGAACTTTTTGACTTCTTGGTTGGTGCCTACGTGGCTTATTCTGCCGTTTTTAACTGCGATTGCTTGTGCTGACGGCATGTTTGGGTTCATGGTTAAGATGTTTCCTTCAAGCAAAACCAAATCGGCGTGAATCAACGGCTTGTGTCTCCAATGTTTTTGTATTGTTACTGGTTGTTTATTGCTTATCAACCTAACTTTTCTTAATGAGGCTTTACCGCAAAATCTTTTTTAGGAACAGACTTCTAGGTAAACCAATAAAATATACTCATAGGATGATTTTAGGATGGCAAAAAAGGGCCCTTTAATGATGACTTCGTGGAGAACCACAGGCGCCTGCAATGCACGCTGTAGGTACTGCAACGTTGACGCAACAGGCAAAAAGGCTGACAGGGAATTAAACACTCAAGAAGCCTTAGCCTTAGTCGACAAAGTATACGACTTCGGCGTCAGTTGGTTTGGCCTTAAAGGTGGAGAACCACTTCTTCGTAAAGACATTTTCGAAATAGTCGCATACGCAAAAAGCAAGGGCCTAAACGTGTGCCTCTTAACTAACGGCTGCTTTGTTGACGGCGAAATCTACGACAACCTCGTCAAACACAACGTCTGGGGCTCCGTAAGCATCGATGGCCCCGAAGAAATCAATGACCAACTCCGAGGAAAAGGCTCCTACCAAAAAGCCTTAGCTGCAATAGAAAAACTTTCAGCAGGAAAAATCCTCAACGGTTTAGCCGCAGCAATAACTTCAGTAAACTATCAGCACCTTGACCATGTTTGCGAGTTAGCTGAAAAATACCACGCAAACTTCGTCTGGTTTAATCACTTAGTTCCAAGCGGACGTGCAAAAGACCAAGCCGACGATTTAAGCCCAACCCCCGAACAACTAGAAGAGGCACTTAACCATATTTGGGACTTATCCGTCAAATACAAGGGCAAATTTGACATTCACGTTCACTGCCCACACTTCGCCCGCGTGGTAAAACAACGCAACATACCAAACTTTGATGAATGGTACGCAAAAGAATTCCACGGAAAATGTACCTACTTCGCGTTTGGTGGCTACATTAGCATTACCGAAAACGGTAACCTAATCCCCTGCTTCTATACTGACCTTCGCCCGATGGAGCCAATGAAGCTGGGAAACATCCGCGACCCCAAGAGCTTAACAGAGGTTTGGGAAGAAATGAAAGTTTCACCCTACTTCAGCAGCTTCCGGGACAGACAAAACCTTAAAGGCAAATGCAACGTCTGCGAATACCGCGACATTTGCGGTGGATGCAGAAACCGTGCTTACGCTTTAACAGGCGACATTTACGGTCAAGATGACGCATGCGCATATGTGCCAAAAGCGTTGCGTGACAACCCAGACTTGCTTAAAGAAAAACAATAATTTTTCTTTATTTTCTTGTTTTTTCAAAAATAGCTTTTTATTTATTCAAAATCAATTATCCATTATAAAGTGTTTATTGTATCACTTTTCTGCATTAAAAAAGGGATAAATGGTCGTTGGGCATGGAGAAGAGAAAAGCGGCATACTTCTTAATCATGATATTCCTTATTCCGCTGCCTATACTTGTCGCTAGCTTGGTTTCGACGCCTCAGCTTCAAGCGGGGTCTTGGCCGATGTTTCACCAAAACCTGCAACGCACGGGCTACCTTGAAACTGCCCAGCCATTAACCAACCAGACGCTGTGGAAGTTTAACACGGGCGGTCAAATGGGTTCACCCGCTGTCTCAGGCGGAGACGTTTATGTTGGTGGTTACGACCACAAGGTTTACGCTTTTGACGTTCAAACAGGCGCCCAAAAATGGAGTTACACAACTGACGGCATCATTGTTTCTCGCCCCGCAATCGCTGAAGGCTTAGTTTACGTCGGTTCAGAAGATAACTACTTTTATGCGTTAGATGCTCAAAGGGGCGGTTTAGTTTGGAAGTTTGAAACTGGTTATTATGTGGATTCTGACCCTGTAGTAGTTGACGGTGTTGTGTATGTGGCTTCTGAGGACAGAAACGTTTACGCTTTAAACGCTCAGACAGGCGAAAAAATTTGGAACTACCCCACCGGCGGACAAATCATGCTTTCCTCGCCCACAGTTGTTAACGGACTCGTTTACATTGGTACGTTAGACCACAAAATTTACGCTTTAAACGCTCAGGACGGCAGCCTCGTATGGACCTACACCACTGATGACAATGTTGTTTCAACGCCAGCAGTCTTCGACGGGGTTGTTTACGTTGGTTCACTGGATAACAACGTTTACGCCCTAAACGCTCAGGATGGCGGGTTGCTGTGGAATTTCAGCACTGGCGATGACGTTTTTTCTTCGCCCTCGGTTTCTGAGGGACTGGTTTTTGTTGGGTCAAACGACGTAAGCCTCTACGCCCTAAACGCCACAGACGGGTCACTTGCTTGGAAATACACTGCAGGTGGCGCTGTTTCATCTTCCCCAACAGTCGCAAACGGGCTTGTTTACGTTGGAGCTAATGACGGCAAAATCTACGCGTTAACCCTCCAAACAGGACGCCTACAATGGGTTTATGCTTCAGACGATATCGTGATCTCTCAGCCTGCCGCGTCAGACGGGAAAGTGTTTGTAGGCGGTTGGAACGGTAAATTGTACGCTTTAAACGCCAGCAACGGCAGCTTAGACTGGAGCTTTCGCAGTGGCGGCAAAGTTGACTCTTCACCAACCGTCTCCGACGGGGTAGTTTACGTGGGTTCTCATAACGGTAAACTGTACGCTCTAAACGCCTCCACAGGCATGGTTGGTTACGATTGGGAACTACACAACAACGTGATTTGGAGTTTTCAAGCTCAAGACATGTTCATGTTTTCTGCGCCAGCAATCAACGATGGTGTCGTATATGTCGGCTCGTATGACGGCTACATTTATGCTATAAATGCAACAACTGGGCAGCAATTGTGGAGTTTCTTGACGGGTTACGCCGTGGTTTCTTCACCAGCGGTCTACGAAGGCATAGTCTACGTGGGCTCAGAAGACAACCACCTTTACGCTTTAAACGCTGAAACTGGCGCGCTTGTTTGGAACCACACTTTCTCAGACATGGTAATCACTTCTTCGCCTGCAGTTTCCAACGGCAACGTGTACGTGGGCTCCATGGACCACAACGTGTATGCCTTCAACGCCAAAACTGGCGAGAAAGTCTGGAATTACACTACAGGCGACATCGTAACCTCTACACCTGCAATCTCGGGTGGCCTTGTTTACGTTGGTTCGTATGACCAGAACATTTACGCCCTTAACGTTCAAGACGGAACTTTAGTTTGGAAATACACTACAGCCGGTAGTGTTGCTTCCTCGGTTGCAGTTGCTAACGGGGTGGCTTACGTTGGTTCAGACGATGGCAAACTGTATGCTTTGGATGCATCTTTGGGCAATTTTAAGTGGAGTTATCAGACAGGCGGAGAAGTTGCTTCTTCACCAGCGGTTATTGAAGACATGGTGTTTTTTGGGTCATATGACGGCAAAATATATGCCTTAAACACTGATGGCAGCCTAATCTGGAGTTACCTTACTGGCGACTGGGTAGTTTCTTCACCTGCAGTAGTTAATGGTGTCCTTTACGTGGGGTCTTATGACCATTTCGTTTACGCCATCGGTACAATTCAAAACCTCCAAGACTCAAACGGATACCCAACGATGCTAGTCGTCATCTTATCTGCGGCTTTAATCGTGCTGCTCATTGTAGTTGGCATTATTTATTGGCGCAAGCGTAGAGCAGACAAGTTTTTTGGAAAATATTTTATTCCCAAACCCAGTACTGATGGTGAATTTCCATGAACCTTAAATGGGCAGCAGCAATCCTTCTTAGCGCAGTTTTAATTGTGGTACTTTTTGCAGGTGTGCATTCGCTTTTTGGCGGAAACGGGGCAGCGCAGAACATTGATGTTTACGTTGGTGTGGATGCGGCGTATGATAACATTACGGATTTGAAAGCCCGTATTGACCAAGTCAAAGATTATACAAACATGTTTGTTTTAGGCAGTACTGGCATCACACTCGACGAAGCGAAACTGAACGAGATGTGCGAGTACATTACGGCAAGAGGGCTTTACTTTGCGACTTATACACACACAACCGAAAACTCCACCTTCAACTTCAACCAATCCGCATGGACAGCCTACGCCAAGCAACGGTGGGGTAACGAGTTTCTGGGCTTGTACAGTTATGATGAACCCGGCGGTCACCAAATCGACAGCGACCACCCATACATGATAGTTCCAACAGCAGACAATTACACCGACGCAGCAAACACATATGTCCAAAACCTGCACACTTACATTTCCGAGTTCCTTGCCCTTAACACGACTTTGATGACTTCTGACTACGCCCTTTACGAGTACGATTACCGTGCAGGCTACAACATTGTCTTGGCAGAGTACGCTTGGAACCATAGTCGACCCATAAATACCGCCTTATGCAGGGGTTCCGCAACGATGCAGGGCAAAGAATGGGGCGTCATGCTCACTTACACTTACGAGCAGCCACCTTACCTTGCTTCTGGACCCGAACTCTACCAAGACATGGTAACCGCTTACGAAAACGGCGCCAAATACATCCTGCTTTTTGATTACGCCATGAAAAACGAGACCAGAATGGCACACGGCATACTGCAACAGGAACATTTAGACGCGCTTCAGCAGTTTTGGGCTTACGTTAAAGCTCATCCACGGCAAGTCATTCCTGTTAGTGAACGTGTGGCGTATGTTCTTCCACCCGACTTTGGTTATGGTTTTCGCAGCAGTGACGATTGGGTTTGGGGCATATGGAAAGACGGGTTCCTTTCAAGCCAAATCTGGAACGACGTAAACACTTATGCTGAGCAGTATGGGCAAAAGTTTGACATAATCTACGCTGACACTCCAAACTTTACCACTTGGCAGTACAGCAAACTCATCTACTGGAACGGCACCATGCAAGCACAACCCTAACCCTGAGCTTTGTTGTTTTCAGCTCTCGGGTAGGCTATTAACTCAGATGGGTGTTTAACAGAAACTTTATTATGGTAACAAGGGCATTTTAAAAAACAAATCTGAGGAGAAATAAATGAAAAACTCGGCGACTGAAAACAAATCAGGCGTCTATGATTTAAGGACAAATTGGCCGCCTTACACTTACAGAGATTACCCAGACATTAAGCCTGAAACCTACAAGGCTTTTCTGGATTTCTTAGACACAGAAAACACGTCAAACCGCCTAATGGAGTTACAGCCATGGGTATCCATCTGTGACTCTAAATGCTCATTCTGCTATTTCCCAACTACCGCCACAAGCAAAGCACACCTTGAACCATACCTTGCAGCCCTCAAAAAAGAGCTGGACATGTACGCTAAAACCAAGTACCTAAAAACAAGCGTTTTTGACGAAATCGTTCTCGGCGGCGGAACACCAAGTGTGTTGTCTGCTGAGCAAATGATTGACTTAATCGACTATTGTAAAGCACGTTTCACCACAACTGATAACTACTTCATCAAAGTTACAGGTTCATCAAAAAGTTTTGACCGCCACAAAATCGTAAAACTCGCTGAGTACGGCGCGTTCCAAATGGACATGGGCGCTCAAACTTTCGATAACAAACTGCGAAAAGACTTCTGCCTGCCAGACCCAGCAGAACACGTAATTGACGCAATTAAGCTGGCACGTAAACTTGGCATGTGCGTTTGTGTCGACATTCTCTATAACCTTCCCGGTCAAACTATGGATTCCTGGAAGGATACTCTTCAAAAATGCATAGACTTAGACGTTGAAGTTGACGTTTACGCTTTAGAAGTTGTTCCAGGAACAATACTGGACATGCAAATTAAAGCAGGCAAAATGCCTAAAGCAGGCAACGTCGAATACGAGACAGAAATGTATCTAACCGCCTACAAGATGCTAACTGACGCAGGTTACAAAGCAGTAGGTCACGACCGGTTCTCACGTGAACCATGGCATTTCAAAGAATCCTGCCTTAATGGTTGGCCATTCGCTGCCCAACTAACCACTGGTGCAGGCTGCTTCATGGGCTACTTCGAAAAATTCTCGTACAGCAACATTGAAGACATCAACCAATACATGGACGCCGTAAACGCTGGCAGACTACCAATCAACAGAATCAGCGAATCCACACAAGAAGAAATGATGCGCAAAGTAATGACGCGCCTCTACCTCCGCTTGCCAGTCGACAAAATCGAATTCAAAGAGAAATTCGGCAAAAACCCCGAAGACGTCTTTGGTCCACAACTACAACGCCTCGTCGAAAAAGGTTTGCTAACCATTGATGACAAAGAAATCAAAATTACCAAGCTCGGCGACATCTGGAAAGGCAACATTGCATGGGAATTCGCGGATAACCCACGCGAGAAAAACATGCTCAAATAAACCCTTTTTTCCAACAATTTCCTTTTCTTAAATCCTATTTCAACATTCTTTTGGTTTGGTTTTCAGCCATTAGCACCTACCCCCTTAGTGAATTGCAGTTTTGAGGTTGGAAAAGCGTCAGGTAGAGCCTACCCCTATCGGAAAGGTAGACCCCCTATAGGTTTCTGCAATGAGTTTCTATTTGGATCCTAATAGGAGCCAAATAGGTTGGTAAAAAACAAAAAACTGAACAAAAAACCGAAGTTTCTTGTTAAGCAGTCATCAATTTCTTAACTGCGTCAACAAGTTTCTGGTTATCCTTGTCGGAGCGCACGGTAAGCCGGAAATAAGTAGCATCCAAGCCCACGAAGGTGCAGCAGTCTCGAATCAGCATGCCCATTTTTGCAAGCTCTTCCTTAAGTTTAGTTGAGGTTACTTTGCCGTTGGTGATTTTTACGAGCAGGAAGTTGGTGTCTGAAGGGAACACTTGCAAGCCTGGAATTTGGCTGAGTTGCTCGGCAAAGCGGATGCGTTCTTGTTTGATTGTGCGTTTCGTGTTTTCGATAAACTCTTTATCGCTAAAAGCCGCCAAAGTGACGAAGCCTGCGAGGCTGTTGATGCTCCAAGGCTGCCGTACGTCTAGCAGTGTGTTGATTAGGCTTTTTGCTGCTATGCCGTAGCCGAAGCGTATGCCTGGCATGCCGTAAAATTTGGTTACGGAGCGGATGACAAAGAGGTTTTCGTACTTGTTTACGTACCCTGCCATGGTTTCTGTTTGTTCTTTATCGGTGAATTCGATATAGTTTTCGTCTATGCTGAAGATTACGTTTTTCTTTTGGCAGTACTTGACAAGGTCTAAGACTTCGTCTTTAAGGTACAGTTTGCCTGATGGACTGTGTGGGTTGCATATGGAAACGATTTTGGTGTCAGGCGTTATTGCAGCTTTAATTTTCTCGTTCTCCATACCAAAATCGGCGGGTAACTGGACATAGATTGTTTGTCCTCCTAAGCGTAATGCTGCTTTTTCGTACTCAGTAAATGAGGGTACTGGAACTACAGCTTTGAAGTTAGCTCTGGCAAAAATTTCTGTAATCATGTAGATGAGTTCGATTGAACCGTTGCCCAAAATAATGTTGTCAGCATCAACGCCCGGCTGATTAACGTAGGCGGCGATGCTTTTGCAGAGTTCAACAGGGTTTGGGTCAGGATAAAACCGAATTAGTTTAGCATTTTCTTTAACGGACTCGAGCGCTTTTGGTGAAGGTCCCAGATGGTTAATTGGTCCACTGAAATCTAGTGCTTCTTCGAGGGGAATATTGTATTTTCTGGCAAAGCCCCAAACGTCTCCGCCGTGGCTTACAAACCTACGTTCTCTACACTCATTGGTCGCCAACTTTTTTCTCCTCCATCAGACTTAAGATTTTTTTCTCTACCTGTAAATGTGCTCTGTAATGTGCGTTATATTGGTTAACTACCTTGTATAGCCAGTAAATTACCCCAAAGCCTAACGTCACTATGGTAATTATTGCGTATGTTTTTATGGGTATCGTCTGTGTCATGAACATGCGTTCTGGGAACGCTTGAGCAAGAAACTGTTCTTGTTCGGCTTCGTGTTCTGCTAAATCTTTAGACAACAAGTACGTGATAATGAAGACTGGAATGATTAGTATGATTGCTGCCGTCCAAGCTGTCGCGTTCATTTCACGTGGATGCTTGATTGTTTTTGGCACAGGTTTGCCTTGACGCTGCAGATACGCCGTTACTTGTGCTTCAAGGGCTTCTTCTTTTTTGAAGTGATGGTTTCTGCCTTCGATTAAACGGTGAAACATGGGAAAAAACGCTAAACCAAACGTGACTATGGCACCTAAAAACCACATGGAAAACCAAACTTTTCGGTCGCCTTCTAATGAGGTAAACGTTGGGTTTTCCATTTTAAGCATCAATTCATCCATGACTGTTTATGGCAATGGTGGAGTAGCCAAACTTTATAAGTTCTTCCATCGAGGTTCATAAGTAAAATGAGCCCCAAGCAAATGCTGATTTCCATCATTATTCCTGTGTACAATGAAGAACAGACCATAGGAAACGTGATTGAACGCGTCCAAAACGTTATGAAGCGAACGGGCTTAAAACACGAAATTATCGTTGCCGACGACCATTCATTTGACAATTCTTTAGCAGTTGCACAAACCTACCCTGTTCGAGTGTACAGTTTAACGGCGCACGTAGGCAAAGGCATGGGTTTACGGGCAGGATTTGCCAAAGCAGAAGGCGACATAATAGTAACCATTGACTCTGACGGTTCACACCGTCCAGAAGAGTTGCCACGGCTGCTCTACCCTGTTGTGAATGACCAAGCAGACCTTGTTATTGGCTCACGGTACCTGCATCAAAAGAATGTGGCTGCTAAACGGTTAAACGCTTTAGGGGTTAAACTCTTCAACCTCCTCATTCAAATGTTCATTGGGGTTTACGTTACGGATTCCCAGTCAGGCTACCGTGCAATGAAACGTGATGTTCTCAAAATTCAGCACCTCAAATCGGGCGGGTACGAGATAGAAACCGAAATGCTGGTCAAAACCGCAAAAAGTCACTACCGCGTAGTTGAAGTGCCAATCAGTTTTGAGCAACGCACCTACGGCAGATCCGGCATAGACCCGTTGCGGGATGGTTCACGGATTCTTATTTCAATAATTTCAGCACGGCTAAGGAGGGTGTAAAATTGAGTGACGCCCAACTGCCTAAAGTTTCAGTGATTGTGGCTTCAATGAATAACGAGGCAACAATTGAAGACTGCCTCAAAGCGTTACTCGCCCAAAACTATCCATCTGACCATTTGGAAATTATTTTGATGGACGGCGTTTCAAAAGACAAAACCGTAGAAATAGCCAAAAAATACCCCATTAAAGTCTACTCAATCGCTCTGAATTGTCCTGCAGCATACAATTATGCACAAAAAATCGCAAGCCACCCAATCTTGGGCTTCGTAGATTCAGACGCCAAAGTCGAAGCTGACTGGCTAAAAAAACTCGTGCAACGTCTTGACGAATCCAACGTGGCGGGCGTAAGTGGCTCTATTGACACATGGAACAACGATAACCCGTGGGCAAGAAGCATCGGTTACGAACTTAAAACCCGTTACCGCCGCATAGGCAAATACACGGGACGAATTGCAACCATGAATCTGCTGCTCAAAAAATCTGTCATCGAAGAGGTCGGCGGTTGGGCAGAGGACATGCCAAGTCAATACGACACCGAATTCGGTTACCGACTCGCAGCGAAAGGCTACAAAATCGCTTACGAACCCTCAGCTGTATGCTACCACTTCAACCGTCCAACGCTCCACGCGTTTTACCGACAGCAGCTTCAGTACGGCAAAAACACGTTGCGGCTGTACTTTAAGCATGGCAAGCTAGCAAAGGGTGACGAAATCACTGATGTCGGCATGAACATTCAACCCATCTGGCTACTGGCTATAGTGGCTAGTTTCTTGCTGGGCATAGTGCCCCTGTTAAGACCGTTGTGGATTGTGACGGGTGTGCTGCTTTTGGCAATGCTTGTTTACTACATTTATTCGGCGGCAAAAATCGCTGTTGAATTCAAAGACGGCTCCGCAATGCGGCTAATCGTACTGTATTACGTACGCTCGGTTGCGTGGTTTAACGGCGCCGTAATCAAAACAGTAAAGTTTCTTGGAGGCAGACTTAAGTGACAAACAGAAACATCTGTTTTATTTCGCCTGAATATTGGCCTTTAGCCGGTGGAACAGGCTCCTATGTCTACTACCTATCTAACGAATTGATGAAAAACGGTTACAACGCTACTATCGTTACTGGTTCAAACCAGAACCTTGAACGCCAAGTTAACCCGCAACTTAAAGTGTATTTCCAGAAAATCCCCAAGGTCCCAATCGTAAAATCATTCATGCTTGCAGGCGCCAGCTACAGAAAACTCAACAGCATCCGCGAAACAGCAAACATAGACATAACCCACCCCCAACTTCCCCTAACACCCAGCTTTGCCGTGCCGCCCAACTATGGAAAAACACTTGTCTGTACAGTCCACTCAACATGGAAGGGCGAAGCCGAAGCCATCAGCGGCGAACCCTACAGCCGCCTAAACGCGAACGAAAAATTCCTTGTCAGTTTCAACTGGTTCCTACGCTTCTTTGAGGTAGGCATGATTAAACGTGCCAGTCGCGTCATTGCCGTAAGCGACTTCACACGCCGTGAACTAAGAAAATATTACAACATTCCCGAAAACCGCATCCGAGTAATCCATAACGGTGTTGACACACGCAAATTCCAACCCGCCGCCGACAAAAGAAAAATCAAGGCGGAACTTGGTTTGAATCCCGACGATATCGCAATCCTTTCAGTAGGCAGACTATACGCCCGCAAAGGACTCTTCACCCTCATTGAAGCTATGCCGTCAGTGGTTAAACGGTTTAAAAACGCAAAATTCGTAATCAGCGGCAAAGGTCAAAGCGACGAAATGGCAAAACTTAACGCCCACGCTGAACAGTTAGGCGTAAAAGACAACATCATATTCACCGGTTACTACCCAGACAAGAAGCTGCCCAAACTTTACCAAGCCGCAGACATCTTCGCGTTCTCAACTTTCTATGAACATCATCCATTCGCTGTGCTTGAAGCCCTCTCAACAGGATTACCCGTAGTCACGACTACTGTGGGTGGAATCGCTGAAACCATCCAGTCAGGCAAAAACGGTTTGCTAGTAAAGCCCTTCAGTTCAAAACAGTTCTCTGAAGCAATCTTGTACCTGCTTGAACACCCAGCAGAAGCCGCAGAAATGGGTGCTAAAGCACGCAAAACCATCGTAGACGAGTATGACTGGAGTATTGTGGTTAAGCAAGCGTTGAAAGTGTACGATGAAGCATTGCGTTAAGCAATTTCTATGGGTTCTTTTCTGTACGCTTTAGTGATTCGCTGGAACAAGTGTACAATGTCAAGTGAGCAGAACAGCACTTTGGTTAGGTACTCGTGGTGGTAAATGATTATTTGTGCTTTAACAGGCAAATCGATGCGTGGCGGCTCAAAACGGCGGGCAACCGCTGAAACTGGAACACCCTCCTCTTTGATGTCGCTTTCTTTTAGTCCTGTTTTTCGGGCGATGTAGCTTAGGTAGGTGTCTTTCCAGTTGAGTTTCATGATTTTGGCGGCGACAATGTCAATGGCAAGTGCATCCGTGCTGGTTAGCATGAGGTTCATTTCTACTGGTTTGCCTTTTGTTGGTCCGTTGCCTTCAATGCCTGTGCGTGCATCCATAATCGTTAAGGCTGGCTTGAATAGTGTGTAGAGGCGGTAAAAGACTTCAGGCAGGTACGGGTGCAGGTAAATGCGTTTGTTGCTTGGTATGCAGCCAAACAGGTTCTTTAATGCGCCGCTGTAAGCCATGAACTCATGAGTTTTCATTAATGGCAAGTCAACTATGGCGTCAGCGTCAAGGATTGTTTTAGGCAAAAACAGCCGTTTAAGAGGCGTGTTAGAGTCGGGGAATTTGACTTCAACCACTTTGTCCTCTGAAAGGTTAATCACGGTTCCGCCTGCTTTCTCGACTGATTTTTGCATGCCAGTTTTGTCAAAAGCTGTCCAGCAAGGATAATTGAAACCGTTAGATTCCCCAACGATGACTTCACTGTTTTGGTCACGCAGCAAGCCGATGAGTTCGTTGGTTAATTCTGGGCTGGTGACTACCCCGGGTAAGTATTCGGGATGGCTCAGGTTGGGTTTAATGAAAATCCGTTTTTTGCCATGTAGGTTTGCTGAGGCTACGGCTTCTTTTAGGATGTCACTTATGCTGGTGTCCTTGGTTCGGCAAACCTTGACTGGTTTAGGCGCCATTGTTTTTCACTCCCATAATGCATCCTGGGTCACCGTTAAGGGTGTCACCGTCATGATACGCTGCTGAACGTGCCCTGCAACCGCCACAAATATACTTGTAATCGCATTTGCTGCATGACCCTTTCAGGTTGGCGCGGTTACGAAAAGCGTTGAACAGTGGCGCGTTGAACCAGATGTCTTTGAATGTTCGGGTTTTTAGGTTGCCAACGTTTTTTGGTAAGAATACGCAGGGGCGTACGTCGCCTTGTGGAGAAATTGCGCAGTATAGTCTGCCTGCGCCGCATCCGCCGATGAATTCGCCTAGGGGCACGGCTTTTTTGGTTACCTTTACGGTTTGCATGTGCGCAAGTGCCATGGTAACTTCGCCTGTGCCGCTGACTCCTTGACATTGTGCTGCTACACGAGCCAGTTGCGGTGCTGTAGCGAGGATTGTGGTTTTGCATCCTGCCGACATACGATTCAGCAGGTACCGCATAACATCTTCACGTTCTTGCGGGGAAAGGTCTTGGTCGGCGTGGTCTTTGCCGCGTCCAGCTGGAATGAAGTTAAAGTAAGTGAACCGTTCCACTTGGAACTTTTCAGCTAAATCAATTATGCCAGGCAATTCTGACATGTTATTCTTGCCCACTGTGGTAGCTATGCAGGCACAGATGTCTGCTTCTACACAGTTTTTAAGGCCCTCAATTGCTTTATCAAAAGCGCCTGGGACGCCGCGAAAATCGTCGTGGGTTTTAGCTGTGGCGCCGTCGATGCTTATGTCTATGTAATTGACTTTGGCTTCTTTGAGTTTCTGCACGTTTTCTTTTGTTAAAAGAGTACCGTTTGACGCTAACGACACGTATAAGCCGCGGTCTGCTGCGTAACGGGCTACTTCAAAGAAGTCTTTGCGGGTTAAAGGTTCACCGCCGCTAAACGCCAACGCCGTCACGTGCGCGTCAGCAAGCTGGTCCACCACATTTTTTGCTTGTTGAGTAGTTAATTCTTCCTCTTCAACTGCACCACTGTTAGAATAGCAGTGTTTGCAGCGGAGATTGCATTTGTGTGTGAAATCCCAAACCACCAAAAACGGTGCAACAAGCGACATGGGTTTTTTGATGCCATAATGCTCGAAGGATTCGACAAGGTTTAGCACGGCGTTTCGTGCGTACTTGTCTGTTAATAGTTGCTCTACTTTTGCCCGTTTAAATCCGAGGGCTTTGCGTAGGAATTCAATCCAAAACGCGATTATTTGATTGTAAAGGGGGCTGCATTTTTCGCAGGCTTTGTCTGTTTTTCCGCCGTAATTGTCCAATGCTGCTTCAAGTACTGTGCGTCCGCATACGTTGCATTTGCGTAGTGAAAGTTGGAGCATCTTTTTTGTCATTGGCATGCTGACTATGGCGTTCCAGAAGGTGTCGTGGCTAAGTATACTCATGTGTGGCGGTTCTCCTAACGCAACGTGTAGTATTTGGCGTGCAGGGAATGTTAAATATTTCTCTAAAACCCTCAAATGAGCTACCCAAGATTTTAACGCTAAAAAAAACGCAAGTGTAGACTATTCAAAAAAACTAATAAGCAACCGAGTTTAAACTGATTTGCTGGTTCAAAACATGAAACATGCTGCTGCTTTAGCTGTTGTTGCTTTAACGCTGCTTTTCCTTTCAACTGCAGAACTGGCTGTTGCCAACCCGATAATGACTCCCATGGTTGACGTTGAATCACCCGTAAACAACCAAGTTTACCCGACAAGCGATGTTGAACTAAAATTCACACCCCTTTCATGGTACACATTTTCAGAGTACTATTACGTCCTTGATGATCAAACGCCAACGCCTATAAACAGCACAGCAACCCTGACAGGATTGTCTGCGGGTTCACATACGCTAAAAATCTACGGCAACGGCACCCTAACCCTATCATCTCCCCCAAGCCACACTTTCCAAAGTAATGACGCACTTGTCAGCGTTATCTACTTTAGCACATTCTTCTCCACAGCATGGGTCATCTTCGCCGCAGTGATTATTTCTATTTTAGTGGTGATTCCGTTTGTGCTCTACAAGAAACGTGCGCAAATCAAAGCGGCTTTTAAGGGCGAAAAAAACGGCATTTTCTTTGTAGGCTTGATTATGTTTGTTCTTTCCACTTTGTCCTTTGTCTTTTTTGCTTGGCATGTTTTAGGCAATTTCTTGTTTCCTTACTGGCCGCCAAGAGCAATGACGCCTAACTACAATATTCCCTTCGTTTTCAGCCTGTTCTTCCTAAGTTTGGGTTTACTGATAATGTGGCTAAGTACCGCAAAACGGCAGACTCACCCAACCCCAGTTCAGGTTAACGTTTAGCAAGTATTTTTTCCGCAATCTGTAACTCTTTAGGCGTGTTAACGTTTACAGCTAACTCTTCTGAGTCAAACAAGAAAATGTCTTGGTCAAGCCACTCGTCACCATAACGTTTGCTGCCGTCAATTACGTTAATTCCCGTGGGGACAACATCTTTGTCATCCATCTTAAACGAGTACTCAACGCTCATTCCCATACGAGTTTTAGTTTCAATCGGAACAGCAACAGTTAACGCTGGTTTTCCACATTTTTCATACCGTTCCACGATGCGGTCCAAGATTTCGCCTTTGACTAACGGCAAATCTGCGGCTATAGCTAAAAACTTGCCCAGTTTTAGGGTTTGAGTGGCGTAACCCATGTCTGACACGTAATCTTGCCCCGGTGTCATAACAATTTGAACGTTAGATTCCCTCATTAACTGGGCAGTCTTTGGTGTTCGTTCGGTTACGGCAACATAGATTGTGTCAATTTTTTTAGCGTTATTTAGGGCGTCAAGGACATACTGTATTACAGGTTTATCACAGACTTTTATGAGCGGTTTTTCTTGGGTGGAGCCCATACGTGTGCCTTTGCCGCCTGCCATTACTAACGCGGAAACAGTCATATTAGCATCAATACCCCAGCGAGCAAAACAAGTGTTACTGCTCTTGAAACCTCGTTAGTTGCTCCAATAACGTCGCCTGAAACGCCGCCGAAAACTTTCTCGGAAACTTTCTCCATAATTACGGCGACTGGAACGCTGACAAGCACCAGCCCAACGCCTACGACGCCGTAGACTGGGTTAACTGCTAAACTAAACAATACAAACGCGATTACCGCCGATATAGCGTATGCGATAATGTTTTGTTTCTTTTTAGCTTTCTTTAGGAAGATGGAGCCTAAGCCTTTGTGGGTTGGTTTTCCAATCCAAACAAGCGTTACCATCGCAAGTTTAGCTGAAACTTCAGCCGAGATTATGGCTGCAAATACTATCACTGGATTAGCAAAAGCTGGCACAAGCAAAAACAAGCCCAAAAAAGCGGCGAACTCGACAATCATTGCGAAAACTGCGCCTGAATAATTCACTGTCCAAGCGTGTGCCGCCATTTTTCTGTCATGCTCACTTCTAAAACCCATTGCGTTGCCAAGGTCGATTAAACCGTCAAAATGTTGAAGGCCCGTCATAACCAGCAAAAACGCGACAGTCATAGCGGCAGTTGCAAAATTTGCCAAAAAATTAACCGGCAAAGCCACAACATGGCTAACTAGACCCAGTAGAAACTGAAGAACAAAGTTGCTGCCGATGAAGTATGCTCCAGCAAGTGTACCTATGAAGCCGCCGATTAAGGGAAAAAGGTACATGTTTTCTGCTGATGTGAAAACGAAGTCTTCTTTTCCACCCATTGGGATAATAGTTAGGAAAGCAAGCAAATCCCTAAAGGTTTTTATAGCTTTTGCTGGCGACATATAACCTAACACTACATACATAGGCATATAGACTTTGTCGTGATTTGGATGGCAGAACTTAAAGATAAAAAAGTGATGGTTACAGGTGGCGCCGGCTTCATTGGCTTCCACTTATCCAAGAAACTCTCCACTTTAACAGACGACTTGACCATTTACGATAACTTGTCAAGCGGAAAAATGGAAAACGTCAACGACGTGCCAGCCGCCAAGTTTGTTAAAGGTGACATTTTAGACCTTAAAACTCTGCTTTCACAACCAAAAATGGACCTTATTTACCATTTAGCCGCTCAAGTCGTAGTACCATACTCCATGGAAAACCCAATGGAGGATTTTGACACAAACGCCAAAGGTACTCTCAGCGTTCTCGAAAAAGCACGCAAAGACGACGCAAAACTGGTCTTCGCCTCAAGCGCCGCAGTCTACGGCAACCCCTCAGTTTTCCCAACACCAGAAAGCTACGGGTTCCACCCATTCAGCTGCTACGGCTTATCCAAAGTCGTCGGCGAAGAATACTGCCAAATGTACCGTGAACAATATGGCTTAGACATAGCAATAACACGTTTCGCCAACGTTTACGGCAGCAGATGCCACGGTGTAATTCATGACTTCTTAGATAAACTTGCCAAAAACCCTGACAAACTCGAAATCATCGGCACGGGTAAGCAATGCCGTGACTTCGTACACGTTTCAGACGTAGTTGACGCTTTAGTCAAGGTTGGCACTATGGATTCTGCAAATGGTGAAGTTTACAACCTTGGTTTCAGTAAAACTTATTCAATTCTTGACCTTTCCAAAATGATGCTCTCTATTCTAAATCTTCAAGACAAAACCGTCGTAACAACCACTGGCCAATCATGGCATGGTGATGTAACCAAAATATGGTTTGATATAACCAAAGCAAAGAAAGAGTTAAATTGGAATCCAAAGGTTACTCTTGAAGATAACATAAAAGAAATCATTGCTGAGAGGAAAATTACTAAATGACCACTTCACCAGCCAGGGGGTTACTTGCGCTTTTACGAATGCCCTACTGGCTGATGACCGGTGGATTATCTCTTCTAACAGCGTTTGCCATCACGAAAAGCGTGATTGCACCCGAACAAATAGTGCTAATCTTCTTTTCAATGGCTTTCATAACAAGCGCAGGCTTTGCAATCAACGATTATTTTGACCGTGAAAGCGACGCAATAATCAAACCTAAACGTCCAATCCCGGCTGGTGCGTTAACTCTTAAACAGGTAGTTGCAGTTTCAAGTATTCTTTTCGCTGTAGGCTTAATCATGTCTTACTTTATCAATTGGCTCAGCTTCACAATCATTGCTGCTGACTCACTGCTACTGCTCTTTTACTCTTACCTTGTTAAACGAAAATCCGGGTTTGCCGCAAACATTCTAGTCGGCATCCTAACTGGAACCGCCTTCATGTACGGTCAAGCCACAGTCCTAAACAACGTAAGCATGATATCCTTAAGCCTGTACCCGATAGCTTTCGGAACAATCGGCGGAAACGTTCTACGCGACATCTTAAGCGTGGACGGCGACTCAAAAGTAGGCTACCCAACATTGCCCCAAAAAGTTGGCAGTGTCAGCGCCGCAAAAGTTGGCGCCTTATTCTTCATGCTAACTGGTCTGCTTGCACCGTTGCCGTACTTTTTAGGTGAATTCACTGTCTATTACCTGCCCTTTATTCTATTGTGGAGCGTCCTGCTAATCTATTCGTCAGTACGTCTTGCCACTTCCGTCTCTACAGTACAAAACGTGCGTAAATACGAACGCATAGTTACAATGTCTATGATTCTTCTTCCCTTAGCCCTGATAGTTGAAGCAATAGTTGGAATGCTACTATGAGCGAAACCAAAAGCATCTGCCCCGAATGCCAAAAGAAAATAGACGCCCAATTAAACGAAGTCAACGGTCAAATCAAAATAACCAAACAATGCCCCGAACACGGCGAATTTCACGCTACCCACTGGCAAAGTAAACCAATCTTTGAACACATGGTCAAATATGACCAATTCCAATACCTCGGCGACCTCAATGCTCCTAAAAACCCTGAAGGCTGCCCATACGTTTGTGAAACCTGCAAAAATCACGCTTCAGGAACCGTAATCGGCGTCATAGACGTAACTAAACGTTGCAACTTTAGATGTGCAGTATGCTTCTCAACTTTCCCTGGACAGGGTGACGATTATGAGCCAACAAAAGAAGCGCTCATAGATATGCTCGAGTTTGCTGCAAAAGCAAACCCAAAACCCCCAGCAATCCTGTTCTCAGGAGGCGAACCCCTTGAACGGGAAGACATGCCTGAAATCATCGCTGCAGCTCACAGACTAAAATTCATGACTATTCTAGCAACCAACGGTACACACTTGGTTGATACTCCGGGGTTAGCTCAACGCCTTAAAGACGCTGGCTTAAACATTGTCTACTTATCCTTTGATAGCTTCCATGAAGAATTCAACAAGAAAATCCGCGGTTTACCCCTAGTAGACCTGAAACTAAAAGCTCTAAATGTTTGCCGCAAATACGACATAGAAGTCATCCTTGTTAACACTTTAATGAAAAGCCTAAACGACCAAGAAGTCGGCGACATGATACGATTTGCAGCCAAAAACACCGACATTGTCCGAGGCTTAATTTTCCAACCCATCGCCTTCACTGGCAGAGCAACAGAGAACCCGTTCCGTGAAAACTTCCGGGAATGGAGTTTTGCTGAAGACGTTGAAAAGCAAACCAACGGTGAAATAAAAACTACTGACCTGTTTCCAATGTCAGTTATGACTTCACCACTGAAAATCATGCGGCAGTTCATGCAAAAACCTTGGCCACTCTTTAGCTGCAGTCCACAATGCGGCATCGTAAACTGGGTTTATGTTTCGCCTCACACTGGCAAAATGTTCCCAATCAACCGCTTCGTAAACTTTGACCGCTTCTTTAGCACCATTCGCAAGACCGCTGAGAATGCAGAATCTAAAAGCAAAGTTCGGTTGCTTGCTCCGTTGTTTATGGGTGCAATGATTTCTATGAATATGTTGTTGGTTACCAAAGAAGTGGGCACCTTTACGTTGATGAAAAGTATCATGCAGATGCACATGAACCCTAACTATAAGTCACTAGGCAAAATCCGTCGTCGCATCTTCTTGATTGGTTGCATGGCTTTCATGGACTCCTACAATTTCGACGTTAACCGCGTTCGCCGATGCGTAGTTCACTACATTACCCCTGACAAGAAGATTATTCCGTTCTGCGCATACAACAACGTTCACCGTGTACAAATCGAAAAAGAATACATTGAAGCCAGTCAACAGAAAAGCCAACAAAAAATAACTGTTAAAGCAAAGGCTTAAGCTAAACTTGAAACCACGTCAATGTGTAGCACGCAGTAATTGTTTGTAAAAACGTTATCTGCGTACAGTTCAAATACGACGCTGTAACTTCCAGGCGAGTTAATGCTTATTGGCACTTGACTGCTCCATGATTCCCCGTTTTTTAGGTTAAAATCGTAGGTTTGGTCTGCTGGGGCGTCAACTGGAAAATTGATGGTGTCCTCAACTATTTTTACCTGCAACTGATGTTCCCATTCCTTATCTGGAATTTTCGTGTCAACTAAATGGTTTGCTACAAAGACTTGCTGGTTAAAAGTGCTGTTCTGATTTGCGACAAGAACCTGTGGGTAATTAGCCGCTTGGCTTTGAGCGTCAAGCAGGTACATTTCGCTGTAACCTGAAGGCTCTTGCGGCAAAATGAAGTATACTGCAACCGCGCAAGAAACAATTATGAGTACGATGGCGACTGCTGCCAAATAGCTCTTTTCAAATTTTAATGTGACTGTTTGGCTGTTGTTTTCCATAAAAATGTCACTTGTTTACTAAGCCTTTAACCATAGTGGTGAATATTTCTATTGTTGACTTAAACTTTTGCAGTTTAGGCTTGCCGTACCTGCGGATTTTGTAGGTGCTTTTGACTTCCACCATCTTGTAATTCTTCTTTTTAAATTTGATAAGCATCTCAGTGGCAAAAGCCATGTCTCCTTCCACAAGTTTTACGTTGTCAATGGCTTCATGTGATATGGCTCGGAATCCTGATTGGGTGTCACTAAGGTATTGGCTGTAAAGGAAGTCAAAACAGAATGTGATAACTTTGTTACCGACAAAATTGAAGAAACCCATTGCCTTGTTTGGGTCATACATGCGTGTGGCAAGAACCATGTCGGCGTCTTCTTGAACCATCTTGTCAAGCATGCGGCCAATATGCTTTACTTCGTAGGTTCCGTCTCCATCAACCATAACGATAACGTTGCCTTTTGCGTTCTCCATTCCAGTTTTTAATGCTCGTCCATAACCGCGTCTTGGTTCAGTGATTAGTCTGCAAAAGTTTGTTTCTCGCACGATGTCTTGTGTTCCGTCTGTAGAGTTGCCGTCAACAACAATGATTTCTTTGGGGTAATCCAGTTCCTTGTAGATTGTTGTTACAGCTTCCAGTATGTTACCTGCTTCATTGAGTGTTGGAATCACTATCGATACTAGTTCTACCTTTGACGTCATTCCCCATCTTCCCAGTTTGAAAGCTCATATAGTTTCCGTGCTAAGTTAAATAAGCTCTTCGTATATTTCGACGAGTCGAGCAACATTCCTTTCCCAACCAAATTTTTCTTCAACAATTGCACGCAATTCACCATTGTTTTCTTCAAAGTTGATTAGTGCAAATTCAGCAACAGCATTTGCCATTGCCTCTGGATTGTTAGCTGGAATAAGCTTTCCGTAACCTTTAACCAAGATTTCGCTTATTCCCCCAACGTTAGTCGCTATAACCGGCAACCCGCATGCCATAGCTTCTAAAGCTACAAGCGGTAAACCTTCCCCTGATTTTGATGGCAAAACAAACAAGTCTGCAGTGTTATAGTACAAGTGTAAGTCCTTATCAGCCACAAAACCTGTTAGTTTTATGTTTTTGTCAAGTCCTAACTTTTCTATTTGTGCCTGAACGCTTGCCATGTCAGGTCCTTTTCCGGCAATCAGAAAAACAAGTTTAGGATTCTTTTTTACAGCGATGTTTGCAGCATCGATAAGGGTATCAACGCCGTTCTTATACACGAGTCTTCGAACGGTTAAAACGACGGTTGCATCTTTTTGAATGCCTATTTTTCTGCGCATTTCATCTTTTACTTTAGGCAACGGTTTAAACCTGTCAAGGTCAACGCCGTTATGAAGCACTTTAACTCTGCTTGGTTTAGCGCCTAAACTTAAAACATAATTTTTTGTTGCGTTACTTACTACGATTATTTTGTCGGCTTGTTTGAGCGTTTCTTTGCCAACGGTTAAATCGTTAACAAGTTCAACTTGGTCAAATATGTTGTTGTAATCGATGAAGGTGTTGTGTTGTGTCAGAACAAACGGTTTTTCATAATATTTAGCTAGTTTTCCTGCAAGCAGTGACGTTAAGTATGGGTGACCATGTGCATGAACGATTTTGCTTTTTTTAATGTTTTTAGTGAAAGTTGGAAAACTTGAAATTGTTGGAATCACGTACGGTATGCCCACTCGGAAACCCATGTTCATTGATTCATAGCATTCAACGTTAATTCCTTCAATAGCATATTTTTTTGGGGCTTGAATCCGGTTTGTAACGACTTTAAGGTCAAAATTTTTTTGAAGGAGCCTTTTGCTTTGTTCATACGTTACAATTTGTATTCCACCAACTGATGGCAGAAAAACGTTTGTAACAATGCACAATTGTGTTTGACCCATGTAAGCCCAACTGCGTACACTCCTCAATCACCCAAATATTATAAGGTTATGGTAAAAAGGGCTGTCAGCTAAAACGAGCCTTGAAAGCGGAAATTACCTGTTAAGCGTTAAAAAATTGTTTGTTAACTTTTATTTCTTTCATGGCGCAAATGAGTTCTGTTATCCCTTGGTCCAACGATGTTTTTGAATAGTAACCTAACGCGTTGATTTTCTCTGTCGAAACTTGATAATTTCTAAAGTCAAACGCAGTGTTTAGATTCTCAAATTTCAAATCATAATAAACCTGCTTTTTTATGTGCTGTGCAATTTCTTTTTTAGTAAAAATTTTTTCTAAGCTGACATTGAACGTTTGTCCCTTCATGGCTTGTCTATTTTCAATCGTGAATCTGATGCTTTCAATGACGTCTTTGATGTGAATTATTGATCGGGCGTCATCTTCTCCAAAAACCGTTAACATTCTATGTGCCACTGCTTCATATACAAACTGGTTAACAAGCAAATCCAGTCTCATCCTATGCGAAACTCCAAAAGCCGTCGCAAACCTCAGAATAATGACGTTTTTTCTCTTCGAAACGATTTCTTCTGCTTCCAGTTTTGTTTTAGCATAATGCGATAGCGGGTTTGGCATTGTTTGTTCGGTGCAAGTTAATCCTTTGGGTTGACCATAAATGCTTCCAGTGGACGCGTAAATCAGCATTTGATCCTCTGAAAGACAATTGATAATGTTTTTTGTTCCGTTGACGTTAACGTCGGTTGCTTGTTCTTTGTTATTTTCACACAAACTAAACCCGACAAGAGCTGCTAAATGTACTATGACGTCTTGATTCTCCATTAGCTTGCTAACTAACTTGGTGTCCCTAACATCTCCTTCAATAAATTTACAGTTCAGACTGCTCAAATTACAGTTAAGTCCCTCTTTTCCCCACAATAAATTATCTAAGACGCTTACTTTGTGTCCTTCTTTAAGCAGTTCCGAAACAAGACTTGAACCTATGTATCCTGCTCCGCCAGTCACAAGAATTCTCATTCTTTTACCAGCCAGCCTTCACGGCGTTAACAACATATTTTTGGTCTTCTAACGTTAAATCTTCATGAATTGGCAAACAAATAAAATCCTTGTCAATTCTTTCTGTGTTGGGTAAGTCTTTTCTTTGTTTTCCAAAGATTGAGAATTGATCGTTTCTGTAGTTTTGGGCAAGCACTTCTATTCCTTTCTTTTTCATGACTTCTACGAAGGCTTGTCTACGTTCAACATGGATTGGATAAAGAAAGTAGCTGCTTTTTCTGTTGTACTTGTAATTGAGAAGTTTAACGTGTTTTACACCTGCTAATTCTTCATCGTACATTTTTGCTTTTTTTCTGCGTTGCTTCAAAATGTTATCTAAATACTTGAGTTGTTCCTGTCCCATTGCGGCAAGAAAACTGTTCAATCTCATTTTGTAGCCCAGCTCGGGAATGTCATGACGATACAAGCCTGTTGTTTTGTCTCTTTTTTGTCTATCCATACCAAACCATGACCGCTTAATTGCCGCTTCATACGTTTCCTTGTTGTTAGTTGACAGCATTCCGCCATCTCCAGTGGTAATGTGTTTGACAGCCGCAAAAGAGAAACAAGCAAAATCCGACAAGCCCCCTATGTATTCGTTATTGTAGGTTGCTCCAATCGCGTGAGCGCAATCCTCAATCAAAGCCAAATCATGTGCTTGGGCTATTTCTCTTAGCTCTTTTAAGTCACAGGGGTAACCTAAATTGTGTACGCATGTTATTGCTTTGGTTTTTTTGGTTATCCTTTTTTCTATGTCTGAAACGTCGATGTTGGCTGTGTCATAGTTTACGTCGGCGAAAACTGGCGTGGCAAACTGTTCAAGGATTGCAGTGTTGGTTGCTATCATAGTAAACGAGGGTGTTATCACTTCATCTCCGGGACCTACACCTGCAAGCGAGTAAGCCAAACGCAACGCTGAAGTGCAAGAATTAAGTGCCACTGAATATTTTATGTTAAACTTCTTGGAGAATTCTTCTTCAAAAAGTGTTGTTTGCTGTCCAACGTTGAGCCATTTGCTCTTGAGGGTTTCTGCTGCAACGTCAATTACGCTTTGAGGCATGTGCGGACTGAAAACGCTGATTCTTTTTAACGCCATATTTGGTCAATGGCAACTTGAGAGACCGCTTAAGTATTAAAGGGCTTTCCAAAAAAGGGCTGGAACGTAAAAAATTGGTAAAAAGGAGTCATTGTTAGATGTTAGTTTTTCCTCTAACTGAACGCGTGTACATGTTTGATGATGCACCGGCAATTAATGCGCCAATAGGGTCGTTTGTGAGTGGTCCAAGCTTTTTGAGGATGCCGGGTTTTGCTTGGTCAAAACGGACAAATTCAAACATGCCTTTAGCGCCTGCAATGTAAGTGGCAATAGCAATGCCGAAGAGTTCGTCAGCGACTAAGCCTGGTCTGCCCATGAAGTATTCGATGCTTAATCCGGGGATTAAACCCTTTTCTGCGTCATCCTGTGCGTGGAAGGCAGCCGTGATTAGGGTTGCAATGTTGGGGTCAGTTAATGCTGCGATGAGTTCTTCTTTTAGTACTTCGGCTGCTTTTTCGGGTGTTTCAATTCCGGGGTGTGGCACGTACATTTCAAGTGCAGAATCAATTAGGTCTTGCATGGTGATGCCGTGCTGTTCAAGCCATTTTAGCATCGGCGGGTTCTCGTTAGTACTCATAACTGTTACCTAACCGTCTAACCGAACTGTTTGCTTTAAAGTTTTATCAGCAAACCAGCATGTGCTTACAATGTTTCTAGGGGCAAGTTTGTTTTCTACTGATTTTCAACATGCTAATGGCTTGAAAAAACTCCAATAGCACCTACCCTCTATAGGTTTTTGCATAGAACCTCTATTTGGAGCCTAATAGGTTGGTGAAAATGGTTGTTTGTCTTCAAACTTTTCAGTTGAATCAAAAGTATGTTGGAGTTTCGGTTTTTTAATGAAGTGTTTTTAAGCAGACAATGCAAAACTATCTGCGTCGAGGAAAGAGCAAATGATGGAAGGAGCCGACCGCGCCAACGTAATCAAAGAAGAATTAACCGACAGTGACACTCGGTTTTTGGCGGTTTATGTTGAAGCAAAAAACAGTTGCCTAATCTTGCTAAGTGAAAATGAAGACAAGATGGGTACGATGGCTATTGCGGTTCCTAAAGCAAACCAAACCATGAATTTAGCGTCCTCATCAATTTTGGTTGGCGACCGAAACGTTATCAGCGCCCGAATGTTCGCCGAGTACGTGGCATCAAAAAAGAACAAGGTTGCAATGGTTTCAGTTTACCTCGAAAAGTCTGACGAAATGCAAGCGCAAAAGTTTTTCATGAAACTGCTTGAAAAAGTCATGCAGGTAGAAAACAAAAAGCAGCCTACAGCCACATAAACATTTATAGAAACCGTGGCTTCGTAGCATAAGCAAGGTAGCAGGCGAAAAAAGATGATTGTTAAATTGGCAGACAGCGATTTTGAGGATATTTATGATGTAATTAATGATGCTGCCGTTGCTTATCGGAATGTGATTCCCGTTGACTGCTGGAAAGAACCCTACATGCCTGCCAAGGAACTCCATGAGGAACTTGACAGTGGAGTCCAATTTTACGGATTAAAAGAAGAGGGCATCTTGGTTGCCGTTATGGGTATTCAACCAGTCAAAGATGTCACACTTATCCGGCATGCTTACGTGCTCACAAGCCAGCAACGCAAAGGCTACGGGGATAAGCTCTTCAAGTATCTTAATGGTTTAGCTGCGACGCCTACCGTTTTGGTGGGAACTTGGAAAGCAGCTTATTGGGCAGTAAACTTTTACATAAAACAAGGCTTCAAATCGGTTCCTGAAGAGGAAAAGAATAGGCTG
>JAWRIR010000072.1:0-13195 GCA_040268405.1 Thermoproteota archaeon | reverse complement strand
TGGATCGTGCCCTCTTTTTTCTAAAGTTTATACTTTTTAGCCTCAGATTGGTAGTGTAAGGGTTAACCTTAAATCCGCTACCTGACCTACTAGGTATGGGGTAAAAAGATGCAAAAAGAATGTAAATACTGCAAAAAAATTATTGAGCCAGTATTCAAGATTTATGAAGGTCTTGATTGCTACGTTTGCCCTGCATGCGGACGTGTAATAGATGCATGCACAGATAACATACAAGTTATAGGTCGAGACATGTAGCTGTTTTGCTGGTTGCTCCCGTAAAAAAACAAGTAGACTTGATTAGGCAGAATAATTCAGCCGATTCCCTCTTGGCAGTGAATAAAATGCAAATTTTTAAAAAATAAGGGGGAAAAAGGGGTTTAAATTGTTTGACTTATGGGTTGCTGGAGCCTTTCTGCTAAACTGCCTTGAGATTGCATTAGTTTCCATGCAAACAGCCCCAAAACTCCAGCGGCAGCCAATGAACACAACGTCCCAAAAACACCTAGAATGTCAGAAGCTACGAAACCGTATGTTGCATAATATGCAATATCATATAGTACGTTGAATAAGAATCCGCCTGCCCACAATAACATAAAATAGATTAATGCAGCTTCTCTTTTTATTGCAGGCATAAAATTGGGCATTAACAGTTTAGCAGCTAATATTCCTATCATTACACCTGCGAATAAATCGACTGGTCTTGAGATTAAACCAACCCATGTAGCAGCGCTAGCATAACCATTTGTAATGCTCATAATGTTGGAAATAAAACCATCTATTGCATAAAAGAAAAACACTCCTGCCCAACCTAGCAGAAAATAAACGAGATATTTTTCTTTGGATATTCCATCTAAGAAACCATTTACGTTCATAATGTAATTTCTCCTTCTCTCCGTATCGACTATTATTTTACGATTTTGTTAAAAAGGCTTTGCATGCGTGCAAGTGGTAGCTTGCTTCAATGGTTAAATTCCTTAAACATTCAAAGGGTTGTGACCGTTTTTTATATTGACACTGTAGTTAAAATTAAAAACTAAGTGGCTGCTTAGTCAAGATTTCTTGACGAGAACCATTATTAACCTGAAAAATTTAGAGCCTTTAGTATGGTGCGGCTTAACAAAATTAAGCTTCTAATTGTCTGTGTTTCTCTGCTTGTTTTAAGCTTACAGATCTCCTTTGTATGGGCAAATTTTAAGCCTGCCCCATTTCCTGCAGTGCACATACTTAGCAGTGGAGAGGTTTCACCTTCGTCGGCTCTGATAAGTAGAAACGGAAACGTTTACACTTTCACTGGAAACTGGACCACATGTGTTTTGGAAGTAGAACGAAGCAACATTGTGATTGACGGCGCAGGCTTTTTCATAGTTGGAAACGGAGTAGGACAAGGAATCGTTTTTCATGATGTTGATAACGTTTCAGTTCTGAACGTTAACATTGTAGACGTTAATAGAGGATTCTATATTGAACAATGTTCAGACATGACCGTTTCGAGCTGTAGCATTACGGGCGGCAATAACGGTATATACCTGAACAATTCCAAAAACAGCAAGATTACAAATAACCATTTATTTTCTGTATACAATGGAATTTTCCTCGATCATTCAAATAACAATATTCTGCGAAACAACTCTCTTGAAAACAGCCATCAATATGGGTACGGGTTGGATTTCATGGTAATAGGAATAACGTTAGCTGACTACACCAACGATGTTGATGCATCCAATGTCGTCAACGGCGGGTCAATCATTTATTGGGTAAACCGTCAAAATGAAATTGTGCCTTCTGATGCTTCTTACGTTGCATTGATTAACTGTAAAGGCATCACGGTTCAGAATCTGCACATTTCAAAAACACAAGGCATTCTTGTAGCATGGACTAAGAATTCGACAATTGCCCATAATTATTTAGACAAAAATCACATTGGCATCCAAGTTCTTTACTCATCAGAGATTGCAATAAATGAAAACGAAATCTGGCATAATACGGGGTTTGAAGAAGGCGGAGACGGCATAAACCTTGCCTTTTCACAGTTTATAACGGTGAGCAATAACAAACTCACGGACAATCATAAAGGCGGTGTTACATGCAGTAATTCTTCAAGAAACCAGTTAATAGGAAACATGATAGGTCTGAACAATTACAATGGAATAAACCTTGTCAATAACTCCGACTTTAACTTGGTTACATTAAATAGTTTTTTTAATCATTCAACGATGTCCAGAGGAGCAGTTTTCATTGAAGATTCCAGAAACAACACTCTTGTGGCCAACGACTTTACTCATAATGGTTGCTGGGCAATACAATTAAGAGGCACTCAAGCTAACAACCTCATTTACCTAAACAACTTTATCAACAACTCTTATTACAACACAAGGTCAAATTCTGAAGCGCTTCAAGTCTCAACCCCCGGAACCACCAACGGCAACTCTTGGGATAATGGGCTAATCGGCAACTATTGGAGCGACTACAAAGGCGTAGATACAAGCAACGACGGCACAGGCGACACACCCTACTACATTAACCCCACCAACCAAGACAATCATCCCCTCACAAGCCCGGTTACAACATCTCAAACCGCGAAGCTAACATCTGAACTGACTACAGGCGTTTTTTCGTCACAGCCGCCTTTTCAACAACTTACCCTAATTGCAGTCGCAGTGTCATTTGCCGCAATTATATTAGGAGGTACTCTGGTTTACTTGAAGAAACGTAACCATAAAAATAGTACAAACGCATACTTTTTAGGCGAAAATGCTTAAAAGAACTCTGCATAAATCACCCTTGGAAAGAAATCATGAACAAAAAAACATTAGGCTTAGTCCTGTCAATACTCGGAATCGTAATTTTGGTGTCTGGAGTAGCGGCATTTACGTACACTACTACCCAGACTGATACTTTGAATCTGCTAGTAGCTGACGGGTCAACCGTTACCCTTGATTTAGGGCAAGGCGATAAGGTTCAAGGCTCTGTAACCATAACAAACGGGACTGAAGGCATAAGTGTCTACGTAGAAGACCCAAGTAACGGAGTCGTTTACAACGGTGGCGCAGTTTACAGCAATGTAGAATTCACCTTTAATGCTCCAACCGCTGGCATTTATACAGTTAACTTCGATAATCTAAGCACCACAAGTCAGCAAACAGTAGAATACTCTTTGACCAGTCCAGTAATTCCATCAATAATCGGTATAATCACAATTATTGGAGGCGCCTTTTTGCTTTTAATCGGAATTACCCTGTATGTTATTGTGAAAAAGGCCACGTTACTTTCTTCAAAAAACAGTAAACAATAAACCTTACAAATTCCCAGTTTCTTACTGTTTTACATCTTCATATACATAATCTAGCACTTCTAAAGCGAACCTTGCAGAAACAGTTGCTCTCCCGCCACCGAACTCAATTCCCACTTCTATAGCTTCAAGAACCTCACGAGGCGATGCCCCTGATTTAGCAGCTTCACTGATATGCCACTCCATACAGGACTCGCAATCGGTTGCTACAGCTATTCCAACAGCAATCAATTCTTTTTCTTTCTTTTTTAATGCGCCGTCTTCATACGTTGCTTCTTCTAATTGGACGAATTTTTGGTAAACTTTTGAATTTAATGATAAAAGCAGTTTGCTGTTTGCTTCTTTTCTTTTTCTTCGTATCTCTTCAATTTTATTCAAGGCTTTATCACTTGAGAAGAAATTAATCTGTTACTTTGGTATATTAGCTGTAGCTTTTTGTTTAAATATGCCCTGAAATGGTTTGTTTTTGGGTTTAATTTGGGTAATATATGCATGATATTCTGAAAATTGTTTAATAGCTTTTTTAGCCCTCCTCAAGCTTGAGGGATAAGATGAAACAAAAAACCAAACAAGTCAAAGCTTACAAACTCAACATTGCCCAAACAGACCTAAACGGGGCCTTCAGGTGCCCAACATGCGGTTTAACAATATCCCCTGACGACCATTCACAAGACAACTATGAAATCTACGAGACCCTAATGACAGACAACAACCTAAACGAAATAGTGCTCTACTGCAAAGGCTGCTTATCCTTTATACATTTAATCGGGTTTGAAAAACTGCGCTTTCTAAAATGATTTTGAGGAAAGACCATTGAGAAACAAGAAAAAGTATGGCGCTTTGTTCACGACGATTATAGCAATAATCGTAATCAGCCCCCTTGACGACATAGCATTAGCCGCGTTATGTGGCACTGCCCTGTTTGGGTTTGGTTCAATTTCCTTTTACATGTTAATGGCAGGCTCGTCAGTAGCATCCGTAACGGTTTGGATGTGGCGCAGACACACAAATCAAAACACTGCAAAAATACTTGCCCAAGAAAGTATGACGCAAGCCGATCTAAGAAGATGAAAAAGTGTGTGTTAGGTTCTGTTTTTGTATTCTTTAAGGAAAGCGAGCGTTTCTTTTGCTGAGGTTACAACCCTTTTTTCGACATGGTGTGCCGTTATTATCGGGATGTTTTCAGGGGATAATTCAAATTTTGTGAATGCTTCAATGGTTGGGGCATCAAAAACTGCAAATGAGGTATGTCCAGCTCGGTCAGTCCATACGCCGACAACCTTGACTTCATATTTAGCCGCATTGTTTTCAAGGTTTTCCAGCCATTTCATCATGTTGTCAAGTTTTTGAGGGTTACCTAGAGCACAGCTTTCAGGGTTATGTCTAAGCGTTTGAAGTATATGCATACAATCTACCTCTTCTGTTTGATGCACTTATTTTTTATAAATATTACACATCAAAAAAGGCTGTTTACTTGAAGGAGAATTGAAATGCGCTTTAAAACCGAATACGAGTGGTAACTTGTAAAAACTAAAGAATCCCTGCACAATATCTTCATGGTCCTTGACTTCATGGTTAAGAAGCGTCTTCTGCAAGCTCTTGGTGTACTCAAGCAACATCCGCTCATAATTTGCCTTAACTGCTCCTCAGGTAGATTAGCGTAATCAGTGATTATTTGTTGGGCGGTCTTTCGTGTTAAAGCCAAGAAGCCTTCAAACATTGTTCGAGAAAGTCCCTTAAAGGACACCAACCTATTTGCAGCCTATTAGGATCCAAATAGCCATTCTATGCAGAACCCTAAGGGGGGTAGGTGCTAATGGTTGAAAAACGCTTCATTAGCATGTTGAAAACCAGTGTTATTACTCAAAAGGAAAAAGATTTTGCAGAAGGCATTTACTTTTTAAAAAAAGGAAAAAAGGGTTAAGGATGTTTTAGATTTTTTTCTTGTCTAAAACTTCCCTGAAAGTTTTATCGCAGCATTCATACAGACCGATGGTCAGCTGGGTGCGCTTTCCTTTTTTGTCTGGTTTTCCTGCCATCTTCCAGGTTTTCTTAGCGTTTTTGACTTCTTTTCCGCAAACTGGGCATTTTGCCATTGATTATTCCTCTAATGGATGGTTATTCGTACGTTTTCGTTTAAAACATTTTCGATTCATGGACAAAAAAATTATAAAATAAGCCCAAAACAGCTTTCTTTTGCCTTAATTTTAAAGACGCCCATGGTCAGTAACTTAAAATTTGTTCAAAAAACCTGTTTTGCCGCAGCTAAATAAACATCAAAAATCCCTTCAGAAAACAAAACCATGGTCACTTTTTCAATTTTGCCTTCTTTTTCCAAAAAATTCTTGATTGTTTTAACTGCGACGCGACTTGCTTCTTCAACAGGGTAACGGTATGCACCCGTGCTAATTGATGGAAAAGCAACCGATTTAAGCCCATTAGCCGCTGCAAGTTTAAGCGAGTTCCGATACGCCTGCTTCAACAGTTCAGCTTCATTCTGAAAACCACCATGCCAAACAGGCCCAACTGTATGAATAACATGCTTAGCTTTCAAGTTACCTCCAGACGTTATCACGGCATACCCCGTTGGCAACCCGTCAGGCCATGTGGTAGCCCTAATTTTTTTGCACACCTCTAAAATCTTGGGTCCGCCTTTGCTGTGAATGGCGCCGTCAACACCCATACCGCCAAGGAGCGAAGAATTTGCAGCGTTAACAATAGCGTCAGCTTCGATATCAGTAATGTCGCCGACAATAAACTGCACGACGGCAGATCCAACCTTAAACTCAACAACCAATTTGCTTCACCATCACAATAATGTAAACACTGACATTAAAGCTGAACCAACAAAGTAAGCGCCAAACAATAAAAACACGCCCACACAAAACAGCGTTACACCTAAATTTACTCGAGGCGTCCAAAATCGTTGAGACTTAAAAATCAAAACGCCAACAACCGCGTACCATAAGAAGTCAATAGACCAATGAACACCAGCAAAAACGCCAAAACCAGCAAAACCGAACAGTTGCGCATTCAAAACTAAAGCTGTTCCAATGGTTAACCACCATAAAATGAAGCCTGCGTTCGCTGCGGTTGTCCAAATGCCCGAAAGCAAGGAGTCACGCTTCAAACTCACAGTCTTGTTATCTTGTCTGTTGCGGTTTCTGAACGCTTGCATGCCCATGAAAATCATTAAAGAGCCACCCACAAACCCAACCCCTGCCTGAACAAAATCTGGAATCGCGAATTGACTAAGCAGGAAATAGATTAGGAACATCAAAGGGAATTCTACCAAGCCATGTCCAACAGCGATTAAGGCGCCTGCAGTTTTGCTTTTGGCTGATTTTTGAATCGTAACCACAAACAAGGGTCCAGGCATCAAAACGCCGCTCAAGGAAATCAGCATTACGGAAGCAAGGAACAATGGAAAATCGGTGATGAATGCCACGCCATGCTTAGCCCCATTCGATGCCTTTAGATGGCTCACGTTTTTGAGGTTTTAGCAGCCGCTTCTGCATCTCCACAATCTCGGTGCTATCCTTTGCAGTCACGTAGTTATCAAGCAAATTCTGGTTTAGTTCAAGAAACGTGTGACCCCACGTGAAAATGTCAAGCATAGCTTTTGCTTCATCTTTGAACCCTGTTATGTAGAGTGTAGCCGCGATAGCTTCAGCCGTTGATAACTTCGTCAGTTTTCCATAGTTAACGGGGTTACCTGCAATTAGAATCGGTAGCGTACGGCTTGTTCCACGTACATGTTCACCCATGACTTTCTGAGCGTGCTCCCAACTGCAGTCCAATGCGACAACGCCGAACTGTTCAACCCGTTCCCTGTCAGCTGGCGAGAGGGCGATTTCGCTGAAGGGATTAAGTACGATGGCTCGTTTTGGCAGGAACTTGATTTTTGTTACGATTCGTGCGAATCCCCTGCGGCCAAGTCGGAGGGCGGTGTTCTTTTTTGGATCGTCCTGTGCAGCATGGTAAATAGTTATTCGAACAGGTATATTTTGCCCGGGGGCGTCACCGTCAGTTTCCACTTACGCGCACCTTCAAATGACTCGTAGGATCAACAAACACTTGGGGAATCCAATCTAAAATGTCGGAAGCAACCATGTGAAAACCAATTTCAGAAGCAACAAAATCGCCGCAAGCACCATTAACAAACGCGCCTGCAACAGCAGCTTCAAAAGCGTCAGCTTTCTGAGCCAACAAACCGCCCACTATGCCGGAAAGTACGTCGCCTGTTCCGCCGACAGTCATGCCTGCGTTGCCTGTGAAATTTAGTTTAACCTTGTTTGGGCTGCAGATTATGTCAACTTTGCCCTTAATAAGCAAGATTGCGTTTAGCTTTTTAGCGGTTTTTTGAATCATCGCGATTTTGCCTTCAAGGTCATCTGGCAGTTTTTCGCCAGTAAGGATAGAATATTCGCCAGCATGAGGAGTAAGCACTAACGGAACGTGCAAGGGACGCTTAACTTTGGCAAACGCTTTCAAGCCGTCAGCATCCAAAAGCAACGGTTTACCAGCCTTCTCAACAGTATCAATGAACTGTTTTACGAATTCGCTAGTTTCACCATTCAAACCCAAACCGGGACCCATCACAACTGCGTCCACTTGAGCCAAATAAGCATCCAACTCAACAACGTTGTCAGGGTTGAGGTTGTTTCCTGAAAGCTTAAGGGTAATCAAATCAGGAGACATTGAAGATATTTCGTAAGCAGTTTTCTCCGGAGACGCCGTGTAAGCAATGTCAACGCCTGTTCGTAAAGCAGCCATGGAAACAAGAGTGGGTGCACCAGAAAAAAGCTTGCTGCCACCGACAACAAGCAGTCGCCCAAAATCACCTTTATGCGCTGTTGCCTCCCTACGTTTCCCAGCCAAATTAACATCACCTGGACCCGCAAACCGTTCATACAATGTTGGCAAACCAATGTCTCTGACCGCTAAAACGCCAACATATTTTTTGGCGTTATCCAAGCCATCCTTGGACTTGTAAAATGTGACCGTTAAATCGGCTTTTACCGCTTCGCCTAAAACGTCGCCGGTGTCAGAATCTATTCCAGTTGGGACATCAACAGCGATTTTAAACGCCTTAGAATCGTTGATGCATTCAACCATCTGCAGTATGGGTGCTTTAAGCTTGCCTTTAGTTCCTGTTCCCAACAAAGCGTCAACAACAACATCCGCTTCGACATTAGGAATAGCAGAACTGTCAGAAACCTCTACAACACGAATGTTGCTCATGAGGGGGTTGAGAGCATTCCAGTTTTGAACTGCAGACGGATGATTAATATCTCGGCTTTTACCCGCCAAAACAATTGTAACCGAGTAACCTTGCGCCAACAGGTGCCGAGCAGCAACAAAACCGTCGCCTCCGTTTCCACCTAAACCACAAAAGAAAGCAACCTTTTTAGAGTTTGGAAAACGTTTTTGGATTTCTTCGGCGATGTTTCGTCCCGCGTTTTCCATGAGTTGCAGTAGGCTTATTCCATAGTATTCTGCGTTGGTTTCTATTGCACGCATTTCTCGGCTGGAAATTGAGGCTTTAACGTTTTTTGCTTGCATGTTTGACGCCATCTATTATGTGCTGACGCTTAAAAGATAAGTTTATCCATCCACTTTTTTTGTATACAAAAGCATCACCAAAACACAGTCAAAACCCGTGTAGCGGCAAAGTTTATTCCGAAGCAGCAAATATAGTATTTTTAGCAAAGATTTTAGGGTGAAGGCTGTTTTGGCAAAAACATTCACGTTAAACAAATCCGACGCTCTTCTGATAACTGATGTTCAGAACGATTTTCTTCCCGGCGGAGCTTTGGCAGTGCCCCAAGGCGAACAAATAATTCCCGTACTTAACGAGTACGAACGTAAATTTCAAGAAGCAGGCGCCAACGTTCTGGCTTCACGAGACTGGCACCCCACAAACCACAAGTCCTTTAAAACTCAAGGCGGTCCATGGCCACCTCACTGCGTACAAGAAACAAAAGGAGCCAAGTTTCACAAAGACCTAAAATTGCCCAAGAACCTCAGCATCATCTCAAAAGCAACACAAGCAGACCACGAAGCATACTCAGCTTTTGACGGAACCGACCTTGAAGAAACACTACAAAAACGTGGAGTTAAACGGTTTTTCATAGGCGGGTTAGCAACTGATTATTGCATTGTTAACACGGTTCTTGACGCCAGAAAAAACGGTTTTGAAGCAATAGTCTTGATGGATGCAATACGAGGCATCGATGTTAACGCTGGCGACGTGGACAAGGCAATTGCGGCAATGGTTAAAGCTGGTGCAGAGCAGGCAACGGTTGCCAACTTTCCCGAAGTTGAAGAAACTTTACCTTTAGCTGAGGAGGCGGTGGATGAACTTGAAGAGAAACCAGCGGCTCGAGCAGCAGACAAGAAGAAAGCTCGCCTGCGACCAAGAGATGCAAGAAGAAAAGTCGCAACGGGTGGCTAGAAGAAAATTTTTTCGAACCATGGCGAACCTTATATAATCATGCCTAAAAAAGTGGTCTCTAACAGGAAAAAACTGCTTTTACACTTTCAACTTTAGATGTGCTGAAAAAATAAGGCTAAATTAGGCTTTTAGTGCTGAAACAAGACTGTGTTTTGCCTCTTTTTCGGTCTCTAAATTGTGATTTAGTGGCTGTTAGAGTGCAAACTGCCCGTCATAATGGTGTTAAGCCTGTTTTTATGAAAACGAAAAATGATCGAATGGTAATTTTTTACAATAAACAGTTAAATCCACACATATCTAAGAGCCGTTTTAGTAATAAATGTTTAAAACTCCATGGCGTTAGCTTCGATTTTTTAACAAAGCGCCCGAAGAAAAAGAAAAAACCAAAAAAGGTGGTTACTGTTCGCCAAGAATTTGGATAGTAACTGTACGTCGCCGTGGGTAAACGTCGGTTTCCACAAACATCAAAGATTGCCAAGTTCCAAAACCCACCTCGCCATCAATCACCGGCAAAGTTTTGTCAGGCGGCATAAGCACTGAACGGAGATGGGCGTGAGCATTTGACGGGTGCAAGTAGTCCCGGTTTTTAGGCGCCAAATACTCAAGAAACGCTTTGATATCCTCGAGCAATGCAGGATCATTCTCGGTTAGAATAAGGACACCAGTTGCATGCGGTGCAAACACGTGAACCAAACCGTTTCGGATTTTGGATTCGGCAACTGCTAGGCTTATTTGTTCACTTAAATCTACAAAGCTGATTGGGCCATCAGTTTGAAAAGTTATTTGTTTGTTTACGATTTTAAAATCAGGCATAGGCTGCACAAGAGTCGTAAGTGTGAAAGTGCAGAAAAATTTTTCGCAGAAACGTTTGATAGAGTGTGTTTGGGTGATGCTTTTGTATACAAAATTTTGGATTAAAAATTACTGCTGATTAAAAAATTAACTAAAATTCCAAGCTAAATTTGGTTTTTAGCCTCAAAATTTTGTTATTGCTTAATTTGAAAAAGGTTTTTTGTGAATGGTTGCTGTCCAGCCTTTTTTGTTGCTGTGTTACGCCAATCACACAGACTTAAGCAAGACAGTTTTTCTAGAGATTACATGGCGCAGCCTTTTTTGTTTTGGGGGTGAAATAGGTGTCTAACGAAGAACACGAAAACAACATGTGGGATTACCCAAACGATTCTGAGTCTTCTGCAGAAGTGACTCTTGAAGGAAAATACCGGTGCAGACTGTGTGGCAAAGTATTCGACACCTTAGAAGAACACGACGACCACCGTCGCAAGCTTCATGACATGCCAATCTTTCAACCTTTGGTTGGGATGGCACTGTAAAATCAAATGTGTTGACGGCTTCAAAAATTGAATTGATCTTTTAGATTTAAGTTGTTTGGGTGTTTGATGGTTGTATTTTGAGTGTTTTGGGCAAAGATTTTTGCTTTGGTGATGGACAAAAAAACAATATTACTAATGCCACCCATACCACTGATTTAGTGTTGGTTAACGTCAGGCAATTGAAAAAATAGCCAATTTGCGCCTGCCTTGTTGGCGACAAATCAATGATGGACACTAAAAACAAGAAAAGAAAACACAAGACAAACCGCACAAACGCGCGACGCAAAAAACTTGGCACCCAAACAGGGACCACAAACAAAAAGGCAGACAACAACTGAAGCGCAAAATAGATGACACCAAGTCCTGAGATGTCTTGATGGGTGCTCTTTTTTTAAAAAGTGCGACAGAGCGATGTGAGCCCGTATACAAAAGCATCAACAAAACAAACAATTTTTGTTTTCATCCAAAAAATTTTTTGAGAGTCTCTAAAAAATTTTGGCAAGTGGCAATCACAAAAATTAGTAAAATAGGGTAAATTAATAGTTATCAAAATATTGATATTATTTAATTAACCAATATTTGCAAATAAAAAATGCGTCTGCAACAACAATTATTTATTATCACCAAATAACCGCCTAAAAAAGGAATAGCTTTTTTCATGATTGCTGGCAACATTTCATTAAATTTATTTTGTAAACGCATTTTGTGTGCCACAAAGACAATTGTTTTTGAACCAGGGACTTGAGCGGCATCACCAGTAAAATCGAAAATTTGGCAAACTACCTTTTTTAAGTTGAATTAAAAATTAAACCAAAAAAACAACTCTAAGCACCTCTTTAAGATATCAAAAAAATTATCAATAAAAGAACACGACAATAGTTGGTTTATTGGATACATTTTTAATTTACAGTAAAAATGTCATTTAAAGAATAATTTAATATGTTCAAAAACAATTAAATAAAAAGTCCAATTCATAAACAGGGTTCGAAGGCGAAGAAAGCCTTTCACTCAAAAACCAAACGACAAAGCATAATCACTTTAATCTGAAAATAAGCTATTTTTGAGCTTATTCGAAGAAAAAAAATGTTTTTATCACACGTTTTTCACCGAATGACGTTTAGCGAAAAAAGTAACCAATTTTTTTCATCAAACACAAAATCAAAAACCTCAAAAACACCCCTTTTTCAAGAAATAATCCCATTTTGTTCGTATTCGGTTTGTCTCTAGGGGCTTGGCATGGAGAATATCGGAGCCTCATATAAGTACCCCCGAAAATCTCCATTCGAAGCAATTGTCGACTTTTTCGAGAACCCTTCGAGCATTTACAGCACTTTTTTGAGGTTGTCAGTTGTGCTTGGCAAACTTTGCGGTTTTTGCGCAATCTAAAAGGCGAAAATGGAGCAAGCGACTTTTCAATATAGTGTGAATTTGCTTGAGCTGTCTAGGGGGCGGTGTTTGGCCTTTGTGCTTTTTGCAATAGTTTTTGTTTGCTCTTGGTTGTGTTTTGTCTGTTGTTTACGTGCTTTGTTGTTTGTCTGGGTTGTTAGCTTCTTTGTGTCTGTATTTTGTTGGTTGTGCTTTGGTTGATTTTTTGTTATAAATGGCTTGTTTGCGCATAATTTTTTGATTAATTTTGTTCTTCTTGTTAATTGTGTTGGCTGTGTTTTTGGTTGGTTATTGGTAAACGGCTTGTTTGTCTGCTGTTAGTGTAGTCAAATCCGGCATTATTTTAAAAAGCTGAACATGCACAAATCACTATTGCGTTACGTTGGTTAGTTTGGTATTTTATGTCACCATACACCATCACCAGTCAACACCACTGCTTTGCGTTCAAACCGGCGTATACAGAAGCATCACCCAAACCCACAGTTGCCGCAGGCGTGTTAACAAACATTTTATGCCGCCAACCCAAAAAGGTTGCAAAGACCAGAAGAGGGATTACATGAGCAAAGAAATTGATCGAATCAAGCTACGACGTTGGCGCAAACGCGGCTTCTACAGCGAATCCGTACTGGTCAAACTGCTCCAAAAGAAAGGCTACTTTGCCGTTCGAGTCCCAGTAAGCAACCCCAGCCTAAACCCTCTACCCGACTTAATGGCACGCAAAGGCAAACACAC
>JAWRIR010000071.1:0-5226 GCA_040268405.1 Thermoproteota archaeon | reverse complement strand
TCGGCGGATTTGCCTTTTGCACAGTATAGGATGCCGGTTAGGTTTGATTTTTGGTATGTTGGGCAGTCGGGGCAGATGCAGAGTGCCGCGTTTTGTTCAGTGTCTGGTACGGGGTTACCCATGAGTGTTTCACAGTTTATCATGTGGCTGTTTTGTTAGTAAGGGTATGTGACTGCCATAAGCCGACAACAACACTGAAAAACGTTTTGTTCAATTCAAAACTCAACCATTTTTTGCAAAAAATTATATTGATTTAAAACAAAATATATAGATACAAAGGGTTAATCTGGGGGATGGTTAGTGAAAAATGGCCTATTTCCAGCAGTAATCTTAGCAGTGACAACCCTTCTACTAATCATTTTCAACCCGTTCACACAATACAGTTTCGACCAACCCTATCTCCAGTTCACCCTTAACTTACTATTCATAACAGGCACAGGCGTAGCCATTGCAGCAATCTCAGCAAAAAGTTACCTAAAAGAGGGTTCACCAAACATTCTACTGTTAGGCTGCGCAGTTCTCGTAAGCGGCTTCACAGGTTTCTTCACCGGTTGGGCCTCAACGTCTGCCAACGCAAACATGACTGTATTTAGTCTTGGCATCTTTATTTCATCATGTTTTCAGCTTGCCGCGGCTCACGTAACAATAAGCGGGGGAAACATTAACTGGTTTAAAAAACGCAAAATTACCTTAACAGTATTTTACAGTTCAAGCATTATTTCTATGGCAGTTTTATCAATGATTTCTGTTTTAGGAGTTTTGCCGCCATTCTTCAAGGCAACAGGTCCAGCGGTACTTGGAAAAGTCTTTTTAGGTGTAGCGTTTGTCTTTTTCGTTTTTTCTTGGTTAATCTTTGTTTATCAATATTTGAAAACGAAATCAAGCGTGCTCTACTGGTACGCTCTTGGACTTCTAATCATATCAGGCAGCATATTTGGAACATTATTTGCTGAACAATTCACGGGTGCACTCTTGTGGGTATCAAGATGCGCACAATACATTGGAGGGTTCTATTTCTTAATTGCTCTTCTGTCGCTACGAAATTTTGAAAGCCAAAACTTAACGTTTGCAGGAAAATGGCAAGAAGCATTCATTCCTAACAAAAAACAAGCAGCAAACTTTTTCTCCAAAATGCTAAACGGATTCACATACTGCAAAATAATCACTGACGCCAACGGAAAACCAGACGACTGGCTTTACCTTGACGTTAACGATGTCTTCGCAAGAAATTCAGGGCGGAAAAGAGAGAAGTTCTTAGGTAAAAAAGGTTCAGATATGGCGCCTAATTTGAAAGTTGAATGTGCAAGTTGGATTGAACGTTTTGGACAGGTCGCTCTTACAGGCAAAGCAACCATGTTTGAAGATTACAGCAAACCCTTCAAGAAATGGTTCAGCATCTCGGTTTACAGCCCAAAGAAGGAATACTTCATAACGTTAAGTGAGGACATAACTGAACGAAAAGAAGCCGAAAAGGCTTTGAAGACGAGCGAGCAACGTTGGGTTACAACGCTTTCAAGTATCGGGGACGCTGTTATCGCAACTGACATTGACGGTAACATTAACTTCATAAACGCTGAAGCCGAAAAAGTGACTGGTTTTAAACAATCAGAAGCTTTAGGAAAACCTTTGACTCAAGTTTTCACGTTGATGGATAAGAAAAGTAACCGGGCAATAGAAAACCCGATTGAAAGAATTCTGGTAAATCATGCAACATTCAACCTTACCAATAACCCACTATTGATAAGCAAAAACAAGCTGGAAACAGCAATAGAATACAATGTTGCACCCATCAAAAGCGAACAAAACCAGACCATAGGCTTCGTACTCATTTTCAGAGATATTACTCAACGCAAAAAACTAGAAGAGGAAATAACCTATTCTGAAATGAAGTACAGACGCGTATTCGAAACCTCACAAGACGGAATAATCGCAAGAAACCTACAGGGGCGAATGATAGACTGCAATCAAGCCTACGCCAAAATGCTCGGTTACACAAAAAAGGAACTAAAAGACCACTCCTACACGCAAGTGTTACCCCAAAAATGGCATGAACACCGAGAAAACGTAATCAAAACAGTGCTCGAAACAGGACGCTCCATGTTTTACGACCGCGAATACATCCGAAAAGACAGCTCCATATTTCCAGCCTCCGTAAGAACATGGCGGTTAACCAGCGATAAAGGAGAAGTCCTCGGCGTATGGTCAACGGTGCGAGACATCAGCAGCCAAAGAGAATACCAAATGAAACTGGAAGAGTACTCCAAACAACTTGAACAGTTAGTTGAAGAGCGAACACGCAAACTTAAAGACGCGGAACGTTTAGCCGCCATCGGCGAAACCGCGGGCATGGTTGGACATGACATCCGCAACCCCCTGCAATCCATCATCGCAGAAGTTTTCCTTTCAAAACAGGAGCTTGAAAGCATGCCAGAAGGCGCAAACAAAAGCAGCTTAAAAGAAAGCTTAACTTCAATCGAAAACCAAGCCATGTACATAAACAAAATCGTCGCTGACCTGCAAGACTTCACAAAACTCACTAAACCCCAGATTGAAGAAATCCCGCTTCAGAAAATTTTCAAGGATGCACTCTCCACAATTCCAATTCCAGAATTCATCAAAATCAAAGTTTTAATTAAACCCAGTTCATTAAAAATTAAAAGTGACTCTAACCTGCTAAAACGCATACTAACAAACCTAAGCTTAAACGCTGTGCAAGCCATGCCAAAAGGAGGAACATTAACACTTAAGGCAACCCTCAAAAATGGAACAGCAATAATAAGCGTTCAAGACACAGGAGCAGGAATCCCTGAAGACGTTAAAACGAAACTTTTCAAACCGTTATTCACCACTAAACCTAAAGGGCAAGGATTCGGTTTGGCAGTAGCTAAAAAATTGACTGAATCATTAAACGGCACCATAACGTTTGAAAGCATAAAACACGTTGGAACCACATTCACAATAACTCTGCCACAACCAAAAAAACCTAAAACTGACAAACAAACGGCACCAATTGACGAGCGTCCTCAAATGTCTCATGCAACGGCAAAGACAGGTACGCCCCAAAACGGTTAAAATACGGTTGACCTTTCCGCGAAAACAACGTTAAAACTTTACCGTCATGGTTTATTTTGAAACCTTCAGGAGAAGCTTCATGCCCCCTGATTAAAATTTTGGCGTCGACAGCTTCAAGCACTTGCCGTGAGACTTTTTCGCCGAAAACTACGCCCACACCTCGGGCGGAACCAGTAGTATTTTTAACGAAATCGTCAGGGTCACTCCAAAGTAAATCGGCAAACAATTCAGGACAGCCTTCTGCGTTGGCGATGTCGTTTAAGCCACGGATTTTTGTGGAAACGCCGCCGTGAACCATCAAAAAACGTTTCTCAACGTAAACGCCGAGGTACAGCAGGTCAAACAGTTGGAAAAGCCGCTCGTAAATGGTTTGCCAGTCACTGGGAAACCTGTATTGAAGCTGCATTGGCAAATCATGCGGGTAAGCTAACAGGTCTTTTGGGCCTTCATGGTTACCACGCAACAGAATTATTTGACGTGGAAAAGCCAACTTCAGACTCAACAGTACATAGAGAACCTCTGCGGATTGTGGACCTCTGTCAACGTAATCACCCAAAGAAACCATGCAGGAGCCAGGCGATTTTTCCAGTTTAGCTACAAACCCGCTGCCCTCAAGAATAGTCTTCAAACTCTGCAAGTCTCCATGCAGGTCACCTACCACTAAAGCTTCACCGACTGGGTCCAGCTTGACGAGGCGGTTTTCAACCACAAAATTGCCCACCCTACCCTTTTCGGACTTTAACAAGGCTATAGCGTCATTTAGCAACGTAAGAAATTGGCTGCCTGAGACCTCTACAGATTCAGCTAAAAGTGAAGAAAGAAACATTGAAACTACATATTATGCAATCTGCACGGTCTTAGTAAAGGCTGCGGAAATGTTGCGTTCAATAGCGCGTTTGCGGTTGCTGATTTCAGCCTGTAAATCCTGATATTCACGGTTTTTCACTGCTTCATGCGCTTCAACGCTGGTTTTTCGGATTCTAAGCTGCTCTTTTTGGTCTTCAAAAGCAGAAAGGTTGCGTTTGATTGCATCCATGTGTGCTGAAGCTAAGAGTTTTTCTTTCTGTGCTGAAAGCGCTTTGCTTTTTTCTTGTGAAGCGTCTAACACATTTGTGTTCAAGATTTCTGTGATGGATTGTTCGGCTTTTCGGGCTTTGTCAGGTTTAAGCTTTAGCTTGTCCTCTTTCAGCATGCCTTGGAGTTTTTCAAGAATCTCTTTCAAAGTTGGGTAACCGTTCTCTTCGCTGACTAAAGCTTCAAACGGCTTATCCAAGTACAGGCCAATCATGCGTAGCTCGTCAGGGGTTATGCCTCCGCCGCCGCCTGAAGTCGCCATAGCCTGCATTTTAATGAAGGGTTTCTGGAAGTGCCTTAACGCGTTTTTCAAGTCGTTACTTAAGGCTTCAATTTCGTTATTAACAAGATTTAACTGGTCAATTGGACCGGCAGTTTGGAGTTCACCAGTTTTCTGTTCTAACCCAGCGATTTCCTGCTCAATAGGCGCACGTTCACTTTTTATGTTATCAATTTCTGCTTTTAAACCAGCCAGCTTGTTTTCTAAACCTTCCAAGTCAGCTATCATCTGGATGGTTTCTTCTAAAGTTTTAGTTTTAACGTATTCTTTGGTGACGAACTCGTTAAGTGCGTTGTAGGTTTGTTTTGTTTTGTCGTAGACGGTTAAGAATTTTCTTCTGTCCATGATGAAGAAGGGTGAGATTTTTGGGAACCAGTTTTTTACGTCAATTTCTGTGACGATTAGGGTTTTTTGGGTTTCAACATTGTATTTGCTTAACGAATCATAGGTTACTTGTTCGGGTGCGGAGAGTTTTTTTAGTCGGTCAATAAAGAGGTGCGCTAACTTGTTTAAGGCTCTGGCACGGTTGTAAACTTTCATGTTACGTTTTTCTATTTCTTTTGTGCTGTTCTCAAGCAATGACTCGCATACTTCATTTAGGCTAACGATGGATTGGTTCATTTCGTCGCGTAGTTTTTTGGCTTGGTTTTGAACTGGGGTGAGTGTTGTGCTTGTTTCTTTGTCTATCCACTGTTTTAGAGTTGCTGTTGAGAACTGAGTTGTTTCGGTCAATTGCTTGCTCACCTTTCAAATTACTATGCCGTGTTTTATTATATATCAATTTTCCATAATTCAGAACA
>JAWRIR010000070.1:0-23270 GCA_040268405.1 Thermoproteota archaeon | reverse complement strand
GGCTATGTCCATTAGGGTGGTGGAGAGTTTTGCTTCTGCGGAGATTTTGGTTTGGTTTACGAATTGGCGGGTGGTGTGGAGTTTTTCGGCTATTGTTGTTATGGGTAATCCTTGGGTTATCATTTGCCAGACGGTTTTTTGGGTCTGGCTTAAGGGCGAGGTTATGGTGAATGTTTGCCTCATAGCTAATCAACCACTCTATTGTAAACATATAATTATTTACTTTTATTTAAAAATGTTGCTCCCTCAAACAACCCGCAAAAAACAAGAAAAAAGACAACTGTTCAAAGCTTAATACTCAATCAAAGCACTACACCTAAAGGGCGGCAGGCGCCAATGGTTAAGAAAACTGCCCAAATTATACTCAAGTTCGGAACCTACCCAATTTCTGTAGAGTTTTTGACACATTTATTTTGCTGCTATTTTGGCCGTTGAAGTGTGGAACGCCAGAAAGGTTATGCGGTTTTTGATGGGCTACGTTAGAGTACAAAATGCATTTTTACTGATCAACGCTTTTCAATGCTTTAAATGACCTTTACTTGACTTTAACCGACACCCATTGACTCTTTCTGACGTACGCTGCAACCAAAACAAACATGGAATCAAAAAAGCAGCCCAAAACAAACCCAGAAAAAATGTAAAAAATGGTGAAAAAATAGCCAAAACAAAAACCTGCGAAAAACAACTCCTATAACACGGCAAACGAAAAACAAAACATGTGAAGGGCTGATAGATTTGCCTTTTTCTTTGCTGTACCTGTTCAATGGTCTGACGAAACTTTATCTCTTATAATGCAAACTGTAATATTTGATGTTTGAAGAGGTGAAGTTTGTTTGGAAAGCAGCCTGTTAAGCACAACGATAGCCGGTTTAAACCTTGATTATCCAGGGATGCTGGCTTCAGGAGTTTTAGGTTACTCAGCCGAATCAATGCACAGAATCATTAAAGGCGGAGCAGGAGCCGTCGTAACAAAATCAGTGGGGTTACTAGCAAGAAGCGGTTACGCTAACCCAACCGTGGTTCAAGCAAAAAGCGGAATAATCAACGCTATGGGCTTACCAAACCCGGGCATAAATGATTACGCCGAAGAAATCAGGTACACAAAAACCCTGATTCATGCACCAGTAATTGTGAGCATATTCGGATACACAGCCGAAGAATACGCTACTGTAGCAAAAAAAGCTGCAGAAGCGGGCGCAGACGCGTTAGAACTTAACGTTTCCTGCCCGCACGTGAAACAAACAGGTTCAGAAATCGGACAAAACCCAAACCTGTTATCCGAAGTTGTAAAAGCAGTTAAGGCTGCAGTCACGGTGCCTGTTTTTGTAAAGCTTTCCCCAAACGTAACCGACATCGTTCATTTAGCCACAACAGCCGTGCACGCTGGTGCAGACGCTTTAACCGCAGTAAACACCCTCAGAGCCATCGCAATTGACACAGACACCACAAAACCAATTCTAAGCAACATCAAAGGCGGTTTATCGGGTCCAGCAATGAAACCCGTCGCCTTAAGATGCGTTTACGACATTAGAGAAAAACTTTCAGATATACCAATAATTGGGTGCGGCGGAATCAGCGATTGGCAAGACGCCGTAGAATTCTTCTTAGCTGGAGCCAACGCCATCCAAGTCGGCACAGCACTTGCTTTCGAAAGCCCCGAAGTTTTCCAAGCAATAAATCGGGGTATTGAAGTTTATCTAAGGAAAAAACATGTAGGGAGTGTAAAAGAAATTGTCGGATTATCTCACCGCAGTTAACACATTACGAACTACAACCATCATACAGGTTACAACTGAAAGTCCATCAGTAAAAACCTACACGTTCATCGACAAACAATGCGCCAAAGCCAAACCCGGACAATTCATCATGCTCTGGATACCCGGCATAGACGAAATCCCATTAAGCATACTTAACGCCACAGAAGATGGAATGATCAGCGTGTCCGTAAAAGCAGTAGGCGATGCAACACGCCACCTACACAACATGGAAGCAGGCGCAACAATCGGCATACGTGGACCATTCGGAAACAACTTCACCCAAAACCACGGAAACGTACTACTCGTCGGAGGCGGAACAGGCACAGCACCATTATTGTTCCTCGCAAAAACGCTTGCAGGCAAAACCCAAAAACTATCCTTCGTAATAGGCGCAAAAACCAGAAACGAATTATTGTTCGTAGAACAACTTAACAAGGTCTGTGAAGAAAAAAGCCTAATCACAACAACTGATGACGGCACATACGGGCTACAATGCTTGGTGACTGAACCTTTGGCTGACCTTTTTGACCGGGAAAAATTCGACATGATATACACCTGCGGGCCAGAAGTTATGGTCAAAAAAATTTTTGAAATGACTCAAAAACGCAAGTTGCCCTTGGAAGCAAGCCTTGAACGTCTCATGCGTTGTGGCATCGGCTTATGCGGCAGCTGCGTCATCGGCAAATACCGTGTTTGCAGGGACGGTCCAGTTTTCAATTCAGCTCAGTTAGATGAAGTTAAAGATGAGTTTGGATTTTCAAAATTAGGCTTTGACGGCAGCAGAATCCCTATCTAACGAGTTTCTTTTAATTCTTTTTTTTTATGTTAATCATCTTCACTGTATTCTGCGTCTGATTTTTGGTTTTAAGTTGCTTGAAAAAGAAAACAGGAACTTAACAAATAAGCTGACCTTTAATAGGCAAAAAGACTTTTCATAGTTAAATCGGATGTTAAAATGTTCGCCATCGGTCATTTTGCATTAGGTTACCTAGCAGGAAAAGGCACATCTAAACTTTTCAACGTTAAAATAAATCTGGCGCTGCTTCTCGCAGTCTCGGTAATTCCTGATGTGGACCTGCTTTTTTCAGGATTCATGGACCATCGCGGCTTAACACATTCAATAATCGTAATAAGCGTGCTATCGATTCCTTTTTTTGCTAAATACAAGAAAGCAATGCTACCATACCTCGCCGCCTTATTGAGCCACGTGTTTTTGGGTGACTTATTTACTGGTGGTATTGAATTTCTGTGGCCCGTTCTAAAAACAAACATTGGCTTAGATTTGGCTGTAAACAGTCTGCCAGTTAACATCACTGAATTGTTGCTATTTTCTATTAGTTTAGTTTTTATGTATAAACAAAATGACTTGCAAACACTTTTCAAACCGCATAGTAGCAATTTATTTTTAATAGTTTGTATTGGAGCAATTTCAGGTTCACTAACTTTTATGTTACTTATTCCAGACCTGATATGGTTCATGCTCTTCTCTGGTTCCATCTTGATAACGTTAGGACATAAATTTTCAATGTTATTCCATAGAGTCGGTGTTACGATCTAAGTATGCATTATCTTTTATAGATTGGTTATACAGCATTTGATGTAATTACGATGTCATTGTTAAAAGAGTCCCCTGTTGCGGTACTTATTTGTAAATAAAAAACAATTGAGACTGTGTCATCAACTTGGAGAGGTTTGTTATCATAATTCCAGCTAAGAAGACCGTTAACTCCGGGGGTCCAATTTGTTACCGATAGTTTAAGTGTAACTGGGCTGTCGCCAATGTTGGTGACATAAATCTGATAATAGCTCATACGGCCAACAGTTATTGTTCCCCAATTAATCCCTTGTAACTCGGTGGAATGGTCTTGACCGAAAACTTTTATTCCTTCGCTATGGTGCAACGAAGTTGCTTCATTGTTCGAATTCACGTTATTATTTGGTGTTAACGTTGGTATTGGTGAGGTAATAGTTACATTAATGAACGGACTTGTTTGTGTGCTATCAGGAAGTCGAACTGTAGGTAAATCTGCAGTATCAATGGCGTATCCTTGATTTTGCATAACTGCTAGGGCAATAATTGTTAAAAACAGCCCCGCAACCACAGCAAACGTTGGGATCCCCTTTAACCTGATTTTCTCCTTCTCCGTATGACTATTCAAAGCTTGCTTGGTTATTTTAAATTTTCTAAGTCAAACAATCAAGAGTATGCATGTGGCTTAAAATTGAACCAACTATCATTGTTATGCTAAAAAAGCGAATAGTTTATTAAAAAAATAAGAAGGGGCAGTATGAGGCTGGTTTAAAGTTCTTCTTCTGGCAGACCCATCTTTCGTAAGTAATCTTTGGCGTATTTAGGATTATATGCCAGTAACTCTTTGCTTCTTAGTAAGCGTCTGTCCATTCGGTCTAGTGCCATTCTGAAAGTTGATTCTACTCCCCAACCTTCGCCTGAACTAAAGAATGTGCCTCTCACTGTCCTGAACTGTAGTCTGCAATGCACAAGGGGGGTTCCGCGCATGTTTGTTGAGCCATGAGATTTAATGTAAACAAAAAGTGTTCCAGTTCGGAATGCTTCCTCATATTTACGTGTGAAAGAATCAAACTCGTCAATCATGAACGCTTGCTGGTCACTACTAATTGTGGTGTCTTTTATTCCAAATTGGATCGTTAATTTAGGTTTTGCTTCTCCTTCTAACTGGGAGATTGGTTCAAGGAAGTCAAGTTTTGTAACAATCCCAACCAATACATCATCCGATGTCGCGGCTAGACATGAAACATTGTAATCATGCATTTTTTTCTCTGCATCTCTAAGCGTTGCATTTGCGGAAATCGTGATAACTGGACTATTCATGATGCCTCTTGCTGGAACACTGAACGTTTCAATTTTCTCCCCAACACGGTCTCCCTTTGTTTGCCGTTCATTAGGCTGAAAAACATTCTCCAAAATGTCCTGAATGCTTATAATACCCACAACTTTTCCAGAATCCATAACAGGAACATGCGAGAACCCCTGCTCTCTAAAAAGGTTCAGCACTGCACCAACAGACCTGTTAGCATCAATAGTAAACGGCGCACGCGTCATAACGCTACTAACTTTGTCTTTTCCCCAATCTTGACCTACAGCGGCATGAATAACATTCTCGTCAGTAACAAAACCACGTAGTTTCTCGTTCTCAAAAACAGGTAACTGTCTCACTCCACTTTCAATCATCAGTTTTGCAATCTTGGCGATCCCGAAATCAGGAGAAATTTTGGGCGCCGGGCGCATCAAACTTTTTACTTTCGTCGATGCTGGATCAAGCCTTGACCTTAAGATCCACCTTCTCGCTATTACGCCGGCGTACTTGCCTTTAGCATCTAAAACCGCTAATACTGGGGGCATCTCAGTTTTAAACGATTCAAGACACCTTGACAATGTATCATTTTCATTTACTGCACTAATACCTTGAGTGTAGATGTCTCTTGCAAAAACTTGTATTGACATAAGGAAGTTCCTCTCTTTTCGATTACGTAAAAGTAGAATTTAAACGTTCCAAAACAATCGTTTGATGGCTAATTCTTCTACCTTCATGAGGGTGCCTTTAAAAGTGCCTTGGCGAGATCTTTATTGTGTCTTTTATAGAAAATACTCCTGAATCTTCTATATCCTTTAAATATAAGCGGTGTTTTGAGTAATTAAAAATAACTGCCAAAGTAAAAGGTCAGGGACCAGACAAAGCCTAAACCTAACACATGAGCAAGGGGGTATATGTATTGGAATCAAATCAAAAAAACTTAGTAAATAATCTAAAAGGCGAATGGAAAAAACTTTGGCTTGAACGGCTAGATGACAAAGTTCGTGCAGAAGGCATAGCAGTTCACGATTACTCACAACTATTTGTAGACAAAGGCACAATAATACACGCTACAAGAGACTACAAAGCCTTAAACTTTAAAGAAATACTTGAAAAGCACAAAGTAGAAAATCCTGACAGGTACATTCCAGCTAACCCCGATGTTGGCGGATGGGGAAAATTCGTAAAAACTAGCATTATCCCACAAAAACCAAAAAAAGCCACTAAACGTGCAACACTTTACAACGAACAAGCAAAGATTAAACAGCAGCCCAAAAAAAGCGGACGCGGCTGGCTACACAAATAAAAAGCCTGAGAAAGAAATATTATTTAATTTAAACCCGTTTTATATTATCAAGCATTCAACCAGTTATTGTGGTTGAACCCTAATTTTAGTACATACAAGTTGGGACTTTTTTAATGGATGCACCTTTAATTCGTTCATCAAGACCATACTTTTCAAAATCTGACATAGAAAAAATTCTAAAGGACATAGCCATAGTTTTAGAAAATGGCCAATTAAGAAACGGAAAAAACCTCAAACTTTTCCAGCAAAAAACCGCTGAATACTTAAACATAAAACACACAATAGCCCTAGATTCAGATTCAAGCGCCCTAGAAACAGCATTAAACTACTACAAAATAAAAAACAAAGAAGTAATCGTTTGTACAAACAGTTTCATTTCAATCCCAAACAGCGTACTCTTCACCGGCGGAAAAGTGGTTTTCACAGACATAAACAAAGAAACACTCTCCATGGACATTAACACCCTAAAAGAAAAAATTACAAACAAAACATGCGGAGTAATAATAACACATATCGCCGGATTTCCAAACCCTGATTTGAAAGAAATAAAAGAAGTTTGCGAAACTCGTGACCTTTTTTTGATTGAAGATGCAACCCACGCTTTAGGCGCCTCAATAGATGGCAAAAAAGTTGGAACCTTCGGTGATGCTTCAGTGTTTGCGTTCACACCAACCAAAGTCTTAACAACTGGTGAAGGCGGAATGCTGGCAACACCTAATGATGACCTCTCTGAATTTGCTCAACTTTACAGTTACTACGGTTCTGGACCAGGGAAAACCAATTTTGAAAGTTTAGGTAGGCACATGCTTATGCCTGAAGTATCTGCTATACTGGGCATTTATCAGTTAAATTGTATGGCTGAATTCTTAGCAAAACGAAACAAGATTGCTAAAACGTACAATGAAGCCTTTGCAATGAACGAAAATAGTGAGATAGTAAAAAGTCCTAATGGTTATTATTGTAGTTACTATAAGTACCCTCTGACTCTCGGTGCAAAGGTGAGTAAAATCGGTTTTGTTCAAGCCTTAAAGCAGCGTGCTATTGAAACAGGCTCTGTATTTTATCCTCCCTGCCACATGCAAACAGTTTACCGAAAGCAGTATGGGCATTTGGCTCTCCCTGTTGCTGAAACTGTTTTGTCAAAAACAATAACCTTGCCGATGCATTTGGCTTTAACCGATCAAGATATTGATGAAATTGTTGGTGCTGTAACGTCTGCTTTAAAGAATTAGTTACTTATTAGCAAAATAGCGTATTTTTGCTTGGTTGCTTATTCTTTTTTCTAACAGGTAATGCATGTTACATGTTGCATGGAAAATTGCTCTAGTTAATATTGATAATAACGATCATTGTTCTAGAAAATTTATATATAGATTTCGTGCTGCTCTCTTTAAATAACGTGTTTCATCAGATTGAGGGAAGGGAAAAATCGGTTTCAGAGCAGAAATGCCTTTCTTAATTATCCGCTTCCAGTAGGAAGGGATTTGTTAAAGGATCCTTCGTTTTGAAACTTAAAATTTAGAAGTGGATTGGGTTTGGTTACTTATCGAGACAAATTCGCAATAATAGCAGACATTCTGGAAGCTGCTAGCAAAAATGCCAAAAAAACACAAATCATGTACCAAGCAAACTTGAGCTATAATGTTCTGAAAAAATATTTAACTGAGCTAACCAATTCGTCTCTAATCTGTTATGTTCCTGAGAAACAGCATTATCGTCTCACTGGTCGTGGCTACGATTTTATGCGAGCCTACAAGCAGTATTGTAAAAACAGTCAACTGGTCAAAAAACGTCTCACTTGCTTAAATAATTCAAGAAAGGCTTTGGAAGAATTCTGTTCAAACAGTTAATACCTTTAAAACTTTGAGAAGTTGTACTTTATTGAAGATACGTTTTTCCGCACTCCTGACATTTCTTCTGCTTTTTCTAATATCTGTTTCAAGTTTTTCTCTTGTGGTTACAGCACAGGCCTTAACTGACGAAGAAACAAGTATTCAAAATGCTGAAATAGCTATGGATCAAGCCTTCCATAGTGTTTTAGAAGCTGAACAGGCAGGCGGAAACGTAACCGACCTATTAATACGCCTAAACACTGCTGGGCAGTTTTTGGCTGAAGCCCAAAACATTTACAAAAGTGGAGGCTCAACAAGCGTTAAATTAAACGCAAACAGCGCTAAAGCAATAGCTGATCAGGTAAATGCAGAAGCCATCAAACTTAAAGAAGTCCATTCAATATTAAACAGTAATAACTTCTGGTTCATAGTTACCTTTTCAGTAGGCGGAGCAGTCGTGTTTGGTTTATTGATGCTCCTTATATGGCAAAAATTCAAGACCTCATATAAAAAGAAGTTGTTATCCCTAAAACCCGAAGTGATTGACAATGCAGCTTGAAAGTTACAGAACCGTTTTTGCCACGATTACACTTATTGGCATATTGCTCTTTGCTTCCCCTGGGATAGCATATTTTATTGAACCCCCTGCAGAAGAACATTTTACTGCTCTATACATGTTAGGACCAAATCATGACCTAAACAATGTACCTTTTAAAATTGAGGCTGACCAAAATTATTCAGTATATTTAGGTGTAAGTAACTACATGGGTTCAGCAGGTTACTATTCTTGTGTTGTTAAGTTTGGAAATGATACAAATGATTTTCCAGATACTGACTTAGGTTTGCCTAGTTCTCTACCTGAATTGTACAGGTATAATCTCTTTATTACTAACGGGGAAACTTGGGAAAACATGCTAACTTTCCAATTTAACGGTTTAACCTTTTCTCAAAACAAGTCCCAGTTATCCAGCATTACAATCAACGGATTGAATTTTGTGGTGAACAAGGATGTTCTATGGAACTCAAACAGAACTGGTTATATTTACAGCCTTATCGTGGAACTTTGGATTTATAATTCAACTTTAGGTACTTTACAATTTAATAACCGAAGTGTTCACTTATTGCTAAATGCACAACCAACTAACCAGTAAAGATGTTACTATCGAATTTTGAAAGGTCGATTTTTTCCTAAACTTGTCTTAATGCTAAAAAATGTCTTGGGGGGTAAGTGTTGAAGCCATTCTTTCTGGTCTTAGCTAGAGACGAAAAAAACGTGTCTCAAAAGATCAATGAACTTGAAGCAATGAACGTGCCTTTCCTTATTGTTTGCGGAAAAAAACTTTCTCATCCATCAGTTGTTTACCGTCCACCACGCGGAAAGTATGATGCTCTTAATTTCGGAATAAGTAAAATTCCTCATAATTATGAAACCATAATTTTGAATGACGTTGACACAAAAATCGCCAATTTTAAAGCAGGGTTAGATCGTTTCGAAAAGGGCAATCTGGATTTAATGTTCGCAGGTGTTGAAGTAAAGGCTGGACCTCAAAAAATATTCTATCCTCTTTTGGATTTTATTCGAAGAAAAATTCCCATTACCGCCAGTGGAGAATTAATGATAATCAAAAAGTCTACACTTCTAAAATTGCTCCCAATAAAACCCTGCAAAGCAGAAGACAGTTATCTGCTGTTTAAAACTATGGAATTAGGGCAGAAGGTTGCTTTTTGCGACGAATGTTATGTTGAAACAGAACGGACCAACACTCCTAACAAAGAAGTGGACTATAAACGGCGAACTGTTTGTGGCATCTATCAAGCCTTAGAATATGCCAAGCCTTCTCTTTCAATTAGAGTTTTTTACACTTTTCTTCCAATGGTGACGCCTTTTCTGTTGGTCTTTGGTGACAAGGGCTATTACTGGATGAGAGGCATCAATTTGGGCTTTAAGGATTATCTGCATGGCGATCGTGCAGGAAGCTGGAAACCGATTAATTCACAATGTGAGCAGATGACATCTTTTGAGGATTCTACTAGTAAGTCCTAGATATTTCCCTTACATTGGCGGCGTTGAAGCCCATGTAAAAGAAATTAGCGAACGTCTAGTAAAGAGAGGGTATGATGTAGAAGTCTTAAGCTGTGATCCCTCTTTAGGCCTTCCTGAAGAAATGGACATTAATGGGGTTCATGTACGGCGTTTTAAGGCTTGGGCTCCAAATGAAGCATATTTCTTTTCTAACTCACTATCAAAATACTTGAAAAATTTAAAATCTGTCGACATCATTCATGCGCATAGTTATCAGGCATTTCCTGCATATTATGCTTCAAAAAGCAAATCAAAGTTAGTCTTTACACCTCATTATGTTGGTGGCGGTGGAACCTTTTTTAGAAATCTTCTATACACTCCCTACCGATATATTGGAAAAAAGATCTTTAACAAATCATCCAAAGTTATATGCGTTGCAAAATATGAATTGGACACGCTTAAAGAAACCTTCCAAATAAACGATGAGAAGCTTGTTCTCATTCCCAATGGAGTTAGTCTATCCGAATTTGAAGGACTGACTAAACATGTTAAAAAAGATCCAACTTTACTCTGTGTTAGCCGTGTGGAAAAATATAAAGGAATCCAGAACGCGGTACATGCGCTCACAAAAATGGATGCAGACGTTAATCTTGAAATTGTAGGTAAAGGACCATATAAGAAAGATTTAGTTAATTTAGTTCACAAACTGGATCTTAGTGAACGCGTTCATTTTTATGAAAATTTATCTCGTGATTCTTTGCTTGAAAAATATGCTTCCGCTAATGTGTTCTGTTTGTTATCTGAAAAGGAATGTTATGGCATAACGGTTGCAGAGGCTCTTTGTGCTGGTACACCTTGCGTCGTAACCAAAACAACTGCGCTGGCAGAATGGGTAGATAACAAAAACTGTTTGGGTGTTAACTATCCGATTGACATTGATGAATTAGCTGGAACATTAAAGAAAGCTTCAAGAATGCATGTTGAAGATGTACATGTTCCCGACTGGGACGAAATAGTTTGCCAACTTGAAGAATTGTATAATTCGATTTGATATATTTAAAAAAGCATTTTAGGTCATCAGTTTTGAAATTAGCTCTACTTTCTATGGGTTATGAGCCCTATTACCAATTTGGAGGCTCTGAAACTTACATTAAGCTTCTAAGCACCGAATTAATAAAAAACCATATAGATGTAACGGTTATCGCAGGTTGGCCTAACAAGAAAATATCTTTAGAAAAAATTGGCAAACTAAACTTGATAAGAATACCTGTGATGAATTTTCCAGTCAGACCTTTGTGGTATCAACTGCAGAATAATCATGCCCTAATAAAATTGCTAAATAAAATGGATGTCGTTCACGCAAATAACCTCCAGTGTTCCGTTCTTAACAAAAAAATCGCAGCCTCTAAGCCCTTGTTTGTCAGTGTACATGGTTCAATGAATGCTTTGACTTCTTATTTCTCAGCATTTAAAAATAGAAGTCTCTCACCTGGAGACATTTTTTATTTAATGGAGTATCCGTTACTGAGAAACCTGTATGTCAAGGACCTGCTTGATTCGACTTCCCTGATTTTTATATCGTCTCATGGCTATCAAGAAGCGCTTAAGGCATTAGGTCATGATGCCTCTAAAATTCCGCAAAAATCCTCTGTGATATACCCGGGAATCAATTTACTAGAAATTGACTCAATGAAAAATCTTCACTCAAATAAAAAAGGTAACCGTGTCGAAGTTACTTTCGTTGGTCGATTGTTTTATCCTAAAGGAATTACGTATGCCCTTCGTGCTTTTGATGTTCTTGTAAACGAGTTGGGTGAAAAAAATTATGTACTTAACATAATTGGTGATGGACCCCTTAATAGTTGGGTTAAACGGTACATCAAAACTGCCAAATTAGTTGATAATGTAAAAGTTAAAGGTCAAGTTCCCCGTGAATCAGTTATAAGGACCCTTCAGAACAGCAGCGCAATTATTCTACCCAGCATTTATGAGGGTTGTCCCTTCGTTTTAATGGAGGCAAATGCTCTTGGTGTTCCAATGGTAACATTCGATTTTGAGTGGGCAAAAGAGTTTGTAATAAATGGTGTAAACGGTTTTCGTTGCAAACCTTTTGATGTATATGGTTTGGTTGAAAGTATTTTAAATGCTTCTCATCTGGATTCCAGCTTAATTAAGGCTGCCGCAGAAAAGTTTGATATTAAAAATACGGCAAAAAGCACCATTGAAGCTTACAAGAAGATGCTGTATTAGATGTTGAGCGCTTAATTATTTCTGGTGTGAGGTTTATCTTTTGAAAATACTCTGGTTAAGCCCTATTTTTTTAGAGAATAGACTTGACGGAGCATCAAGGATAGAAATACTGAAACAGTTGTCTAAAGATAACGAAATCACTTTTATGTCACTGAAATCAAAGAAAGGAGTTCCGCCTCCTAATGAACGCTTGAAATTCCTTCAGGTGCCTATAAGAGCTTCAAAACTCTTTTCAACACTTGTTTTTTCACTATATCTTTTCTTTTTCTTTCCATTAATCTTGCAATTAACTAAACCTGCCGTATTAGTGATTGAATCTGAAATTTTTTTGCCAAGTGTTCTAACAAGTATGCCTCTTACCAAATTACGGCGAATCAAAACTGTATTAGACATCCGAAGTCCGCCCGTTGAAACAAGCGGTTTTGAAGGCCTGCTTCAGATTTATTCTTTCAATGTGTCAGTACGATTGGCGCGTCACCTGTTCAATGGTGTATCTGCCCTAACATCAATGATGCTGGCAGATGTTTGCACCAGATTCAACATTGTGAATAAACCCGTCACATTTTGGTCCAGCGGTGTTTCAACCGGCCTCTTTGACCCCCGAGCATACTCACAAAGAACCCAGCTAAAAAGTCAACTAAAGATACCTGAAAATGCTTTTGTCCTTTTTTACCATGGTTCTCTATCAGAAAATAGAGGCATTATTCAGCTCATCACTGCAATGTCAACTCTACAAAATGAAGTGCCTGCTTTAATCTTGTTAATTGTGGGTTCTGGTTCTTCTGAGCAAAGAATTAAGATGTTAATTGAAAATTATCATCTCAATAACGTTATTCTTCATCCCGCAGTTCCCTACGATAATGTTCCTGCGTATATTGGTGTTGCGGACGCTTGTATTGTTCCTTTGCCCAACCATCCTTTTTGGTTATATCAAAGTCCACTTAAATTGCTTGAATACATGTCAATGGAAAAAGTAGTTTTAGCTACAGATATTCCTGCACATCGAGCGATTCTTGGTGACAGTGAATGTGCAATATACATACCTTCGGCTGAACCACAACAAATCGCAGAATCAATAACTTATGCTTATCGTAATAAAGCTTCTTTAAGAATTTGGGGCTATAAAGGGCGAGAAATTGTGGCAAAAGAGTATACTTGGGAGAAAATATCTCAAAAGCTGGATGCGTTTTTCAAAAATAACTTGTGAATAATTGAACTGAGTTGCCCTTGAACTGTATTTATGTTCAACGCTTAGGCGGTAACCTTTATTTATTTATGCCTATTTACCTTTAATTTATGAGAAATAATGTGGCTTTGCGCCTTGCGCTTCCTTTACTGCTGTTTATGCTACTTTTGTCTAATTTGCCCATGCCTTCTGTAACTGCTGCCTCATCGTCTACTGTTTCAATTAGTTCTAGTGGAACAATACAGTATCCATCTGAAGAGTCCTCTTTACTTCTAGGTGTTGGTCACCCAGTTTGGTCTTACGACAAAAATGGCAATCCAGTTGACATCCAAGCGCTGGTTAACTTGGCGAGCAGTTCAGGTGCAAACACTTGGCGTGAAGCCATGTACGTAAGTTCCTCAGTACAAGGATATTACACTAACTTGAAGAACTATTGTGACCAAGCAGGTCTGAAATTCGAAATACAAACTCTCTCTGCGTCCGTTGGTGCAATGACCCCTGCGGAAGAGGCTAATATAGTCTTTAACGTAAATGGCGCACAAACCGCCTGGATAAACGGTTGGTCAACTAAAATACAACAACTCCATCCTTACGCTATCATGGTTATGAATGAACCAACCAACAACGGCACATACTCAACCGCTTCTGCTACACAATTTGCTGCCTACCGTCAATTCTGTATTAACTGTATAACATCTTGGAGAAACGTGCAGCCGGATTTGGTTATAATTGTGCAAAATTATCCATTCAACGATTTCTTCGACAGCACCAGTTATGGGTTTGCATCAAATCCTTTGCCTTTCTCAGACGTTATCTATTCTCGTCACATTTACTATGCATACGATAACACTTATCCTCCAAGCTATCTTCCCGAGCAACGTGCATATTGGAATGCAAAAACTGTTTCAGATCTTGAATCGGCAAGACAGAAATTAGAAGCTTTCATAATAAAAGAAACTTGTCCAACACTTGTTAGTAAAGGTATGCAAGTAATGTTTGACGAATGGGGCGCAAATGTTAATGCACCAAATGCGCAAGCATTTGTCAGTGACTTCATCAATATTTGTAAAGAACAAAACATCGGTTCATTGTACTATGATATTGTACCCGCAAGCTATGAAGGTACAGGGTTACTTAACGAAGACTACCTTACTTTGAATGCTGTGGGTCAAACATGGGCTGCTTGTATGCCCAAATAATTTTTTCTTTTTGATTTTTTTTAAGGATACTTTATTAATCTTCGGTATAATTTAACGGCGCGTTTAGTTTGAACAAAAAACTCCTGCTATTAATCCCCTTATTCATAGGTATAGCTTTGATGCTTTACTCATGGTACCTAAGCTATCCTTTATCTGTTAATTCTTCACAAGACGTTATCTTTAACCAAATAAACTGGTTGTATTGGCCTGCTTTTTCTTTGTTGTTATGCTCTCTGTATATGCTTGCACTGAATGTTAAAAGTTACGTTTTGAAGTGGCTTCTTAGCTTAGGCCTTGTAGCGGTCTTCTTTTCGCTGTCATACTTCTATTTCATGGTGCCAGGATCTGATTCACAATACTTCAGAGGACTCACTGAAAACTTTGCGCTGTCTAGAGATTTGAATCCTTTAGGTCCCTCTCACTATTATTATCAATGGCCGTCCTTTTTCTTGATGGATTACATAGCTACAACTGTAAGCGCTTTAAATCTCCAATATTACGAATTTTGCATTTACACTCTAATGGGTTTTCTTTTATGCACTACTCTTTACGTTTATGTTTCAAAAGTGTTTAAAGACAACGGGTTTGTTGCAATCGCAGCTTTTTTTGTTTCAATGTTTTCCTGGTTAAATTATCAGTTTGCTCCATTTTCATATGCATTTTGTTTTGTAGTGCTCGTTTTTATGATTGAAGGGCAAGAAAAAAGCAAAAAAATAACAATAATCGAGTTGATATTTGCAATAGGTGTTTCGTTCACTCATGCGTTTGTTCCGCTTTTTTTGATTTTATATTTCCTTTTACGTTACATAAAAGAAAGAAACAATCATTATAAGGTTCTATTTTTCGCTTCATTGATAAGCTATTTTGCTATACAACTGACAATTGCGCCATATTCATTTTTTGATAGCTTGTCAAGTGTTGTGACTTTATCTTCCGAGTATTCAAGTATTGTCACGTCGACACTTAACTCAGCTACTTACGAGATTGATATTTACGCCCAAATGTTTTCAAGGGCAGTGTCTCTTGGGTTTATGGCTGTCTGTGGTCTTGGTTTTGTCATTTTGCTTTTAAAGCGAAAAACGCGCCATTTGGACCGAACTATTCTATTAACTGGCTTACTTTATTCAGGCGCTGGTGTAGTGCTTTACACTTTAGGCTCCAGAGCGATTCCAGTATTTTTCATACCTGTATGTCTTGGAATAGCCTTTTTATTTGAACGTTACCGCTCCATTTTGAAATACGCGTTTATACTTTTGCTGGTTTTCTCAGTTTTTGTTCCTCTTCATCAGACGTTTGGGAATACAACTCAGCTGCATTCAAAATCTGATTATTATACTGAAAACTTTTTGATTTCAAATAATGGTTGGACACATCAAGCTTTTGTTGTAGCTGATTACCGTGTAACTACTTATATTCAGCCTAAATTGAGTGATATCGCTTACTTTGACTGGGATCCGAAAACGGTTAATCATGCTGATGTTGTATTGAACACATTTACTTTCGATGGATTGTTAAAGCAAGAAAATGTAACTTTAGATAATCTAAATCGACTATACGATAATGGCTTTTCATCTCTTAATACAAAACCACGTTAATGTTTGCTAAGTTATTTCTTTATCAATATGGGGCTTTAGTTATATGAAAATAATGTTCTCCAAGTTCAGTGATTGGGATGTGCCTAGTTATAATAGTAAGCATCCAGAGAATTTTGCGATTCATAACATTATTAAAAATTCTCCTAAAAACGAGTACATTCTCGTAGGTGATGGAACCCGGTATGAACATTTTTGTTACGATAAAGTGGATTTCTATAACTTCAATTTAAACAACAAGTTTCACTACCTATTTTCCTCTCTTTTAAAGGCAGAATTATTCTTAATCCAACGACCAAAAGTAGTAATTTCAATGGGTATACTGAATTCGTTACCTTTTGGTTTGCTAAGCCCCTTTACACGATCACGTTTTATCCCCCTTATTACAGGCGAGATTTGGTACAGTATGGATACTTTACCTGGCATCTTTAAGAAGATAAATTCGGCCCTGCTTAAGTTAATGCTTGATAGAGCCCAAATGATTTTTGTTTTAAGTGACAGTATTTCAAAAGAGCTCATAGCTGACTATCATATCGACCCAAAGAAAATTACAGTTACAAAATACAAAGTATCTAACACATTCAATACTTCTGTATCAAAGGAGCTTAAAAAGAGTCTAAATCCCGATGGTCCAGTGATTCTTTCTGTTTGCAGAATAAGTTCCGTAAAGGGACTTGAATACTTAGTTAATGCTTCAAACGCGATTTTAGCAAAGTTTCCCAATGCAAAAATAATCATTAAAGGCTACACATCAGAGCAAGACTACAAACAAAAAATTGAAGCGTTAATTAAAGCCAACAATTTGGATGCAAAAGTAGTAATGTTAGATGGTTCCCCAAATGAGGAAATTGCCAAATACATGGCAGCCGCTGACGTTTTTGTGCTTTCTTCAATCTCAGAGGGGCTAGGCGTTGTGATTCTTGAAGCTCTCTCTTCAGGGTTGCCGGTTGTTGCTACTCGTGTTGGTGGTGTAGTTGATATAATAAACTCTGGTTACAATGGTTTACTGGTAAACGCTAGAGATTCTGATTCTCTTGCGAACGCAATAATTCAAGTGCTTTCAGATAACAAATTACGTGAGCACTTAATTACCGGTGCCTTAGAAACAACTAAGGGATTGAACGAAAACCGTGTAGGTTTGGAACAAGACCTATCAAAATATATGTTTTAATTTCTGATTTTTGTTAATTACCCACTATTGCCCTTATTTGGTGTTATATATGAAGCAGCTTACCTCAAACTGCCACAAATTAAATGTGTGCTTGGTATATGCTTCCGGGCTTTCTACGGAAAGGGGCGGTGGTATAGCCACCAAAATCTTGAACGTTGTTAGGGAAACAAGGAAAGATGTAAACTATACAGTTTTAACTACCCTTAAAGAAATAGATTATTACGCCGTTAAGGAATTTGATGAACTCGGTGTAAACGTAATTGATGTTTCAGCTTGCAAATCTTTTCTTAGCTTAAAGAAAGTATTGAAGTCTACACAAACCAAGTTTGATATTGTTCACTTTCATGAACTTCCTTTTGCATGGAACATAACCTTCAGTGCTTTCGTGTGCTTATTTCTGTTTAGGTCAAATGTAACTGCTAAGTTTGTTTATGAGCACCAAATTGCTACTGCTGGAAACTTGCATAAACTGCAGATAGCCCTACAGAATGTTCTGTTCAAATTTTGTTTTCATTTTTGGTCCCAGATCATTTTTAATTCTCGTTATATGCTTGAAGAATCTCAAACACTTGTGAAAGACTCTTCCAAGTTTTCAATTATTCCCCTTGGAGTAGATATTGAAACAATAAACAGAATATCTCCGTGTGTACTGCAAAAACCTGCAATACTATTTTTTGGTCATTTAACGCACATAAAGGGTGTTGATCTGCTTGTAGAAGCCTTTGAAAAGGTAAATCAGCATAACCCAAATGCTCACTTATACTTAATAGGCAATGGAAACTTAACCGAGTTCTGTAATGATTATGTCAAAAAAACTGGTTTAACTGACAAAGTTCACATACTCGGTGCTCAATCTCAAACAACACTGTTTAGTTTTCTTAAAGGCTGCGACATATGTGTGTTGCCTTCCCGAAATGATGCTGGTCCTTTAACTTTATTGGAAGCGATGGCTGCTGGAAAGCCGATTGTAATTACTGCCGTAGGTTTTGTTCCAGAAATATTTGTTAATGGTCGAAACGGTTTGTTAGTTCAAAATACTGTTGACTCAATAGCTGACACAATAATTTTTCTTCTTGATCATCCGAACCTGCAAATTGATGCAGGAAAAAATAATATTCAAGATATTATGAGTTTTTCTTGGGCTATGGCTTCTCAAAAATATCTTTATCTTTATAAGTCTTTAAAATCTGGTTATAAAAGATGCTTAACCTAAAAAAATGTCGAGGTAATATGTCTGGGAAGCGTTAAAGTCCATGTTCGTTCTTTGAGCGAATATTTCTTGGGACACCAGACAAGAGCGTTGGATGAAAAGGATTTAGCAAAAAGCGCCGTGATTTTTGCTCCACATCCTGATGATGAAACACTTGGTTGTGGCGGCACTATGTTGAAAAAAATAAGTGCCGACGCTGAAATCACTCTTTGTTTTCTTACTAACGGAGAAAACTCTCATTCTGATTTGATTTCAAAAGACGTTTTAAAAAATCTGCGCGTTAATGAAGCCCTTGAGGCAAGCAAAATAATTGGTGTTGACGCTTCTAAAGTTACTTTTTTAAATTTACCTGATTCCGGGCTTATCAATAACCGAGCTATTTCAATTCAACATGTTAAAGACGTGCTGCATAATGCTCAACCGGAAGAGATTTTTGTGCCTTCAAAATATGAACCCGTAATTGATGATCATTATTTTGCCAACAAGATAATTTTGTCGGCAGCCAGATCTACACAAAAAAATTATGTTATTTATGAGTACCCTGTATGGTTATGGTACCATTTTCCTTGGGTAGATTTTCAGTCTAAAAAAATTAAAGATGTCTTAGGTTACATGAAGCGAAGCTTTTTTTCAGAGCTAAATCTGTTGATGAATTTCCATTCATGTGTTTATATTGGTGATGTTTTGAAAAGAAAATCCGAGGTACTTAATAGTTATAAGTCACAAATGTCACATTTGAATTCCCAATCAAACTGGAGAAGTCTACGAGACATTGGTCACGAAGAATTTATCAACTGTTTCTTGCGTGAATATGAGGTCTTTTATAGGTATTCAATTTAAGTGGCATTTTCGGGGATAACTTATGGAAATATTTGAAGTAAGAACTGTTGATGAATTTCTGAAGCTCGAGTTTACCTGGAATAAAATGGTAACTGATTGTCATCTTAGTATTTTTTCTAATTTCGAATGGTTACGCATTTGGTGGAAGCATTTTGGGAAAAATAGGAAACTTCTTGTTCTTGTTGCAAAAGAAAACGGTCAGGTTTTAGGAATAGCTCCTTTGATGTATTCTGTTTACTCAAAGTTGAAGTTTAATGTTGGTGTGATAGAGTTCATAAGTGCGCCACAATCTGATTATAATGATTTTATAATTCTGAATAAACGTGAAGAGTGTCTTCAGGGTTTTATCGATTACCTAAAAAATATTCCTGAGCGTTGGAATTATGTTAAATTAACCAATATCCCTGAAACTTCTCAGAATCTGAAGGTTATAAAACAACTTTTTAAGAAGACTTATCCAATCTGCAAGAGTCCTTACATGGCATTACCTAAATCGTATGATGAATTTTTTAACTCACTGGGTCATAATCTGCGTCATAATTTAAGAAAAAATCAAAAAGCGCTAAGTACTGCCTTTAAGATGGAATTCCTTGATTGCTCTTCTACTGAGTCATCGGAATTCGGTATGCAATCACTTTTTGAACTTCACCAGAAACGGTGGATAAACAAGGGTTGTAGCGGTTTTCTTGCAAGTGAGGACATGAAAAGTTTTCATATAGAAGTTTCACGAGTTTTTGCTGAAAAGAAAAAGCTAAATTTGTTGGTGTTAAAACTCTCAGATGTTCCAGTTGCGGTATCTTACGGTTTTAAGGATGATGCGAAATTTTATTTCTACCTTCAAGGTATCGACCCTGGCGAAAAATATTTCAAGTATGCTGTTGGAAATCAAATTACTGCGTACACAGTGGCTAAATGTATTGAGCACTCTTTAAGTGAATTTGATTTCTTGACTGGTGGAGAAGCCTACAAGCAACGTTGGGGCGCGACTTCTAGAATAAATACGGAAGTAATAATTCCTAAGAATGTCTTCAATAGTTTTAGTCATTCGAGTTATGAGCAACTGCATGAATTTGTGGTTCTTGCTGCTAGTACAAAAATCGTTAGATACTTTATGGACTGTTGTAGTCGTAATCGTTAATTTTTGGGTGCGTATTTTTCAATTTTTAATGGGTGCTACCAATGCGAAATAGATACAATCATGGAATCGTTGACGACAAATTTTCAGATCAGTCAATACAAGACATTATCATAAACGTGATAAAGAAGAAAAAACCTGAAACAATTGAAAATTTGGTTGATTTCATTCGTACTGATTATCACATAAACGAAGCAGCAATATTAAGAAACATAGAGGAGCTTGAAGATGGAAAGAAAGTTGAATTTGTCAGCAAGGTTTTTCCTATTACTCTGAAAGAATTTTTGTTTTCATCTAAAGCCTTATGGTATTGGGAAATAATTCTAATTATCATTTTAGCTCATTTTGCTATCTGGGTGATTCCAACTCTTCCATATTTTTCAGCAATTAGAAATGCTGTAGGGTTGCTTGTGGTTTTGTATTTGCCGGGTTACTCGATTATTAAGACATTATATCCAGTGAGTGTACCTTTTAACACGCAATCAAACATGTTAGATGCAATAGAACGAATTGCCTTGAGTTTAGGTCTTAGTATGGCCGTAGTGCCTGTTGTTGGTTTTGCACTTTATTATTTGCCTTCTGGTTTGGAATTGTTTCCTCTTTCAGAAAGCATTCTTGTTTTGACCCTTTTCTTGTCTACGTTGGCAATTTGGCGTGAATATAAAGCTAGAAAATCACTGTTCTTGAGGAAAGCGAGAAAAACAACTGCGTTTTTCAAATCTTAATTTTCTTAATTTTATGGGTTTTTATTTGGTTTATCCTTTTTTTGACTTTAAATTTATTAATGGGTTCATGTATTCTGAAACTAAGTTTTAATGGACCTGTGCGATGAATTGATGCCTCTTTCTGTTACTCTAATTTCTGACATTAACTCGTTACAAAAGATGGCGTCAGAATGGGACGATTTTATAAATGTCTACAGTGGCAACCCATTTTTGTACACTAACTTCCTTTTTCAAGTAATGACTCACAATCCTGAGATGCCTTTTTCATTTTTGATTTTGCGTTTCAATGCAAAAATAGTTGGTGTTGCTCCATTACAAGTAACCTCTAAGTTAGGTGTAAGAACTGCAGAGTTTTTCATTAAGCCCGATTTTGGTCCTGATTTAATTTTTGATCCTAAGTATTATGATGAATGTTTTGATTTGGTTAGCGACTTCTTGTTTTCAACTTTAAAATGTTCCGTGTTGTCATTTGTTTTGTCAAAAGATTCTGATACTATAAACAAATTTAGGTCAAAAAAGGATTTTCTTGTTTCTGAAAATTATGCCTCTGGTCGTCTTGTTTTAAATATGCCTGACAGTTTAGATGAATTAATGAAACTGGGTGGAAAACGTGTTAGACGCGATTTCGAAAAAACAGAAAAAGCCCTTAACACTTCTGGAACTTGGCATGTATCAAAATATGACGTCCAGACTTTTTCTGCAAAAATATTAGAACAAATTCTTACTGTTGATAGAGCAAGCTGGAAGAATGCTTGGCGGGTTAGCAAAAAAATTTCTTCAGATTCAGATTTGTTGATTGTTTTAAACGCGTTTTTATCTTCGGTAAATGATTCTGGACGTAATTATTCTTGGTTTCTCTGGATTTTGGAGCTTGAAGGCGTTCCAGTTTCTTATCAAATTGCTTTAATCAGTAAAAATACCGCGTATTTCGTAAAAACTGGTTATAATGAAGGTTATAAAAGTTTTTTTCCCGGCATTTACATCTGCAACTTTGCAATCCGTGATTTAATCGAAAAAAAGGAAATACGGAAAGTTGATTTTATTACGGATCTTGAATACTTAAAACGGTGGAAAACAACTAATTATCAACGTGTACAAGTCAGGGTTAGTAAAAATTTTTCAGGAAAACTTGTGCATTCCTTCCTGTTAAATAAACGTTTAAAACGTGCTTTTACTGTTTTCTCAAACGTGGCTCCCTTTTTGAGACGTTAAAGACTTTTTTTGCTCTTTTACGTGATTCTTGTTGCTGTTTCTATTACGAAGCCTTTTTTGCCGATAGAGTAAAGCAGTCGTCTTGTGGGAACCAGCATACCGCTCAACTTTTTAATTGCAACATGACGCACTGTAGAATCAGCTGTCCATGTTACTGCAAAATCGATTACGCCTTCTGCAAAATGCTGCATTGTTGTTTCAGCTTTCTGGTCTTGCATTCCTTCTGTGAGTAGTAGCATTTGGCATTCTTGAGTTTGCTTGTTTTGGCTTGAAATTTCTATGACCAAGCGGATAATGTCTTCTGTTTCTTGTTTAAGCAGCAACTCAGATAATGAGTCAATGATGATTGACCTGTTATCTTTTATCTCGCTTATTATGTCGTCAACAACTTTTTTTGAGTTTTTGAGGTTTACAAATTTCCAGTTGCCGTTTTCTTGCAGTGACGTGATGTCCCATCCGTAGGCTGCCATGTCTTCTTTTACGCTGCCAAACGTCGTGTTAATTGTGAAGTAAGTGATTTTGTTTTGTTTGGCTTTGTTGTACATTATTTGTCTTGCAAAGATTTCGTTTCCTGAACCAGGCGGTCCTGTTAATAGTAGGACTTTAGGTGGTAATCCGCCTTGTAAGAATTCGTCAAAACCGGCTATGCCTGTTTTCAGGAACTTCATTTTTTGTTCAGTTGCTCCTTCTTGTATGTGTACTGCTTTCTGTTAAACCTTTAACGCTTAACTAGCATGATAGTTAGCTGTAGGGTGCATTTATTTTAGTTACTTTTACACTGCGAATATATCAGTTTTCGATAGACGATTGTTATGTATATGTCCACCAGCTAGCCTAATAAACAGGCGCCAGCATATTTGGCGATAACTTCCTAACAAGGAAAACAATGAGGGAAAGGAGAAAAAACAAAAAATGTTTAACTTTAAAAAAATCCGTAAAAATGTAAAAGCAATTTCACCAGTAATTTCAGTGCTGCTCATGATTGCAGTAGCAGTCGT
>JAWRIR010000069.1:0-25837 GCA_040268405.1 Thermoproteota archaeon | reverse complement strand
AAGCTGTATTTTGCCTTCAGCCACCAACTGCTGATTCTGTGCCTTGGAAAAATCTACCATGTCACGTGAATAGTCGATGCCAAAAACTTTACCATTAAACGCTACACCTGCCAGTTTGCCAACGGTTCTGCCTCCGCCGACACCTATGTCCAGAACAGTAAAGGTTGATTCTATTTTGATGTGGCTTAAGCCCCAGTTGGTTAGTTGGTCGTGTTCTTTGTTCATTCTTGCAGCTATTGTTTTGCCGGGTTTGCCTGTTGGACATTGGAACTGATTGAGCAGAGTGTCGGTGAGCTTTGGAGTTTTCATGGTGTCGCCTGACAAAAAAGGCAGTTTAGAATTGTAGTGGCGGGCCCGCTGGGATTTGAACCCAGGACCTCCAGCTCCGCAGGCTGGTGTCATAATCCGTAGGGATAGGCAAAACACAGTGACTCAAGCTTTTGAGTCACGGAAGTTAGCTAAACCCTTATCCGTACTAGACGACGAGCCCATTATACTTGGATTCCGTGTCATACTAGACAAGGAACCAGCGTACGCAGAATATAATCAACGGATATTAAAAACTTTAGCTGACATGGCTGCAAATGGAAGGAAAAGACACACAATAAAAAGCACTGCAAACGACCTAAGAAGCCTAAATCGTAAAACTGATTTAATGAACCCCGAAGCAGTAAAGCTCATAATAGCAAATTGGAGGAACTTGAACGGTTCGCCAGCGTCGGAAGCAAGAAAGCATAAGATGGTTTGGGATTATGACTATTTTGTTGAATCCAACAACTTAACATGGAATAGACCAAAATATAACAATGATTCACCGCCACCAATCACACCTTCAGAAGAACAAGCAGGAATAATTATGAAATTTGCACCATCAATCAACGCTTTAACGATATTTCAAATTCTGCTTGAATCAGGTTTTGAGGGTGAAGAACTTCATTGCTGCACAGAGAAAAACATTGACTTAGAGCAAGGAATAATTACTGTTGAGGGACACAAAGAGCATAGTAGCAGAAGTTATCGTTTTAGCAAACAAACAGCAGGTTTGCTCAGTCTATACATGAGTAAGCCTAGACACAAAAGGCTGCACCCTTTTCCGAAACCTAACATAATGTATGATTCATGGAGAGATGCAAAAACAAGAGCGGCAAAGGAACTAAACCGAGCAGATTTGCTAAAGATTCCGTTAAAAGGATTAAGAAATCTTTCAGGAATCAAGATGTGGCAAAAATACAAAGACCCTTGGATAGTCATGCTTCACATGGGACATAAACAGCTTTCAACAACACAACACTACCTTAGCAGAATGACAGTACAACTTGCAAAACAAGAAGAATACACAGTCCACGCAATAAAAATGGGGGAGCAAAACACAATAGAAAAAATATGTCAGCTGATAGAACAAGGATACAAAAAAGAAACTGAAGTTGACGGATACCAAATATTCAAGAAACCAAAATAAAAAATAAAAATGGCAAAATTTCTAATTTTTGCCAACTTAGGGTCACCTAAAAAATCTTCAAGATTGCCAAAAGTTAAGAATAATTTTATATCTTTATTATATCTAATAAGATAGCTAAAAGAGTGATGAGTATCATGATTACTGAAGGCAATAAAAAAATTCGAGAAAAGCAATTTTCTTGTTTTTCATACTTGCAGGTCTATGAAGCAACTAAGCGTAAACAAGAACTCTTGAAGGGAATAAAATGAAAAAAATACTAGTTAGTTTGCCTGATGGAGTATTCAAGATAGTCAGAGATTTAAAGGGCGAGATGGGTGAAAGCGATAGTGCGGTAATCCGTAATATTGTGGTGGCATACCTCTCAGAACAAGGCTATTTTAGTAGAATGAGCATAATGGGAATGGCGAGCTCTACAAGAAAGAAATCAAACGAAACAGAGGAAGAATAGAATTCCTCAAAAATTTGACTTATAATAGCCCTATTTCTCACAATCAGTAAGCGGACAGAAAGTATTACATTTCGCGCCACAGGTAACTATTTCTCGCAAGTATTTTCTTGTACACTTGGTGCCTTTTTTTGAATAGGCTTTTTTAGCCAAATCATATTTATCGATACGCTGAAAACTTTCAACACTGGAATTAAGCATCATAGCAATACAGGTTTTTTTCAAGCACAGTACAGACAAGAACTTAGGTTTTTTGGTAAACTTTCTTGCACGTTTCACCATTTTTATTTCCTGACCGTTTACCATTATGAGACCCACACTTTCGGTATTCCAATTTTTAACTTTCTTTTCAGTCGCAACATAAGCATAATCTACAAAATCATTGATTTGGTTGATTTGCTCAGGTGCTCTACTAATCTTGTCTTTGCAAGATTTTACTTCTATACAGGTTAGCAAACCATCCTTGAGAAGTAATACATCAATATCTGAAATAATTGGCCCCCAAGCGATATTAAGCCGTGAATGAGGAACTACTTCGTAGCCTTTACAAGTGAAAAATGGGATTAATTTTTGAATGATTGCTTCTTCGTAACGGCCCGCTTTCTTGGTTGATAATGCTATGTTCGATGCTAACACCAATTCTATTCCTTCACAATATATCGTCCATTGCTTTTTCTAAACCTTTCCGCAAGTGAAAAAGGCCCTCGAGTTCTTGGCAACTCCCGTGAGGTTAGTTTAATTGCACAGCCGAATCGCACAGTAGTGTTTTTCTGATGTTCAGGCAACATATTTACTGAAGTTTCGGGCACTATCACGAAAGTCCAAATACCTTGCATGCTACTTCTAGCGAATCTCCATTTAAATACCTTCATATGCGCCTTTTTATTTATCACTGACTTGTCTAATAAAGTAACAGAATCTGTTTCGTTACCCTCTTTGAACGCATACACTTTCAAGTATGTATTGAGACAAGGTTCAGTTGTTAAATAGTTGTTGTCAGAATGAACAATAAACATCTCTATACTTGAAACACCTGTTGGAACCTTGATTTTTACGTATGCCTTTGATTCTATGTATTGCTTATCAACCGAAATTCTATCTTGTAATGGTATATTGCCTTCTGCATAAGCAAGAGCATGGCTATCATCACATTTTAAGAAATTCCTTGTTTCTCCAAACCCCATGCAAACATGATTACCAACTCTAGCGGAAGCTAATGCAATAGCCTTTAGGGTTTCGACATTCTTTATTTTCAGGCCATACTTTCTTTCTATTTCTGCAATGTTCCTAGCAAGAAGGGGCGAGGCAAAACTTGTTCCTACAAAACGTTCTGTATTTTTTCTACCGTATTTATCAAATGACTCCAGCCCGAGACAAGTCTCATCTTTACAAAGGTTTCCGCCGTTCTGCACAACTTCTGGTTTAGGGCAATTATGAAGCAAGCTTTGAGTTACGCCACATCTTGTAAAAGGTGCCAATTCATCCTCTTTTGAAATCGAGTTCGGTGCTGGCTTTTTTGAAATAGCCCCAACAGCCATAATGTTAACAGCTGATGCAGGGTCTTCAACTGGATAATTCTGAACGTAGTCAGCACAAGAGATACCCGATAGGGCATAATCGTAAATTTCTTTAGACTTTCGAATATTTCCAGCACTGATTATGAAACATACATTTTTTGCTTGAATGAAATGGTCTAAATATGCCGTCAAATGTGGGCTTGGATTTTTAAAATTAATTGAAGAAAGAAAGACGCGAGTAATAGGCGAATATTTGTTTATTGCATGCTCATAAGCTTCGATATACAAGCGTTGCTTTTGTTCTGAATGTATTTTATATGAAATGATTTTTGCTTTTGGATTAGATTCTCCCTCCCCGAAGACCGCCAAGCAAGCTATAGGGGTACCATGCCCTTCATCTTTTGCACCATCTTCATAATCGCCCATAAAGGTATGAAATCCATCATGCTGAACAAGACCGTCTAGTTGTGGAATTTTACTAACCCCAGAATCTAAAAGGCAAATTGACGGAAGTGTATTAGTTAAATCTAAAGAAGATATTGCGCTTTCAATATACTCATTTCTTATACGTCTGCTGGAACTTATCTTTTGAGCAACACCCTCTGGAACACCTTCAACTTGAAAGACTATATTGGAGGTCTCCAACAATTTTGTAGTCGTTTCTTTATTTAGATAAGCAAGTATCATACCAATGTCAGTATCGATGGGTTGCTTTCCAGATTTGAACAAGAAATCCATTATTTTAGCCGAGTAATTTTTTTTCAATTCTGGCGTTAGGTTTGGAACCAATTGTATAAGAACTGGCTTATCTTTCTCCGACCATTCTTTATCTGCCAATAGATACTCGGAAACTTGTTCTTGGAAGGTTAGAGGACCAATTCTTTTTAGACTGCTATAATATTTCGAATTACAGCCTTTCTTTTTTCAGTGACTTTTAGTAATCGTGATAGGGGACAAGATACTAAAAGTCGGTTATGTTTCGCATTTAAGTATGCAACAAAAGTAGCGGACAGATTTTTTATTATATCTTTAGCGTGTTTATCAAAAATCGTTATGTTTTCAGGGGTTGTTGGTTTTTTATGAATAGCTGCAGTACTATTGAAACCTAAAACAACATAAATTCTTTCTGAATCTTTTAAATCAGTTGAGGCCATGCGAGAAATGGTTGATTTGATTTGTTCTTTTACTACTTTCTTAGACCATTCTTCTTCATCGCTACAAGAGGGCAGATATTCTATTATTCGTCCTTCATTACCGCCATACCCGCTAGTTTGATGGGGTTTAGATTCTAAACGGGTCTTGACAAATATAAAATCATTCAATTCAGGGCTTTTAACCATTTATCGTGCCTCTGTTAATTGTTGGCTATTTGCTTTTAAAACTTGTTAGAATTACAAAATATTTCTTTAAGTCAAATATTGCATTATCAAATAGGGCACTTAAAGTACGTTAATTAACAATTTATGATTGATTAAAAAGGAATTTCTGCCCTAATGTGCTACTTGAGCAAAGCGCTCCTTTTGATTGGCTTGCGTTTTGTGCTCCGCTCCCGCTGCGCGGTCGCGTCGCTTACGCCCTTTCGCAAGCCCTATCGGGTTCGCGGTTTTGCCCCTCTGCAGAGGCGCCGCCTGCCCCGCTATCGTGTCCTCGGTCGCATTCCACGAATGCTCCCCGCTTCAGGCTAAAACCGCTCACGAAAGGAAAAACATGTCAACACGAAGGATTAGCGTTGTGCTAATCATAGTGCAGGCTGTTTTTTTCTAAAAGCTTATAACTAGACTATGATTATAACAAAGAAATGAGGCAAAAAATTATGACTATAAACCCAACAGAAAACCAAAATAAGACTGAATCAGCCTCAGAATTACTTAGCAGAAAGGCTGGTGTCATAATCCGTACTAGACGACGAGCCCAGAACCAGCACTAAACTACAACCCAGAACTAAATAAACCTGACTCAAACCAAACAACAATTTTTGATTAGCAAGACATTCAGGAGGATTCCAAAACAAGAAAGCCGGTCAAAAAACAAGAGATACCCCGCTAAATGGGAAAGGGGTTAAGAATGGGTTGAAAGCCAGCTTAGAATCGCGTTAACTGCGTCATCATCAAGCTTACGACCTTCCACGTTATAGTTGATGGCTATGTTTGCATTAAGCTTCTCAGCAGGTGTTTCTTCATATTTTAAAACGTGGTCAGCATTTTCAGGGTAAACAAAAGATACTTCTGATGCTTTTGTGGCGTTTTCAAGTGCTTTGCCGTCAGCTTGCCAATTTGCCTGAATGTCTTTTTTGCCTATAACAACCAGTATTGGTGCTTGGATTTTTGAAATGTATTCTGAAGGAGCATAATTCCATAGTTCTCGGGTGAATGGCATGTTTACTGGGGTTTCAAGTGCGAGCAACAGGTTTTTGATGCCGTCGGGAAGTGTTGGGTCTGGATTTATTGGTTCACCTTTTGAGAAGGCATCTATCGAAGCATCATACTGTTTTAAGATGACAGCTCCGTTGGGCAAGGGGGCTAATTGGTTGGCTATTTGTTCGCGTGCTACTTCACCAATAGACCTACCCGGAGCTCCAGTTAAAATCAAGCCCCTAAACTTAATTGCAGCTTGCATTTGATAGTTCAATGCGTGAACCGCACCTTCACTGCTGGTTAACACAAAAATGTTGCTTTTATCCACGCCTCTTTCTTTGACTAAGGTTTCAACAGCGCCAGTCAGTTCCGCAACATGACTCTGCATGCTGACTTTTCCAATCATTTTAGGCACGTTTTTTGCAGCATGAGGACCAGAAGCAATTTTGTCATACCGCAAAGTAATGTAGCCGTTTTCTGCTAGGGTTTCAGCTAACAGTTTGGCGCTGCCGTTTTTTCCTGGTAAAAATGGGGAGCACCAGTCTCGGTCTGTTGGACCGCTGCCGGCTACAAAAACAACCGCGACGTGAGGGTTTTCGTCTTTTGGTCGGGTTATTGTACCGCAGACGGGGAGGTTGTTTGCGGTCCATTGGACTTCTTGGTTAATGATTGTTACCATGCTTGTTCACGGTTTAATGATTCTTGGTTAGAGAATTTAAGGCTAATCACTGGACAGGTTGATGGAAGCTATACCGTTTTTTAGGCTTAGCAGGGATAAGCAAGGTTTTTAATCATGGACGCCGCTATCGTACGAAACCAAGGTGACAAGACAAAGTTGTCAAAAAATTCTCAAGCCCCAGTTAAAAAATCATTAAAAAGCTCCCAAGCAATACCGGCTGTAATACTCATCGTATGTGTTGTAGGAGCCCTTTATTTTTCAGGCTTTTTCAGTGACATGGGCATAAGCATTCCAAACTTTCTTTCACCAACAAGAGACATCGAGGGAACATGGAAAACAGCAATACCGACTCAGTTCACTATAGCCACAGACGCTAATTCATGGTCAATCGAGGATGTAGGCACAGAAAACCGCACAGTGACATTTAAAATAACAGGAACAAGCCAAGAAAACATTGTAAACGTAGAAGTAACCTACTCGTATTCAAACCGCCAACTCATTTCAGGTTCAGGCTACATTCCAGACGTTTCACCCATGACGTATAAAGGCACAGTCAACGGCACACAATTAACAATCACACAATCCGACCAAGGACCAATACACCAAATCGGCACTGTAGGCGTTTTCACTTTCACGACGCACCAGATGGAAGGCACATGGCATGACCACTGGGAAGGCGTGTACGAACAAAACGTTTACACCCAAACCAACACGTTAAAACTCATAAAACAATAAAGCATAATCTTCTTTTCTTTTACAACCACTTTTTCAGGCTAAAAATTTTTTTTAAACCTTGGTTCTTAAAGTTTAAAAAAAGAAAAAAGAGTTTGGTTTTAGTTTTTGGATGCGCTTATTTCTTTCTGAGCATTAAGCCAATTACTGCAACTGCAGCAATTATTGCAATTGTTGAAGCGGCAATGTAAAGCTCGAATGGCGGCAATGTGGCAGTGTTTGTTGTTGGTGTTTCTGTTTGTTGTGGAGCTGCTACTACGCCGACTGCTGTTTCACCGTAAGATGAACCATAAGCATTGCTGCCCATGAAGGTTGCAGTTACAGTGTATTTGCCGACGTTTTCTGGTTCCCAGATGTAGCTGTATGTTCCGCTCATGTCGCTTGTTGTGTCGCCTATGTGTATGTAGTTACCGTTTGGATCAACTGCGTCGATAGATACTGGTACACCAGTGATGGTTACGTTGTGGTAGATTCCGTCGATTGGAAGCTGCATGTGGATGTAGTCCATCCATGTTGACATGCTTTCGTCTGAAACACATGCCATGCCTTCTGATGCTGGAGCTTGGTCAAGAACTGTTCCAGTTAAGACGACGCTGCTGCCTTGTGAGACGACAACTTGTGGTCCTGAAATGGTAGTCTCACTTTGGCTCTTGCCTAGCACGTACATGGTTCCGTCATAGTTGCTTGCTGCTGTTAAGTATCCGTCTGCTGCTGCGCCTGCTTGCATGCGTGTGCCTGAAAGTTTCCATTGGAATTCACCAGTTATTCCATCGAGGCATATCATACCCCAACCGCGTTGTGCTGGCTGAGATGGTGTGTGTTCATTGTTTGAGACGTATAGTAATCCGCCGATGACTCTGATGTCTTGCACTGTGTATGTTGATGCACCGTCAGATGTGTAGGGTGTTTCGAAGGGTATTGCTGGGTCAGAATAGCGCCATGCTACTTGGCCAGTTGTTTGGTTGATAGCCCAAACGCCTGTGTATCCGACTGCGTAGATTAGGTCCATGTATGCTGCTTCATCGTACATCCAGAATTCACCCCAAGGCATATCGTCGATTTCACATGTCCACCTTTCAGCGCCTGTATGTAAGTCCCATGCTTGTATGTAGCCGCGTTCCATTTCTGCAATGTATAAGCCGCCTCTTACCCACGCGTTGGTTGGTCTGTAGGCTGATGACATTTCGCTTACTGGTGAGGTTATGTTCCATAGCACGTTTCCAGTGGTTAAGTCAGTAGCTACTAAGGAGAAGCCGTAAAAGCCACCGTAGATGAATCTGTGTTGTTGTACTGCAATCATTGAGTCATAGTCAATTGCGCCGCCGATGTTGCCGTAAGTGCTTGTTGTGTAGAGTGTTCTGTAGCTTGTTGGCAGGTAGATGCTTGTGTTGCTGATTATTCTGCTGGCAAAGTTGCTTGATGAACCTGCTGATGACCAGCAAATCAGGTATCCTTGGTAACCAGAGGTTACTGTAATGTTTACTGCTGGGTTTGCTGTTGTGCTACTTGTTGCTTGGAAGCTGTAATAGTTGCCATCTCTGAAGAATAATTCAGCATTACCGCCTGTGCCCATACTTGGTAGTGAAACGTTTGTTGTTACTGCACCAGTGTTTGGGTTAATCTTGTATAGTCTTCCGCCGCTGATAGTGCTAAGGTCTACTGTCAGGCTTGATGATGATACTGCACCAGGAACAACTGTAGATAAGCCTGGAGCGAAGTATGAAATGTGTGTTGGTGTTACGCCGCCGTCTGAAAGTGGAATGGCATAGTAGACTTCGCCTGTGCGTAAGTCATAGCATACTGCACAGTTGGTTGGTACGCCGTTGATTGTTTCGTATCTTGTTTGGTAGGCTCTGCCCATGTATATAACGTTTGGAGTGCCTGGACTTGATAGAACTGAGTATTGACCAGCTTCGCCACCGATTAAGCCTGCAATTGTGCCGACTTGTTTCCAGACAATGTGTGGAGTGTTTACGGCTGGGATGTATGGACCATAATAGTTGTCATGCCATGCGTTGGTTGTTACACCGACAATGTTTGATTCCATCCATGGATAGTTCCCGCCAATTGCTCGCCATTCACGGTTGTTTGGTTCAATTGGACGTGACCAGTAATCGGTTGGCAAAGCAGAAGACCATGAAAGAACCATGTCTTCCTGCACTGTCAAGTTTACTACCTCTGATTGTGCTGGTGTACAGTAAACTGATGGGTTATAAATTGCACTTGCAAAGTCTCCTGTACGTTCTGTTGAGTATTGTCCGTTAGTGTAGTATCCTGCTGGGAAGTATTCGCCTGCGAAGAAGAACTGGAACTGGTAGGTACCGGCTTTTTGTGGGATGAATTGGAACCAGCTTGTACCGTCTGCCACGTATGACTTGAGGTTAACGTCTTCAGTGTGACCATCTGGATCAGTGATGACTACTTTGTAGCCGTTCATGTATTTGCCTTCGCCGGATGGGAAGGTAATCCATATGTTAACCAGTGCGGATTGTCCAACGCCGATTGGGTTTGGTGAGACACTGAGGAAGGCTAAGTCGCTGATTGTGTAGTCTGCTGTTTCGCCTGCAGGAACTGTGGTTGGTCCTTCAAATCCACCACCTGGGGGTGCGCCTGATGTGTCTACTTGTGCGGTTGCTGTTGGGGCATTTGTGAGAAGCATTGTTGCCATTAGCAAACCTAAAAGTATCATTGAAACTATCGTGTTTTTGTTTTTAGACATTTTTAGATTTATCATATTTTTTACCTGTTCATCACTCACTTGTAAGTGAAAGATTCCCTTACAACTAAAGTAAGTGATAGCTTCTCTTACACAGCCAGTTTAGTTATAAAATTTTGTAGCAACCACCACTACAAACCAAAAAAACACCCATATCTTTTGAAATTAAAAATTATAATCAAAAAATAATTAAAAACAAACAAAAAATAACGCAAACAAATAAACAAAAATCACACACTCAAAAAGCCATAAACAAAAGCAACCCCAACAACACTTTATTAACAAGCAAAAACGAAAAACCAGAAAATCTAGAACATAGAAAAAATAATAAAAAAAGAAGAAGACTAAACTGGTCCTGACTTATTGAGAGCTCTTTCAAGCGCTGCAGAAACATTCTGCTTACCCATAGCCAAAACGTAAGGACCTAAACGTGGACCTTGAGGCGCTCCCATCAAAACGGCATAAAGCGTCTTGAAAAATTCGCCCGGTTTCATTCCGTTGTTTTTGGCGGCGCTGAAAATGGCGTTCTGAATCTTGTCAGGGTCATCAGCAGCGGGCAAGTTTTGAAGCAGTTCTGTAATGGCTTTTTTAGCTTCGGGAGTTAAGGTGACGGTGGCTTCCTTGATTTCTTCAAAGTCGCGTGACCAGTTTTCTGCGTATGTTATGCGTGTTGCTAAGCCTTCGTCGATTTTTTGGTTCTTTTGCAAGTAACCGTAGCTTTGCAGTTTCTCGGCAACGTAGTCGGCTGTGCATTCTTTTGGCGCCATTTTGACGAGGAATGCCAGCAAGTTGTAGGGTACGTGGATGCTTGCCTTTTCTGGTGGCTTCATTACCCAGCAGTATTGGTAGATGCCTTTTAGGCGTGCAGCTTCCTTTGGGTTTAATTGCTTTTTGCCAAAGTACACGTCTTCAAGCTCGTCAAGCTCATTCATGTATGATGGAATGTCTGAAACGTCAAGGCTTCTGGTGCCAACGAACCGTTTAAGCATCAACAAAAGCAGTGATTGGGGTGAACCGTATTGGAACCAAACTTGTGGAGTGAACACGTTACCAGCTGACTTGCTAATTTTTTTACCGCCCTTGTCTAAGAACATTTCATATTTTGCGTGGCTTGGCGGTTCAAACCCTAAGACTTCACGGCTGATACGGTCGTTAATGCGAACTGAGTCGGCGATGTCTTTGCCATAGGCTTCAAATCTGATATCAAGTGCTCGCCAACGGGCTGCGAACTCGCTTTTCCAGGTTAGTTTGCCGTTGCCGCTTTTAATGTCCATTTCGCCTTCGTGACCGCAGCCGGGAATTAGTTTGCCTCTGATTTCTAAGCCAACACATTTGTAGGTTACTTTATCGGTTTTAGGGTCGAAGCTGTATGCGCGTGTGGTGTAGAGGTGCCCACATTTTTCGCAGATTGCAAAGTAGGGCAAAACTTCGGTGTAGGTTTCTTGTCCTACTTCTTCTTTGACTATTTGACCAACCTTTTGCGCATTAGTAAGAAGGTCTCGAATTTCGTTAATTAACAAGCCCTTTTTGTAGACTTCGTTTGCGGAGTAGTACTTGTATTGGATTCCGCATTTGTCAAGGGCGTCTAGCAGTAGGCTGCTCATGTGTTTGCCGTAGCTTTCGTGGCAACCGAATGGGTCAGGAATACCTGAAACGGGGTAACCGAGGTATTTGTCTAAATCAGCATGTGTAAGACCAGCTGGAACCTTTCTTAAGCCGTCTTTATCGTCGCAGTAAGCGACAAGTTCAGAGTTATAGCCTAAATCTTTAAGCGCCAATGAAACGGCGTTCGAGCGTGCAGCGTCACCGAGGCTACCAATATGTGGAAAACCTGAAGCGCCCAAGCCCATTTCTGTTCTGATTAAACTCATGTTTCGGCCCAATTCTTTTTCGCGGTCAATGACCTTTTGAGCCATCATGTCATACCATGTTCCGTGACCAATAGTAGTGGCTGTTGTTTCTTCACTCAATTGTGCTGCCTTCTGCATCATAGCTGTGTTGTAGTTATAAAAAAATGTTTAGAGCCAAAAAAGGGCTCATATTGATTATTTGTGTCTTAATGCGGCTGCAATTCCCAATCCTGCAATCACCAGCAAGACTAAAGCCAGCGCGTACAAAGCGTTCCCGGTGTAGTCAAAGAGAAACCATGCACCGCCAACAGCAATCATGGACAGCCCCAAAGCCATTGTTCCAAACGGACCTCGGGCGTACTTGACGGGGCTTGTTGACTGCATGTAGGCTAACACCAGCATCCAGCAACCGAACACCAGCAGTATCACCGGAAGAATCAGCACCCAACTGATAAGTGAAGCAGCATACAGCAACACTCCTACTACAACCGCGACTAAGAATACTGCCACGGTTAAGAGTTGACGGCTGCTTTCATTCATACCAGTCTTTGCCTCGTTTAATCGATTTTGTTTCCACATTCTGGACAGAATTTGCTGTTGGCTGGGATGGATTTGCCGCATTTACTGCAGGATATTGCTCCTTCTTGTGGTGGTGTTAGGCTTGTTCCGCAGTTGGGGCAGAATTTGCTTGTGGCTGGCACTTTTTCGCTGCATTTGGGGCAGATTACTAGTGCTGCTGCGGGTGCTGCTTGTGGTTGTCCTTGCTGGTTCATGATTTGTGGAATTAGCACCATTCCTGCGCCTAACGCTCCAGAGCCTCCGCCTTTGCCGAGGGATTCTGCTGCGCTTTTCATTGTTTCCATGCGTAGTACATCGCTTGGTGCGGTTTGGCCTGTTTTTAGCCAGAAGAGGCGTTCTCGGTATTCGGGTGTGGTGTCGATGCCTTCGAAGCGCATGTCGGTTAGTTCTATGCCGACGCGTTTGAAGTAGTCAATGATTGAGTTTTTGACGATTACGCTGGTCTCGTCGAGGCGTGTAAAGACAGTGATTAAGTCGTAGTGGCTGAGTTCATCGATTATTTTTTCGTTTAGGTAACCTCTTAGGAAACTGTTGACTTGGTCGGTTGTGTAAGCGCTTTGACCGCCGATTACTTCGTTGACGAATAGGGTGGCGTTTTCGATTTTGAACCAGAATTGCCCATAAGTTTGCAGTGGAGCCAGTTCGGTGGTTTGGGCTTTTGTTCCCCATTTGCCTGCGAAGACTTTTGTGCTGATGAATATGACTGCAGCTTTGAATGGTTTGTTTCCGCCAAAACCGGCAAGACGCGTCAGTAGTCCAGTGAGTAGGGGTAGGTTTAGGGTGGTTAAGGTGTGTCTTCCTGGGCCAAAGACGTCGTAGGCTTTTCCGTCACGGAAGAACACTGCCATTTGGAATTCTTGTACGACTAGTTGGGCGCCCCAAGTGAGTTCCTCGTTTGGGTAACGCCAAACTATTGCGTCGGGACCTGTGTTTATCCATTCTATTACTTGTGGCATTATTGTGTCACTCCAATAATCACTTCTTGTCGTTTATCAAATGCATCCTCAAGTGCTTCAAGCTTGTCTGTTACGGCTTGAATTTTGTCTTTGAGGTTAGTGTAGTCGCCACTTGTCAGTTGTGCTTTGAAGGCGTCAACGGCTTGGGTCAAGGCGTCTACGTATTCGATTAGTTGGTTATCGAAGGTTATCATGCGGTCAAGATTTTCTTCTTTAACTTTTACGATGTCAAAGAAGCCGCTGTAACCGTAAGAGGCGTGGTTTACTTTTTCTGTTACGCGGTCGATTTTAGCGGTCAACCTGTCCATGTCGGAGAAAATGTCCATGTAACGGCGGTCGGTGACTTTTTGGAAGATGCTGCGGATGTCGTCTTTTGCATGCGTCAGTTTCATGGATAAGTGGTTACGGATTAGTTTGTCTGATTCTCGGCGTAACTCTTTTTCTTTGTATCCTCTAAAGCCGGGTAGGGCTGCTGCAATGCGTTCAGAAAGCCGCATTTGGCTTTTTGCTTGGGCATATACATCTTTATTCTCGCTCATTTTTGAATTCCACCCTTTTTATTTCCGATATAGAAAAAAGGCTAGCTTAAAAAGGTTATTTTTATAGATATTTAGAACCGTGTTGAGGGTATATCGCCTTTCAACGCGTTACCAGTTGAACCGTCAATAATTAATTGATAGAGATTGCCCTTATATTGGTATTTGATGAACCACACTGGAGCATGCAAATACACTATTTGCTTAAGTTCCAATGTCGTGGAGGTTTCTACGACACGGTCGATGTCTTGCTGTAGCAGAAAACGGTGGTGATTTTCAATCTGCTGTTTCGCCAGCTCTTGGGCTTCGTCTTTGTCTATTTCACTGTTCAGAACCTTGGCGAATCCCTCGATTTTGCGGAAGTCATATGGAATTTTCCCAGCTAAAGGTACGTCATATTCGCGTGTGGGAAAACCGGCTGCTTCCCTTGCCAACACGAGCCAGTTGTATTCTTTTTCAATCTGCCCCTCTTTCACTATTGGCGGAGAAATTCGTTCGAAAATGCCCTTGTACTTGGTTGTGGCAACAGCTGAGACAACCCAGAATGGCAGATAAACAAGGTTTTGTTCGACGATTTTTGATTTTTTAGCTAAATCACCTGGTTTCATAAAGCCGCTCTTCATCCAGTCTTGGATGCGGTTTTCCATTTGAACGGCTCCGTAATTGTTTAAAAGTAGGGAGTGTTCGAAGTTGAAGGCTTGTCCGGTTTCGATTACGGTCATGAAGCCGCAGTATTTGCAGGTGGCTACTAGTTCGCCCGGTTTGAATTGGACTGGGGCGCCGCAATGTGAGCAACGGATTTCTTGAGCCACTGCAGCCATACGGTTTAAGCCTTCAGCAAGTTTTCACGTTTCAGGATTTCTCTCGCAACTATGACGCCTGAAGCTGATGCCTGGATTAAGCCGCGGGTTACGCCTGCACCGTCGCCGATGGTGAACATGTTTTGAATCTTTGTTTCTAATGAGTTGTTTAATTGTAGGTGGCTGCTGTAGAATTTGACTTCGACACCATAGAGTAGTGTGTCTCTTGAGTGTACGCCGGGGGCAATTACGTCGAGTGCTTGAAGGATTTCGCGGATGTCTGCTAGGTAACGGTATGGTAAGACGAAACTTAGGTCGCCGGGGGTTGCGTTTTTGAGGGTTGGTTGAACTACGCTGCGGGCTAAACGTTCGGGTGTGCTGCGTCTTCCAGCGGTTAAGTCGCCGAGGCGTTGTACCATGACTCCGCCGCTGAGCAAGTTGGATAAGCGTGCAATGTATTTGCCGTAAGCGATGGGTTCTTTGAATGGTTCAGTGAATTGTGTGCTGACGAGAATGGCGAAGTTGGTGTTGTTGGTTTTGCTTTCTGCTTGGCTGCCGCCGTTTACTGTTAGGACGCCGTCGTAGGATTCTGTTGTTACTTCACCGTATGGTGAGACACAGAATGTGCGTACTTGGTCATCGAATTGTCTTGAGTAATAGATTAGTTTGGGTTCGTAGAGAACTTTGGTTAGTTTTTCCATGGCTGAAGCGAGGACTTCAACGCGTACGCCGATGTCGACGGGGTTGTTTACGGTTTTTAAGCCGCGTATTTGGGCTTCAGTTTGCAGCCATTCAGCTCCGCCTCTACCGGGGGCTATGATTACGTATTTAGCGAAGTATTTGTCGCCAGTTGTTGTTTCTACGCCTTGAATGACGTTATTTTCTATGATTAAGCCTTTAACGTCTGTTTTTGGTTTGAAAGTTATTTTGCTTTCCAATGCGTTGAACATTCTTTTTAGAACTTCAAGGCATTTGTCAGTGCCCATGTGGCGGACTTCTTGTTTGATAAGTTTTAAACCTGCAAGGGCTGCTTCTTTTTCTATTTTGTTTACTTCCTCGTTTTCTGTGCCGTAAACGGTTTCGCTTGCACCAAATTTGAGGTAAATTTCATCACAATATTTTACGAGGTCAGCTAATTCTTTGTTTGAGACGTACCGGTTTAACCAACCGCCTACTTCTGTTGACAGCGTGAGTTTGCCGTCACTGTAGGCTCCGGCTCCCCCCCATCCTGAAAGGATAGCGCATGGTTCGCAGTGGACGCATTCAAAGCCTCGTTTTGAGGGGCATTTGCGTTTGTCTATTTCTTGTCCTCTGTCAATTACGAGGACGCTTAGGTTAGTGTTTTCTGTTAATTCTAAAGCTGAAAATATGCCTGCGGGGCCTGCGCCGACGATTATTACATCATATTTCAAAGAGTACCGCTCCGTGGAAATCCAAAAGTAAATGCAAGCAGTCGCATATATCTGTTAGTGAAAAGCAAGCGTGAAATTAGGATTAAAACAAGACAAGAAACAACAATGTCTTTTTTAGATATATCTAAAAAACATTTAAATCGTTGCAGCAACAAACATTTGCAAGGGCAAAAAATGACAGACAGCAACCAAATCAACAACTTAGACGAACTCATCAGCGACTTCTCACGCTTCTACATACTAACCATACTCTACGAAGGTCCAGCCCACGGCTACAGCATCATCAGCCGCTTCAAAAAACGAGTCAAAAAAGAAGTCAGCCCAAGCCTCGTCTACCCGTTCCTGCAGCAACTAGAAGAAAAAGGCTTAGTAAAACACACAATCGAACCCATCGGAGAAAAAGAACGGAAAATCTTTGAGTTAACAAACGAAGGGAAAGAGCTCTGCACAGGATTGTTTAGACGTTTTGCAGACCTCGTGTCTATCGCCATTGAACCTAGTCTTCATGTTTGTGCTCACTGCGGCTGCAAAGTCTATGAAGGCAGCTACCGCGAAGTTATTGATGACAAAGAAATGGCGTTTTGCTGCATCCACTGCGCGAACGCGTACAAGGAAAACAAGAAGCGTTCGAAATAAGCAAAACAAAAATTTTTGTTAAAAAAAAGAAAAAAGGAAAATGAAGTTTTTAGTGTTTTCTTAGAATTAGTATTGTTGCGATGGCTATTGCGATTATGATTGCTATGCCCATGCCGATAGTGATTGTCATTACGGTATTGTTGCTTGTAGAATCATTGTTGTCTGAGGATGTAGGAGTTGAAGTAGCTGATGCTGAACCTACAACTATTCCAGTTGAAGCGCTGGAGCTGCCGTAGGAGTCATCACCGTTAAAGGAAGCTATAATCGTGTATTGTCCTTCCATGTCGGGTGTCCAGGGATGAGTGAATGTTCCATAGTAACCGTCAGTGGTCGTTTCGCCAATTTCGATAATGTTGCAGTTAGGGTCAATAGCCGTTAACTTTACTGGAACACCGGTTATTGTTGCGTTGCCCCAGATTCCGCCAATTGGAAGCTGCATATGTAGGTATTCCATTTGGGTTGTCATTGAAGCTGCTGAAACACATGGTGTACCTGGTTGGGATGGTGACTGGTCAAGTACTGTACCTTCAATCAAAACCTGCGCTCCTTTTGCACTAGTTTTTGGTGATGCTGTTACTGTTGTTGCACTTTGACCTTTACCGAAAGAATAGGTATATCCATCGTCTGGGTTGAGGTTGACGAGGTATCCGTCCGCAACTGCACCAGGGCTCATTGCTCCTGTTATGTTCCATATGCCTACGCCTGTCATTGCGTCAATGCAGAATAGTTTCCAGCCTCTGGTTCTTGGATAAGATGGCGTGTGTTCTGTGTTGTATGTGTAGAGTTTGCCGTCAGCGACAAAGCCGCCTCCGTTCCATGAGTAAACACCTGTTCCGTTTCCGTCGTTGTATGGCGTTTCAAAAGGTGGTGCGGGTGCTATGAATCGCCAGACCATTTTTCCTGTAGTCCAGTTAAAGCAGTAGACGCCGTCGTAAGCTTCACGGTATAGAAGTCCGTAGGCTGATTGTACTGAGTATGCTCCAAAACCAGCTGATGACCATGGATAAGAGAACGGGTCACTCTGCCACACTAAGTCGCCTGTGCGTTGGTCGAAAGCGCTGTAGTAGCCTTGTTCCATTAAAACAGCAACTAAGCCGTGGTCAGCAACTAAACATGCGGTGCTGTAACGGGTGTCTTCGTAAGTTTTGTTCCATAGGAGTTGCCCTGTTGTCATGTCGACTGCTTGCATCCATGTACCGTGATAGACGCCCAAAGAGAGTGGTGCTACACCGACCATCCAAACCATAATGTTGGTTTCAAAGTCAGCAACGATACCACTGTAACCTAAAACTCCGCCGCCCCAGTTAACAAAGCCCCAAGGCAAACTTACGTTGTTCATAACTCTGCTTGTAAAGTTGGTTGAGCTGCCTGCTGTAGTCCAGTTAATCAGTCTGTAGCTTGTAGTTGGCCCTGCACCGCTTGATTGAATGCTAATCACATATGGATCCATGTAGAAGCCTGTTTGCGAAACACTACCCTGAGCGCCACCGAGCAACTGCGGAGTCAATCCTGTAACGTTTAGAGTAACTGCGCCTGTATATGGATCAATTTTAATCAGTCGGTTACTTGCTAGGCTAAGAAGGGATACACTGTAGGTTGATTCGGCTATGGCACCTTCAACTGCACCTGCTCCTGGGGGAGTATAAGACACTACTTGTGGTGTTACACCGCCTGCAGAAATTGGAATAGCATAATACTGCTCGCCAGTTCGAATATCCCAACAAACCGCACAACTTGTAGGAACACCGTTGATTGGTACATACATTGTCTGATAAGCTCGTCCTGCATAAATAACGCTTGGACCACTAGTGCCCATGCCTGCTGTTTGTCCGTATTGTCCAGCAGTTCCACCGATCATTCCTGCTATTGCAACTTGCTGTTTAAAGACTATGTGAGCAGTGTTTGGCGCTTGAACGTATGGTACAAAGTTGTAGTTGCTCATGTAAGTGTTAGTATCTGCTGGCCAAGTTGGTCCGCCGCCTACTACACCGTATGGTGGATAAGACCCTAGTATTGGCCACCATTGCCTGTTTTCAAAGTGTACTGGTCTTGTCCAGTAATCTGTCGGAAGAGATGTTAAAGGCCAAGATTGCACCATCTGATCTTGAACAGTTAATGTTTGCCATTCTGTTGAAGCTGGCTCATAATAAGCTGAATCAAGGTAGTATGAACCTGTTGTGCCGTTAGCAACTAATTGATTGTTTAACCATGTGCCGTTTGGGAAATACTGTCCTGCGAAATTGAATTTAAGTTTCCATGTGCCAGCCACGTCAGGTATGAATGTGAAATAAGCTGTAGCATCAGCAGCGTACGAGTTGAATGGTCCAACAGTGAATGTTGTATTATCTGGTTTCATGATTTCAACTGAATAACCGCTTTGGTATCTGTTAGGGCTGATTGGCGGGTTTGTCCACATGTTAACTAGCAATGTTTGTCCTACACCGATTGGGTTAGGTGCAAAGCTCAGAAAAGCTCTAGTATCAACTGTTGTAGAGGGTGTTACTCCAGAGGGCAATGCACCACTGGTACCTGCACCACTTGCTGTAGGCATACCACCCATCATAACGGTGTCTGATTGCGCGTTGACGGGAAAAGCTGCGGGGATAGATAGGAGCATTATTGCTACACTAAAAATAGCGACAAATTTTGTATCAATTTTATTTTTCAAAAACATACTATTTCTCCTAAAAAAAGCTAACAATATACCGTTTTAAATATTTCCAAGCCATAATAAAAAAGAATAAAAAGCAAACTTTTTTGAGGCAAAAAGTTTGTTTTTTTCATAAATGATTCGACATTTTTTAGTACAATTCACACGTAAGTTTTGAAATGGCAAAAAACAAGCCATTTATCCACAAAAAAATAAAAAAATTAACAAATACAAAAAATAAAATTAATTTTTTTACATAAATAAATAAATATTGTACATTTTTCATTTAAAAATAATTATTAACTAAAAAAACAAATATTAAGTCATGTCAATTGATATTGATTCAATTGATGTAAAAATTTTGTACGCATTAATTAGAAACGCGAGAACCAAAGTGAACAACATAGCCAAAGAATGCAACATATCGCCCACTGCAATCAGCAAAAGAATAGAACGTTTAAAGAAAACAGGAGTCATAACAGGCGCTGTTCTTCTAATCAACATGAGCAAGGTAGGCGGTTTGTATCCAGGTTCAATTGAAATTGAAAACATAAAAGAAGAACAATCGGAAAAATTAGAAGAACTGCTAAATGAAAGAACAATCATTCTTGTCAAAAGTTTTAGCACTGGAAAAAGTGATTTAGGTTTTTTCTTTGTAACCAAAAACAACATTGACATTGAAAGCTTGAGAGCAGTATTAAAAAAATATTCTGAATCAGGAAAAATTAGAATTGCATTTTGGAATACTCCTTGCTGCCTTAATGAAAACATAATAATTGAAACGTCAAAAAGAGAATGAATTTTTATGAAAGATGTTGATAATGAAATACTTCATGAGCTCGTAAATAATCCACAAGCCTCATTTTCTTCTATTGCTAAAAAACTAAACATTGCACAAAACACTGTAAAAAAGAAATTTGAAAAAATGGTTTACGATAAGACAATCCTTTATTCATTTATAACTATTGATTTGTTAAAAATTGGTTACCAAGGAAGAGCAAGAATTACCATTAAAACTGAACAAAAGCCTTTAACAATTGAAGCCTTAAAAAAAATTCCTAACGTTGTCCTTGTTGCAGAAACAGTTGGAGATTATGACATCATAGTTTTAGCAGTGATAAAAGATTACTCGGACATGTTAAGAATCACGGATGAAATAAAAAAAGTACCAACTATCTCCCAAGCGGATGTTTCTTTAGAAAAAACTACACATTTTCCAGTAAATCCACAATTCAACAATTTATCATGGTAAAAAAAAGAAACGTCCTAATTGGGAAACATAAGTCTTAAAATGATTAAGGCGCTTTAAAAAATGTTAATGCTTTACAGTCACATATACTTAAATAAAATTCTAAGTTCTTCTCCATCAATTAAAACGTGATTTTAAGGTTTTATCCATGTTCACCAAATCAACTGTGCTTATTTTAATTGGGTTTCTCGCCGTAGGATTATTAATCGGTGGCTTCGCAGGTTACTTTTTACAATCAAACCAGATTAATGTATCAAGCAACAATTCTGCAACAGAAAGTAACTTTGACAACAGCAACAAGGTTTCAGAAATTTACAACAACTCGATTGACTCCGTCGTTTTGATAACAAGTATTACAGATTCGGGGACTGCACAAGGTTCAGGCTTTGTTTATGATTATTCAGGAAGATACGTTGTAATCACCAATGAGCACGTGGTAGCGGATTCTAACCGTTTAAGTGTAACATTCTCAAACGGTGAAGGGTATAGTGCCTCAGTTATCGGTTTTGACCCTTATGCAGATTTAGCGGTTCTTTCAGTTGAAGCTCCAGATGAACAATTTAATCCGTTACCGCTTGGGGACTCATCTACCCTGTTTATAGGACAATATGTTCTGGCAATGGGCAGTCCGTATGGTCTTTCAGGTTCATTATCAACTGGAATCGTTAGCGGTCTTGGAAGAACGTTAAATGCGGAAACATCAGGCACAAGCTACGCAATAGCAAACATCATTCAATTAACAGTTCCAATTAACCCCGGTAACTCTGGAGGTCCATTACTCAACATAAACGGTGAAGTTGTCGGGATAACAACAGCTATTATTGCAGAATCACAAAACATTGGGTTCGCGGTGCCATCTAACACTATTAGTAGAGAAATTGGTTCATTAATTGAAAATGGCACTTATACTAATCATTCGTATCTGGGCATTGGAGGCGAGGACATGAATTACTTTTTAGCACAAGAAATCGGCTCTAACGTTACATATGGAGAATTAGTACAAACAGTAGCGGCAGGTGGACCAGCAGACGGAAAATTGAAGTCGGGAGACATTATTGTTAGCATAAATCAAACAAGAATTATGAGTTCAGACGAATTAGCGGGTTATCTTGCAGCTAACACGTTACCAAATGATACAGTAATAATTGAAGTAGAGAGAGACAACCAATTACAGAATGTTGAAGTCGTGTTGGGAAGTAGACCACCTGCAAATCCTTAATAAAAAAAAACTAATTCTGTGTGAATTTACTACACAAAAATATTCAGGAAAAGAAAATAAAAACTAGTCCTTTATGGCTTCTATGAAGCTCATAACGTTCCAAAGTTTTACTCGTGTGTAAGGCGGCATGTTTGGATCTTGCAGAATCTCGTCTAAAAGTGAAACTGCATTTGATGCCTTAACTGCTGGAGTATATTCTGTACCCTGCAGCGCCGTCATTGCGTCTTTTGCAGCACGTCGAATGTTCCGTGGCGTAGTGCTGTCCTCTGAAACTTCACCAAGCACAACTAGGGCTTGTTGAATTTTCGCTTCATATTCCTCAGCTTTTTTCTTCCGCACCATAAATGTTTCCCCTTATAATGGCAGAATCGCAGTAATCAAGTTATATAAGCTTTTGATATGTATTTAACTTTGGGGTTCTTATATGCAACCAGAAAAGGATGACACACCAATCAAACGCATGGCAGATTTGCTGCGGCAAGGCGCAACTTTGACTGACCTTTCATGCCCAGTTTGTGCTTCACCACTATTCAGATTTAAAGATGGCACGCTTTGGTGCGAACAGGACAAGAAAAAAGTGGTTATTGTTAAAGAAGGCGAACAAGCACCAAACCAAACAGTGCCTCAGACAAACACGGCCTATGACAAACTTGAAGCTACTCTGCTTACTAAGATTCAAGGCATTGAAGATAAAATCCAAAAAACTGAAGACGTAGAAGAAATACAGAAACTGAGCACTGCCTTGTCAGAACTACTAAGCAGTTTAGAAAAAATTAAACGCATGAAAACCACTAAACCATAGACGGCACTACTTGATGCTTGGCAAATACGAAAATTTCCCCTTAAACATTCATTTTTTAGAAACTTTTACTTCAACTATTAACAGCAAAAAATTTCAAGAAAAACTAATCAGTACCCTAAAAGAAATAAACAGAAAACCTTTCCGTTTTGAAGAAATATCCATCCCCACAATTCCTGATAGTGAAGTTATTTTTGAATTTGGAATAGCGGAAGGTGAAGGATTTAATTTTTTGGATGAGCAAGAAACACAAAAAGCCCTTGAAGAAATTAAAAATGTTCAAAAATCATCGCTGGACTTCTTCTGCGTCATTCGCTACTATAAAATCAGTGCAGAAAAAAAGACGGCGTTAAAATTTGACTATTACATGTTTAAAGCCAGCTTTGCAGCTAAAATTGTAGAGTTTCAAGTTTTTCACAAGCAGGGTCCACGCTACATTTCACCTGAAGAACTTGTAACAATAATCACAGATAGAATAAACAAAACGTCAACCAAACGAGCTTTAAAGAAAATCGAGCCAGAAAACGCTGAATTTTGAATATGCTTGATAATGCTTTCCATATTCTATAAACAAAACCTATATTTCGAAGAGCATGTAATCGTAGGCATTCCTAAAAAAATAATTAAACAATACAGCTAAAGGAGCAAAATAATGTTCTCAATAGAAGTAAAAGACCTAAAGAAAAGCTATGGCAGCCTAAAAGCAGTTGACGGTATCTCCTTCACTGTCAAGCAGGGAGAAGTCTTTGGGCTGCTAGGTCCAAACGGTGCAGGCAAAACCACCACCATAGAAATCATGGAGGGCCTTCGTGAACGCGACGGCGGAAGCGTCAAAATCCTCGGCTTAGACCCATGGAAAAACGGTTACGAAGTTCACAAGAAAATTGGAGTTATTCCTCAAGAATTCACGTTCTTCGAGAAAACCACCCCAAAAGAGGCAATCAAATACTATGCAAACCTCTTTAACGTCAAAGTTGATGCTGACGCAATTCTTAAAGAAGTATTACTTGACGAGATGGAAATGCACGTTTTCGAAAGCCTCTCTGGAGGTCAAAAACAGAAAACTGGACTTGCCCTCTCACTGGTAAATGAGCCAGAACTGCTTTTCCTCGATGAACCCACCACTGGCCTTGACCCCAACGCTAGACGTGCCATCTGGGAAGTCATCCGTAGACTCAAAGCCAAAGGAAAAACCATCATTTTGACCACTCACTATCTTGACGAGGCACAGCAACTCAGCGACAGAGTAGCCATCATGGACCACGGACACATTGTAGCCATGGGGACCACTGAAGAAATTATTCAACAACATGGTTCAGGCGAACGATTAGAAATCCACGGCAGCCAACAACTTGCAGACTACATTCGAGCAAACACAGAATTACAAGTCGATTACGACAGCGCCAGAGAAGTAATCACTATACCACTGAAAAAGAAAATCGATTCATTAGCGGCTTTAGCTGCTGCTGAACAGTCAGGAATGGACTGGGGCGAAATACAAACCCGCCAAGACAGCTTAGATGACGTATTCATCAAACTTGTTAACGAGCCACTTGGTGAACAAGCAGAAACAGAGACTCCGCAAAAAACAAGCAAAAAAGGACGGCGATAAACATGGTCAGTGCTAAACGCATTTATGCAGACTTTAAAGTATTCAGTGTAGGATACTTAAGAAACAAATTCGGCCTATTCTTTGGCTTAATCTTTCCAGTTGTCTTAATCTTAATTTTCGGCGCCATATTCTCAGGCGGCGGCAGTGGAACCGTAACTGTTTACGCCCAAAACCAAGATAACGGCGCATATGTTCAAAACATTGGCGAAAGTTTCCTCACTGCATTAAATCAATCCTCAACAATCCAAGTAATAACAGTAGATAAATCAGAGAATTTTGCTGATTTCCTAGCAGCACATTCGGCGTCAGATGGAATAGTAATTCCCTCAAGCTTCACGGCAGATTACATAGCGGGGCAGCAGGTTAATGTTACAGTTTACGGAAACCCAGCTTCCAGCACAAGCGGCATCGTAAGCGGAACAGTCAACGGATACACCAACTACTTCAATCTTCAACGTTTCAACGGCACAATGGTAATTGGCACAACTTCAGCCACTGTTAACACTCAACAAACAGCATACATTGACTTTCTAATTCCAGGCTTAATCGGCTTCTCCATCCTAACCAACCCAATGTTCTCACTCGTCAACATATCAAGCGATTACAAGAAAAACAAACTCTTCAAACAACTCTCTCTAACACCTTTAACAAAAATGGAGTGGCTAACATCAAAAGTTATGTGGTACATTTTACTTTCAACAGCAGGCTTCCTATTGATGGCAGCAGTCGGCGTATTTGCCTTCGGCGCAAATGTGACATTATCAGTTTGGCTGATACCATTCCTAATCTTAGGTCCAATGCTTTTCGCTTCCCTAGGTATGCTAGTCGGTACAGTCGCCAAAAATCCAGAAACCGCAGGCGTAATCGGCAACATCGTAACTTTCCCAATGATGTTCCTTGCAGGCACGTTCTTCCCAATCAGCAGCATGCCAGAATACCTACAAGCCTTCGCACACGTTCTACCACTGTTCTACGTTACTGAAGGATTAAACAACGTCATGGTCTACAACAACATACCAGCCGCAATGTTTGACATCGCAGTATTAGCAATAATAACAGTTGTAATCTTCTTACTGGCAGTTAAACTGTTCAAATGGAGAGAAGACTAACCTTCTCTTCTTTCGCCAAATTTTTAGGCATTAACTTTTTTTAAGAAACCAACAACTACAGCGTAAAGCGCGTCTAAAACTTCCTTTTTGCTTTTTGCTCCATCAAGCGCTTTGAGTTCGCCTTTCTCAATATACTTCTGGTAAATTTCACGAACTTTCTTCTGAGTCTGCAGGTTTTCCATCACGGACTTTTTACGTTTAAGGCGTTCTAAAACCACTTCAGGAGCAACATCGATAAAAATTGATAAGTTGGGTTTTTGGGCGTTAACGTTTATGGTTTCTATCCAGTCCAGGTTTAAGCCAGCACTGCCCTGATAAGCCAGTGACGAGTAAACGTAACGGTCGGAAATCACGATTTTGCCTTCCTTCAACGCAGGTACAACAGTATTTTGCACATGCTCGATTCTGTCGGCGGCAAAAAGCAAGGCTTCAACGGTTGTGGGCATGCGTTCTTGTTCGAAGAGGCGTTTGCGTATGAATTTGCCGATTTTGCCCTGGCTGGGTTCTGCAGTGTAAACGGCGTTGTAG
>JAWRIR010000068.1:0-8087 GCA_040268405.1 Thermoproteota archaeon | reverse complement strand
TATTAAACGGTGTACGCTTGAACGGCTTAAAAAGTTGTGTTCAAGATCTGTTACATACGACGAGTTTCTATCCAGACTGCTTGATTTGTATGAGGAAAGCATGTTAGGGGTGAAATTAAAATGAGTCAACAGGGTGAAATTAAAGGCATCGAACAATATATTCAAAAATTCATAGCCAAAAACAAGCCCAAACCATCGCCGCTGTCAATACCGGCTAATGCGTCACCCCAACAAATAGAAGCATGGCAAAAAGAAGTTGAGGCACAAGAACAGAACGCAGAGCGCAAAGCATACATTGTAACAGCGTTTGAGAAAGCCCAAGATTTAGGGTTTTGCAGAGATTATAGTTCATGGGACGCATTAAGAACCGCTGAAGCACACAAAAAAGATTTGGTATTCAAAAACTATGCTGAGAAACAAGAAATATGGAACACATTAAAAGTCCAAATTGAAACTCTCCAAAGCGCTAAGAAGCTCAATTTAAAATGCTTAGAACCGCCGTTTTCAGAAGAGAACAAGCATTCACATCAAAAAGCCGTTGTAACTTTAACAGGGGTGCGTTATGAGTTTGAACCTTCGGTGGGGGAATATGAAAATAAGGTTCATGCAAGGGATGCAATATTCGATAAGGTTATTGGGTTTTTGGTGGAAATAACCCAAGTTTACGAATCCCACATTTCAGAATTAGACAAGTCACCCAAAATCAAAGAACTCCTGAAAGCAATGGAGAAAGTGTGCAAGCAAGCGGAAAAACTGCATCCAACAATAGCTAAAGCCAACGCCGAAGCGCAAAAACAGAGCCAGTTTGGACACGTTGACATTAAAACCGCTAAAAACTACGTTAATGCCAAATCCGATTTTGATGCACTTTACCGCCAATACCTAACCCTGCAAACCCAACTTAACCAATACACAAACACAAACGCAATACCAGCTTTCCCATCTCTGGGCGACGATACCTCAATGGACTTAATTATAAAAAAAGAATGGGTGAAACTTGCCGCTTAAACATTAAGCCGTATTCCCGAAAAAGACTTGGCAACATACCGCAAGCGTGTTTGTTTCGCGGTAATTTTCCGTAAAGCACGGTGAATGTCCGTCACCATCTCTGACGCTTAGAGGGCTCTTGCTTAGAGGTTTTTGGTGAGAAATTGTTGACAAGTTTTGCGGAAAGAATACGGCTTGAATTAAGGAGACTTAATGAAATGACGAACCACAAATCAAACGAAGTTGCATTCAAACAAACCTCTTTTATATTTTTTATTATTAATGGGGGTGAATTAATTTGAGCAATAAAACGGGAAAAATCATAAAGACAATATCATTGGACAATAAACAAGACCTAATAGCGCAAATAGAAAAACAGCCCAACTTTAGCGAGTACGTTCAGAAACTAATAGAGCAAGATATAGCAAGACTCAATCAAGCTTTGCAACCATTGAATGCCCAACCTAAGATAGTGTTAACCGACATAGAAGCAAGAATCTATAGTCACTGCTTGAAATACTTCAGAGAAATCGGCGTGATGAATTTTGGAAAATACTGTCACTACTTCCCCATTCAAACTGACCCAGACCTGCTAAGATGCCTACTGTTAGATGTCCAAGACATAATCAGCAAATATTCCAACACAACCGCCGAATACATCAAACAAATCAGAGAAAATGATGCAGACTACCAAACCTTTTACAACAAATTAAACGACTACTGGCAACAAGAAAACCCAATACCTGATGACTGGAAAAAAGAAATCATACCGGGACTAACGCTGATTGAAGCTCTCTCAAAGATAATACCTGAGGCATTAAAACTAAAAGAAGACAACCTTCAGATAACGATCAGACGCATAAGCGACTTAACTGGTTTAACCTACCAACAAGCATACACCCAACTGATGCCATCAATCAAACCTATACTAAAAGAGTTAAACATAGATAGTTAATAATATTAAAAAAACTAACCCCTATCTTTTTTTGTTAAACTTCGCAAGCCATTTCTTGTACTAAAGACAAATAAACAAAAACCGCTTCCTAAATTGGTTATCAAGTTACCGGTGTTGAAATGGCTGAAGAAGGAAAACCTATAGTGAATGAGAGTGGGATGATAGAACCGCATCTCACCGAAGAATTTGCAGAAACCTTCTATTGGAGAACCCTTGCACAAGAAAAAAAGCTTCAAGTGATAAAATCTCTCTGTTTTTGGTATGATATTTCAGGATTTGGTAAAGCGTTATCTGATTGTAACTGGAATCTTGAAAAACTTCAGGAAGCAGGCTTGATTAAATTGTTAAGTGAAGTATATACGACTAGTTTTCCTAAATTAATTCAGGACCCACCCCAACCTTCTGAACATGTGTTAGCAATTAACGATGGAATAGCAAAAACAATTGATGCTTTGGACGCCGACTGTTACTCTGACCCTAAACGATTATTGTACTATCTAAGGGATAACTTATGCACCCACTATTGGCTTGTTACAACTATGAGATATGCAGGTTATGGCTTTAGATCAGTTTTTGCGGGTGGTGAACGAATGCAATATGCACCTGTCAAAATAACGGGGCATTCCTTTTTACATTATAATCCTGCTTGTATAACAGAAAGAACAAGGAACATTTTGGAACAAGAATTAATCATCTATCCTGCAGAATTTCAAATGAATACTGCTTTCAGTCGAGCGTTTATCATTGAAAGCAAAGGCAGTAAGTTTGGGATATGTAGAGATAGAATTTATATCGAAGAAACCTTTTTTGAGGTTCTGCAATCAGTGTTTGGTAAATATATTCAGATCGTTAATAATGGTAAAGGTAAGATAGAATTCTTCGATAAGAATACGTTATTGTTTGACATTGCATATGATAAGATAATCGATTTTAAGACAGAAAACTTGACAACTAAGGTCTTTCAACTTAGTGCTTTTACTGTTCATAAGGGTCTTGAAGGTGAAACAACTGAGTTCCCTTTGTTACCTGAACAAATTGAAAAAATAATGAAAGAAGAGAATGTTATTTTAAAAGATTAGTTTACTCTTCCTAATCTCATACATTTTGGGAGTTGTAGTACTTTTTCGAAGTTCCTTCGTCTGCCTCTATCTCAAGAGTAAGGACAGGGCGGGCAGGTTTAGGGCTTTTGCAATAACGCTAAAGTTTGCATTGTTTGCATGGAAAAGAACCATCTTTCCCTCCAGCTTATCAGAGTAAAAAATATGTAAAGTGTTCACCTCGTAGGTATCGTGGAGTACAATTTCCTGCTCAGCGTAAACATGACAAACTTACGAACTCTAATACATCGGTTTTTTGAGAAATCAAGGCGAAATTTACCTTATTTTCAGGGTTTGTAGAATAATTTTAATTGATTTTTGGCGAAAAAACGTGTTAAAAAGTCTGAAATTATGCCTCTTTGTCCTTTTCTATCGCAAGGTAAGCATACAATCCATAACATACTTTTATTATCGCAATAAGATTAGTGTTTAGCCTGTTGCAAAGCTTTCTATTATGAATTTTTTGTTCTTTGCTATCTTCACTCTTAAAGAAATAGTGCTTTATTCAATGGCATCTTTGATTAATCGTAAAACCTTGTCTGTACCGACTTTTCTCGTCTCAAGCACCTTAAGAGGCACACCAGTTTCTTTGAAGATACGCTCCAGTTTATCGCCGTCACCACAAGTATCCAATAACACAGCCCCCTTGATTCCGCTGAAAATCTTCGCCAATGCAGCATCAATATCATTCACGCCCTGAGTCCTTAAATAAAACTTGAAATTTTCAAAAGAATTAGCCATGCCGGGTCCTGCAAAAATCAAGTTGTGGTCTGGGTCGGCTTCCAAAGCCATGCCTTTTCCCCCCAGTTGACAGTCAATACAGTTAACAGCATCTACTTTGGTAATACCATATTCATCAAAGAGTTTTTTCATTTCGTTATTTTGCCCCAAACACAAATCGCCATAAACCAGTACGATCTTGCCACCATGCTTTTCCTTTATGCGAGCTATGACTTTCCGCAAATTACTCTCTAAAAAAGCAGGTTCTTGATGATAGAATTTACATACCCAAACCAATTCCGCATCAAGTTTACCCTCTGCTTGAAGTTGCATCAGTTCTCGTTTCAGTACACTGCAAGCGATTAAACAGGGTTTAGTGTTGGGGTTCACGTTGTTACCTCCGGTTGTAAGGATTCTAATTTTTTGATAAGCTCAATACCTCTCTGGGTAATGACATAATCGCCCTTGGTTGCTTCTTGTGCGATTAGTTTTGCGGCAACGAGTTTTCTTAAGTGAAATGCAAGATGTCCTGCTTTATTGTTGGTGATTTTTGATAGTTCTGAAAAGCTCTTTTTTCCTTGAGTAACTGAAGACAAAATAGTGAGTCTGGAGTAATTGGCGAGGGGTTCAAGAAAGTTATCGATAAGAAACGTTATGTCAAGGTTATTTTCGTTTTGCGGTTTACCGGCGCCTTCTACCAGAGTTATTTCCTGATAGGCTCTTTTTTCACGTCTTAGGCGTTTTTGGAACTCTGTAAAACAGCCTTCACAGGTGCCACCTTTGTTTTTTTCAATCAAAAGTTCATTTTCAACAATTTTCTCGTCGATGTCAAGTAGTGCTTTCCTTGAGCCTGATTTGATTGCTCGGGTGTTGTCATCTATCTTTCCTTTGAAGTAGGGTAAACATTTTCCTCTTGTGGAGCAATCCGATTTAAGCATCAGCAAAATATTGCCCTCTATTGTTTCTGCCCTTTGGTCAGCGTAGACTTCGAGGTGGTTCTTTGATAATGTCTCTTCTATCGATAGTAGCCGTTGTTTTAGGACGGACTCTTCTATGCGGTTCACGTCAGCTCTTAAGTTCTTTATTTCTTGCTTTAAGTTGTTTAGTGAATCGTTTGTACATTCATCATTTTTAGCTTGGGCATCCATGCGACAACACTTTTGGTATACTTTACTTCCCTAAAGGTATATTAGAATATCGGAGGTTTCCATTAATTGTGATAAAAATGGTCAATATACCAAAAGAAGTAATGGACGTTCTTGCAGCCCCAGATTCTGCAAAAATGATAGCAACGGTAGACACCGAAGGCATTCCAAACGTTGTGCCAGTATGGAGCATAACTGCGGTAGACTCTGAAACAATAGCCTTTGCAGAACTATTCATCAAGAGAACGAAAGAAAATCTTGAGAAAAACAAGAAGGTAGCAATATCAGTATTCAAAGGACCAACTACCGGATACCAACTTAAGGGTAACTTTGTTGGTTTCCAAACATCTGGACAACTGTTCGAAAACTTTTCTGAAAATGTTAAAAAAGCAAGGAACATGCAAATTAAAAGCGTTGGATTGATAAAAATTAATGCTGTCTACTCCGCTTCTCCAGGACAAGACAGCAAAAAAATTGCATGATCAAAACAATTAAAGAACTTTTTTTCTTTTTTTTGGGAAGCGGGTCTTTACTTGCCCTCCGATGAAACAAGGCTATCTAACACTTCACAATACATTCCTATTCTTGTTCCGTCTCCGTAGCAATTTGTGTGGTAACCCCAGCAACACTTGAAGACATAGGCGGAAGCCTTCCTTGTTTCTGCATTCAGAACACGTATTAGTTTTTCACCTTCGTGTTTTCCTCTAACTGCCTTGCTTGCAAGCGCAATGAATGAGATTCTATTTTTCTCAGTCCGTAAGGTAACTTCACATTTATTGTTCAGATACTCCCAGACTTTGTCAAAGTTGTTGTTCAAAGCGACAGTCCGTTGGTGAATTTCATATTTCGCCATATCACTTTTCATCCTTGCTGTTACTGGAGGAAATAAGCGCTCGGTACTTATAAGTGAGAAACCTCTTGTTGCTTACTGAATTTTCGTGAATTATTTTGATTCCTTCAACTGTTCTTTGATACTTTTTGGTAACCCTGGTAGCTTTTGAACTTCTTTTGCGAGTTTTGATGCAAAATCGATTTTTTTGAACGTTAAATCGCCTTGAGCAACAGGATTCTTGTAATTCAAATCGGTTTGTACTGTTACCCCTACCTTTTCAGGGAACCAGTGTGCATCGTTTACAGCACTGATTTGAGTAATATTGAAGGGTTTGTCTATAGATACGTATAACATAAATTCCTGAGGACTCAAAGCTTGCTCAGCAAGATCATGAATTGCTGACGGTGAAAGCTTACCCATCCTCCTTTGTGCCACTCTTAATCCGTATAAACTTTTAAACACGTTTTGTCTATCAGAAGAGCCTAAATAAACATCAGCTTTTGCTCGTGCTGCAAGCCATTCCTTGACCTCTCGGGGCATTGATGAAGAGAACTGTCTTTCTACACCAACGTTTACATTTGTAGTTACTTTGTCTATAGTTAATTCGTCATAAATTTTCTCAAGTATAGACATATCTTTGATAGCGGAATCAATCCAATACAAGTCAGCTTCATTTGTTCTTTTTGGATCTCCAGGGCAGTATAACTTGACTAGATGCTCCAAAGAGACATCTGTTATTCCCCCCTCTAAAATAACAAAATACTTATCACTTGCTTTTAGTAGATCAGCATCTATTAGCCAGTTATTATTTTTCTGTTTCCATGGAATGTCCAATCTGTTAAGGGTAGTACAGTCAAAAACTTCTTTGACCTTATAGTTTTCATATATGGGAATTTCAATATCTCTAAAATGACGCTTTATTCCACGAGGAACGCTAATTAATAATTTAAGTTCAGTTGTTTTTGTCAGATAATTAATTCTGAGACTTTTAACTTCTGGTTTGTAATTTGCCATCTTTTCTAAAAACTTGCTTATTTTTTCTATAAAATCAAGCGCTTCTCCAGTATTTCTAATAGTCTCCATCTTAGTCCTCCAGCTTTAGAATGTCTTTTTTCCAGCTTAGATTAACAGGCAGATCTAATTCACGTCTTGCGTCTTCACTTCTGCTATCAAGGACACGAATATTCGCTATTAGCGGTTCATACTCATTATCGAATGAATCAGTGTATCTTATAACAATCGTTAACTCGTCAACCTTGTCTTTAATTGTTGCCACAACTTTTCCATCAACTAATTTAATATCTTCCTCTGGATGTTTTTCAGAGTAGTACAATAGTGCTGTCAACAATAGTGGTCAAGGCTTGCATATACCGTACGATAAATGGCTTCTTTTTTGGTTTTGTCATTAAATATTTCTTTTAATTTTTTCAGCTCTTCCTTATCAAGCTTGTAGGGTAGATTTTCTTGAAGTTCTGATTTGAACAAGTTTTCTGCTACTGTGCGTGTCAATAAATCGTCGATCTCAACAGGTTCCTGCATTTCAGGACTTTCATCACAAATTTTTAGAATTTTCAAAATAGTGTCCTGGAGTACTTGGATATAAAGTGAATCACTTTTTGTAATGTCGAAACCACTATTCAAAACCTCGATATCCAAATTTGCGGTTCCAAAACCCTTATGCAGTAATTCAAGCTTGATTAAGTTCTTAGGATTTATCTTGTCAGTTACTGTAATCTCTTTAGGATAATTTAAGAGCTCGATTTTTGGTCTGATAATTCTTGTTTGTAGAGTAATTGTGTCCAATAAAGAATTTTCTAAGCTAAAAAAACTTATTCTAACATCATCTCTTTTCTCAACTAAGAAGTCAATTGCTTTATATCGTAAAATAATTCCAAAATAATTATTGCTCTTCAATTCCGATGCATTAATTACCATTTGGTTGGTTTTTTTATCAGCATCAAAAACTGTGAAATTCAAGGTATCAACAAGCTTGTAACGCTTAGGAATTTCAATCATTATTTTACCAAGCTTTTTCTCATGTTCCCAAACGCAGTGTATCGGAAAGGGCTGATTAGGGAGCACCCATGGCGCTACGTAATTGTTGACGAATTTCATTTTAATCGCTTACTAACTATTTCACCGTTAACGGTTAAACTTTTTCATTTCAAAAAATTGTAAAAATATCGGGTAGTTATGTTATCTTAAAAAATCGCGACTGGACAACAGACACGTAACAAAACGTGCCGTTGGTCAATTAACAGAAATTTTTATTGTGAGAGTTTACCTTCAGATGTTACGAATTGAGAACGCTCCAGTTTTAGCCCTAACAATAAATCTCGTATGTCCATTAG
>JAWRIR010000067.1:0-2748 GCA_040268405.1 Thermoproteota archaeon | reverse complement strand
GTGTCTGGTAGTTTGTTACTATTAGGCTTCCAACGTGTTTTTCACCCATAAGTCGAGCAGCGTTGTCAAGAGAAACATCAGGCGTAATTGTGACGACATCAGGCGTCATTATGTCGCGTGTTGTCTTGTGACTTGGCAAGTCCCGTTTGTATTGTTCATACGCGATGTCAACTACGGTTGGCAACTCAATTTTTGCTTCTTGAGGTGTTGCCAAACAAATCCCTCACTATAATTATGGGTAGATTTGCTAATTAAGCTTACACAATCCGATTCTGAGTTATCTTTGGATTTTTATGGGTTTAGCCAAAAAAGGTCGTGTGAAGCAACATGAAATCCAAAACCCCCACCACGTAAGATACTAGCCAGAAAAAGGGTATCAACTGCGCAATTCGCCTACTTTTAACTGCAAAAGTTGTTGAACCGGGACGCCAAAGCGCCACAAGCCAAACCCCCAAAGCTAAAGCAGGAACAGAAAAAACACCGTGCAAAACGTTCATAATCAATCTTACAACCGTGTTAGAAAAGACGTCTGTTGATGTACTGAATGGATCCATGAAAACTACGGCTGTTAAACCGACTGCCCAAGCACAAATTACAACCAGCATTAAAAGTTCATGAACAAAATAGTTGCCTTTGCTTCTGAACCATAAACTCACAAAAACCATGCCAGTCCACACTGTCTGCATTATCAAGTTGATTTCTGCAAAAGTTAAGCCGACATCGTAAAATGGGAAAAAGAATATGGTTCCAACTTCAAAAAGCATCACAGCGAGAATTGTTATGATTGCAATCTTTTTTTGTCCACCAGCGCTCAAAGGCTGCCGATTAAAGTTGGGCTTTCTTATAACAACCAACAGCAAAAGCAGCACAGCCGTTGCCAAAGCTACACACACAGCAAGTAACGTGTTGTAAACTTCCTTGTTTTCTTGACTCTGTGGCGCCCAAAGGTTTGTCGCAACCGCCTGCGAAATTATCGTAAAGTTTTTGGGGCGTTCAACTGCATACGTGAAAACACCAGTTGCTTTATCCCATTCTTTGATTATGCGTTTTGAATCACAAGCGTGCGTTATTGTTCGGTTTGCACCCGCCACCACTTTTTCCTCTTGCCCCTCAATCATGATGTCAGCGGGTTTCCAAGAATCATAGAATGTGTCTCCCGGGTTGAGGTTGGCTGGAATGACTGTCCATCCGCCATAGTTGCCTTCGGTAAAGTTAAACTTCCAAATACTGCTACGCAAGGTGCCGTTGATGTAGCGTACGGTGACGTTTACATCGAAAGCTGCACCCTCAACGTTCAAGATATCCATGCGGAACCATGTCATGTTCTTAGCGGGGTTAGCAGTTTGCCCAGTCATTTCTATGCGGTATTCTATCCAGTCGCCATTTTTTACGCCTACAGTGGGGTGATTAACTGCTGCTACGGGAACAAGAAGAGCGGAAAACGAAAAGAGTACGCAGACTAAGGCTAAAGCGGTGAAGGGTTTCATTTGTTCATCAAAAATAGCCCTGTAGTTTCAGTCTTAAAGCGCTATTCGTCAAGAAACCTTGACTAAAAACTGTTGTGATGTGGATGATGGTTAGTCAAACTTTCTTGACTAAGGTTTCCGCTGTTGCTTTCTTTTCAAGAGCACAGTAACGATTGGAAGAGTTGATAAGAGCAAAAGTAAAGAGGCTGCTGAAAACTCTGGAACAGTCGGAGTTGGAGAGGGCTCCTCATCAGCAATGATAACCAGAGTTTGTGTCTCACTCCAACTACTCGATTCACCTGTAAATTTATATAAACTTCCCAAAGAAGGCGACCCACTACCCTCTATCCAACTGATAGTACCTATTTGCGCTTGAACTTGAAAATCAAGTTTATACCCATTTGCGAAAACTGAGGCATCATAATAATCCATGAACACGGTTTTGTTGAATGTTATTGTTGTATACTCAGAATTTGATGCAGCATAAAACGATTTAAAAAATGACAAAGAACTTGTGAAAAAGCCGCCTGCTTTGTAAACTGAGGTACCGTTGGGATTAAACTGTGTGTATTTCCATTGTTGGTCATAGTTGTTTTTGTATCTGAAGTTGAAGTAATAGTTGATACCATTTGAAACTGTATAGGGTTGATTTTTGATTGTAAAAACTATGGTTTCATTCTCTTCGATGTACTGCACACTAAAAGTGGGAGTAACCGTTGAAGATTGGGCGTGTGAAGGCATTACTATTAATGAACTGCTTAAGGCAACCAAAAATATGCTGACTAATACTAACCAACCCTTGCTTGCTATTTTCATATAATTCAATTAAAGAAATTTTCAATAAAAGTGTTCTCGTCACCGTTTTTTGACTAACTGTAGTCACGGTTTCTTGACTAAACCATTTTCGGAAAATCTTGAACTGAAATTTAACGCTTATTAGGCATGCAAATAACCTAACTGCGGAAGCAAGCTATGAACGATAACCCGCAAAAAAGAAACACCAACATAATGCTGGCAATCACCGTTTTCGCTACAGTCATGTTTTTCGTTCCATCACTCATAGGTTTGGACGGTTTCGATGGGGGTTTCGCTATTTCATTTGTCAGTTTAGCGTTGTCACTGACTTTCGCGATAGTTTCAGTAATTTTCTACCGCCAAGCTCGCTTGCTAGATAACATTCTGCGGGGCGAAGGCTTACTAGCCCATTGGACTTACACGCCGCAACAATGGAGCAAATATAGCAAAAAAGAGTACAAAACTGAAATGCAAGAAAAAAGAGGCT
>JAWRIR010000066.1:0-8575 GCA_040268405.1 Thermoproteota archaeon | reverse complement strand
GCGTAAAGAAGCAGTTCCGGCAAGTCCTCGCGCAGTGTGGGTTCGCCTCCTGTGAAGGTAACGATGAAGACGCCGATTTCGCTTAGTTTGTCAATTACTTGTCGCCATTGTTCTGTGGAAAGCTCTGGGGTTTCGTGGGGTCCACCCGCGTAGCAGTGGATGCAGTCGTTTTGGCAACGGAACGTTAAAGCGGCATCCATACGCAACGGCGCTGAGTACTGGTAAGAAAATGGCTCTTCCCGTTCGATTTCAAGGAAGGTTATTGGGTCAATTTTTTCGGTTTTTGCAAGCGTACTAATGGTGTTGATTATTTTTTCGTAATCCGTCTTGGCAGTTTCCTGCTTTACTTTGTACATTTTTTGGATTTTAGCTAAAACTTCATGTTCAGTTAAGCCCTGCATGAAATAGTAGGCAAACGCTGTGGCGGTTTGGTTAAGGTGAAGCACGGTGTTAGCGTTGATTACCATTACGCCTCGACTGTCATGTTCGACTCGTAGCTGCAGGGACATGCATGAATACTTGTCATTTCCACGGTAAGCGTAACGTCCAGACGGGATTTTGGTTTTTTTAAAGAAACTCATTTTATCTTCCTCCTCCACCTGCACAGGCGCAAGCACATGAGACACAAGCACACGCGCAGGCACAGGCATGACAAGCGCAGACACAATCAGAGCCACTACGGGCTGGTTCATGAGATGCTTTCGGCGGCGGTGGAACAATAGAGTTAGCAAATTTTTCCAAGTTCTGCACTATGCTGTTTGAAGTGTTTTCTAGGCTTGTTGCGATGTTGTTTGCGAATTCTGCGCCTGGAATTGCTGGTGCCGGTCCTGACTGTGCTGGAACGTTAACATTTGGATGATAAATTGGGTGGGGGTGATAGATTGTGTAGCCGTACCACCACCAGAACCAGAGTGGGTCAGGCTGGAATACCCGTCCAGTAAATATTGTTTCGGTTTTGGTTTTCTGGTTAGGGTCAAGCATGAGCCAAAGCAGTTGTTCATTGTAAGCGTTAGAGGCAAGTTCTGGTGTTCCCGCTTGTTCCACTTGTGTCCACGCTTTATCTACAATTTTGCGGTAATAATCCACCGTTTCTTTACGGTTGTAACCGCGCATTTTCTCTTCCACGGTGTCCCGTAGGAAGGTGACTGTGTGGGCAAGTTTTTCCTCGTCAATAGTGCCGTCTGCCCGTAGAGAGTGTAGGAAGTCTATTTCGTAGTAGCGCAGCGGGTTTTCTGGTGTTCCTGTTTTGTTTTCGTAGGGCGCTAAGACTTTGAGTTTGAGTGAGGGTTTGGTTGATTCAGCCCATACTGCCCTTTTTTGTAGTAGGCTGTAGAGGATTTCGGTTATGATTTGGGTTGGTTTAAACTCTAGAAGGCTGGATGCTTCAACAGCTGTTAAGCCCCGTTTTAAGCCTAATGTTTCCATGCTGACTTTTGGGGTTGTGTATTTGCTTTTGCTTTTTCTTGCTGCCAAAACGATGATTACTATGATAATGACTACAAAGATGGGTATAACAGCAAAATCCAGTATAGTTTCTAAGTCGAAGCCGCCTGTTTGAGTTGGAACATAGTTTGGCAGAAACTCTGACGGGAAAGATACGCCGATTGGGTACTGCTGGTTAGCTGCAAGCACGGGGATTTCCCAGTAAACCGCAGTTTTGCCTTCCACAGTGGAGCTGCTGTTCCAAAACTTGTCAGGCAAAGTTTTCACATCTTGCACGGTGACGCCGTCAGGCATGACAATTTGGACACGAACATTGTTGATTGGCACGTTTTTGTCCCATTGTGGCGCAAACATCATGCCATAATTTCCCGGGTTAGTTGTGTCATTGCTTAACATGCCTGCAACGTTAACGGTTATGGTGTACCAGATGCTTTCTCCAGCGTTTAGGGGCGGGTTAAAATCGACTGATGCCACGTCGGGGGTGTAACTGTAAGTGTTTAGTGACTTTCCGGTTTGGTCATGTGCTGTGCCAATGGTGAAGTCCCTGTTAGGCATTCCCAAATCAAAAGCACGCATTGTGCCGCCTGTCACGGTTAATGACATATTGTAGATTAAGTCAACAGTGCCATCTGGGTTAATGAATAGTTGAGCCCATTCCTGATTAACAGTGTAAACTGGACTTTGGGCGTTTGCTAATCCAGTGCACAAGGTTGTTGCGGCTAAAAACGCAAGGGTAACCGTCAGCAGGAAAGCACGTTTTACCATTTTGGTTCCTCTGTAACTTCAAAGGTTGTGCCACAATAAGGGCAGGTAGCATAGGGTACGCCTTGGACGATTTTGATTTTGTTTGCGTCAACGGCGGCGCCGCAGTTTGGGCATTTTATTGCTGCTGCTTTCATTTGTCCTGAAATTTCCAGTTGCTGAATTACTGTTTTGGGTTTTCTGGTTGTAATGTATATGCCAGCTATTACTGCGATGCCTGTTACGAATAGTATGCCGCTAACTGTCAATCTTGAAGTGGTCGCTTGAACAGTTGAGGCAAGTGCAAAGATGACTGCCAAAAAGAACAAAACCCCAACCGCTATGGCTCCAATAATTTGAATTATTTTCACAGTTTCCGATGTAACCCGTCAAGATTTAAACTTAGCCCTTCTCCCAGCGCCACAATATTCTGGTTTTTGACATAAGCGGAAAAACGAAACTTGCCTTATAGGCAAAAATTTGGTTTTAACATTTTCAAGAAGGAATGTTACATGGGCAAACGAACTTCAAGCAAAGATTTCCTAAAAGGCTACGAAGCAATATACAAAAGCGGACCAGCAGTAAAATACAGCAATCCAGACGGTTGGTCACGAAATCCGGAAAACTAAAAACAGTCAACCCCCCACAGACTCACACACTTAAAAGTGTGGTTCTGCAGAATATTTTTAATTTTTAGGTAGAATTGGAAAAAACTTCTTATCCTTGTTAAACCCAAATTACTTTTCATTACTCTCAAGGATTGGCGTCTAGTTTGCAGTTTGATAAGCGGGAAATAGCAGTCTTAGCGGGCATGCTTGGCGTGTCCTTCATAATTCGTGTTCTGCTGTTTCCACTTCAAGGCTACCAAAACGACATGGGCACTTTCATTTCATGGTTTAACACTGCCGCCGATTTCGGTCCAAGACTATTCTACAGCGCCGTAAGTTGGTGCGATTATCCACCTTTCAACATTTACTTGTTCTGGGGTTTTGGCTCCTTGGCTCAATCTTTAGGTCTTTTCGGAACACCCTTTGTCACCTACATCGTAAAGTTAGTTCCAAACATCTTTGACATTTTGATAGCTGGGCTGATTTACTGGTTTGCACGAAAACAGTTAAGCAGCAAACTTAGCCTCATCGCGGCAGCGCTTTACGTTTTCAACCCAGCCGTAATCTTTAACGCTGCAGTATGGGGACAATTCGACGCCATCTACACATTGTTCCTGCTGCTTTCGTTAATTCTTGCTATAAGAAGCAAGCCTGAGCTTTCTGCCGTAAGCTTCGCTGTTGCCGTCTTAACTAAACCACAGGCAATAGCCTTGTTGCCATTGATTGCGTTTGTAATTATCAAAAAAAGCAACATTAAATACGTACTGTTCTCTGTTGCCGCTTTTGCTGCCACAATCTTCGCCGTAATCTTGCCAATGCAATGGAGCAACCCAATAACATTCCTTACAGACATCTATTTTGGGGCTTACAGCGGATACGAATTTACTTCTATTAACGCGTTTAACCTGTGGGGCATTTTTGGCCTGTGGGTTCCAGACGGTAACCTGTTCATTTTAGGTTGGGCAATGTTTGCAGCATTCTCGATTTTCACTTTGTTTGTTTTGTACAAGCGTTGGGGCAAATCAGACGAGATGGTCATATTCTTTGCAGCTTTTATGCTGTTCTTCGCGTTTTTCATGCTACCCACAAGAATACATGAACGATACCTGTTCCCCGCAATCAGCGTGTTAGCATTAATGTTCCCGTTTGTAAAAAGAACCCGACTGCTTTACGGCGTTATCACTGCAACTTTCCTAACAAACGTTGCTTACGTCTTGTACTGGCTAAACCTCTATGCCAACTTAGGCTACAGTTATGGTCCTAATCTTTCTGGTGACATTGTGGTTGTAGCCGTGGGCGTCATCAATGTGATTACGTTTTTATACGGTTCATTGCTATTGTGGGATGAGCTTAAAGGCAATGCAGTGCTTAAAACTGAGCCACTAACAATCGATGAGCCAGAAAACAAAAAGGAGCAAACATCCAATGAAACACTTTGACTTCGACTTGCACGTAACAAAAAAAGACATTTTAACAATGGTTCTGTTGTCCGTAATCTTTTTCGCAATAGCCGTCACCAACCTGGGCGCAACACAAGTACCCTCTAACGCTTTAACGGTAAATAGTTCCACTCCACAGGCTGCGGTAGTAGACCTTGGAAATACAACATACATCAACAAACTTTACTTTTACATGAAAGACTGCCAAACCACAAGCACCATTAAAGTATTCACTGGACAACCTGGAGCTTGGAACGAAGCTGGAACAATAAGCGCAGGTTACCCTTTTGCTTACATGAACTGGAACGAAACCAGCATTTCCGCCTCAACCCGATACATTCGTTTAGAGTTTGACCAAGCAAACATAGAAGTAAGCGAGATAGCAGTTGTGGACCAAAACAGCCAGCAAATCCCACTCACCTCAATTACTGGCGAGAACAATACAAGCCTTGATTTTAGTAAGCTAATTGATGAACAAGACATTGTCGAGTTGCCTAAAACTTACATGACTGAGACAATGTTCGACGAAGTCTACTTTACAAGAACCGCTAACCAGTACCTGCACCTGCAATGGCCTTATGAATGGACTCACCCGCCACTGGGCAAACTTATCATCGCAACAGGCATTGCAGCGTTCGGTTTAAACCCGTTCGGCTGGCGCATAATGGGCGTAATTTTTGGCACATTAATGATTCCGCTAATCTTCTTGTTGGGCAAGAAAATGTTTGGCTCCTACGTCGGAGGCTTCACAGCAGCATTCCTATTCGCCTTTGACTTTATGCATTTTACAGAGACACGGTTAGGCATTACAGACACGTACGTCGTGTTCTTCTCGTTAGCCTCACAACTATTCTTCTTCATCTACCTAAGCGGCGTGCTTAACAAGGGCTGGAAAAACACAAGCGTCGTCCCCTTGTTCCTGTCTTTCATGTTCTTCGCTTTGGGCTTCTCCACTAAATGGCTGGTTCTTTTCGGTTTCTTAGGAGAATTAGCCATTTTGGTAGTTTTGCGGCTCTCAGAAGTGGTGCGAAGCAAAAGTAAGCTTTCCAGTAAATTCTACGAGTTCTTTGATCACCCGTACGCTTACATGGTACTTTTCGTCTTAATGGCGATTGGCATTTACTTCGCAATTTACATTCCCGATATGCTTGCAGGCAGGGACTTCCTTAACGTGGTTGGACTCCAAGATAGCATGTACGGTTACCATTCAGGACCAATCGGTCTTGACCATCCATACTCTTCACCCGGCTGGAGTTGGCCAATAATTGGAAAACCCCTCTGGCTATACATTAGCACTTTACCAGGCGACATGCGGTCAACAATCAGCCTGTTTGGAAACCCCGCAGTCTGGTGGGTAGGCTTTGCATCAATCATCGCAATCACAGGCTTAGTTATCGGCAAAGCTGTTGTTGAACTTAAAAAACGTCAAATGCCCAAAATTGAAGCGCCCGCAGCGTTTCTTGCAGTAGTCTTCTTTGCTCAATGGCTGCCTTACGCGTTTGTAAGCCGAGGATTATTCATTTATCATTACTACGTTAACGTGCCAATTATCTGCCTTGCCTCAGCGTATTTTATTAGTAAGTACTGGAAGTACAAGTGGATGAAAATTGCTGCAGTAGCATACTTCATAGCGGTAGTAGCACTGTTCGTGCTGTTCTACCCCGTAATTTCAGGCGCAACAGTATCAACAGCCACAGCTGAAAGTTTAAGATGGTTCAACCAATGGGTGTTCTAAAAACGCAAGACCTAACCAATACTGGGCAATTAGACGTTACAGTTGTGCTTCCCGCACTAAACGAAGCAGACATTATCGAGCAGACAGTAAACAGAATCAGCGACGCCCTCAAAGCCTACGGTTGCACCTACGAAATAATCATTGCTGAAGACGGAAGCACAGACGGCACAGACAAAAAAGCCAATGAGCTATCACAAAAACTCTCCTACGTACGCCACCTGCACGGAGAAAAACGCTTAGGACGCGGTAGAGCGTTAAAGAATTCCTTTAAAAAATCAAAAGGCAACGTCTTAATCTACATGGACGTAGACCTGGCAACTGACCTTAAACATTTAAACCAACTAATCGACGCCGTCACAGTCGAAGGCTACGAACTTGCCACTGGATCAAGAATGATGTCCCAAAGCAAAGTCAAACGCACCTTCACACGAGGCTTCGCATCTAAAACCTACAATTTCATGGTACGCTTTGTTCTCGGCTCTAAAGTAAAAGACCACCAATGCGGCTTTAAAGCGTTCCAACGGCAGAAACTGTTGCCTTGGCTTGAAGAAGTTGAAGCTAACCATTGGTTCTGGGACACTGAAACCCTTGTCCGAGCCCAACGCAGAGGCTACAAAGTAAAAGAAATCCCTGTTGAATGGAAAAGCACACGGGAAACCAAAGTTAAACTCTTTAAAGACTCCTTTGACATGGGTTGGCAAGTGCTGGTATTGTGGAAGCATTTAACCTTCTGATTTTTGCTCTTGCTTTTGTTCCTTAGCAGGTTCAGGTTGCCTTACAGCAAGCAGTACAAACGCTCTCGCGATTAGGGATAAACCGAAGATTATGATTATTCCAATCCAGAAGACAAACCACTTGTTAATTGTCGCTGAATCCATAAGGTACGTGTAAATCAGGTAGCTAACGCCAAACCAGAAGACCACGTTTGAGATTGTTTCTGCTTTACGTTTAATGGATGAATTAAACACGAACCTAAGCGCCAAAATAACCACTTCAATAACGGCAATTACTAGAAAGAACTGAAAGATTGCAGTGTACAGGTCAACGTGGGCTGCGGGCGAAATCGGTGCGGGCAAATATATTCCTGTATCAGGTACCCGTGCAAGGGTCAATGAGTCAAAAAAGTCAATTAATTCAAGAAAAAGGTTTTTTGGTAAATGGATGAAGTAGATGACGCCGAGAGAGATGAATATTGTACCAATGTATAATGCGCTAAACAGGCTTTCGGCATGTTTGAACCCTTTTGTTTTAGTGCCCTGGTCTTGCAACGAGCCATCCCTCCTGATTATTTCCTCAATGAAACCTGATATACCTTTTGCACAGGTGTACTGGAAGTGATATTTTAAATAGTCTGAACATCCAAAAGAATAATTGGAGAAGAATTCTATGCCGTACTGCTCAAAATGTGGCAACCTCATCGATGAAAACATGACGTTCTGCCCAAGATGTGGCGCACCACTAAAAGGTCAAACAGCAACACAGGGTCCACCGCCAACTTATCGCAGAGACGAAAAATCAGAAAAGAACGAGAAAGACCAGCACGGAGAAAAGGGTGAAAAACAAGAAAAAGGCGAACACGGCTTCATCGGGTTCCTCATAGGCGGCTTAATTCTAATAATCATCGGCATTTTCAGCTTGTTAAGCATCAGCGGCGTACTTTCTTCGGCTGCAAACGGCGCTTTAGTTCTTGTTTTAATCGGTGTAGTCATCATAATCGTTGCTGTTTACGCTGCAATTATGGCCCGAAAACGTTCTCCCCGCCCTAACCAATAATTCTACCCAAAAACGCACGGTACAATCTGTGCTCAAGAATTGTTGAAGCGTTAGCCCTGCCAAAAACTCGAAAATAATTGCCGCCGGCAGACTCAACCATGTCGCCAATATCGTACCGTGGAAACATGCACGAAGAAATAATCAGCCTACCCCATTCTCCACGTTTAAGGTCACAAAGCAACTTCACACCCTTACCTGTTAAGACTTCAAAAAAGTAAGAATCATAGTTCATCGAAATATACGGCAAGTCATCCAGTTGTTGACCAAATACGCCCTCCGTCGCAGTATACATTTCCACAATAGGGGCTTCACCAAAATATTTCTGCAAAATTGGACCGTACTTAAACTGGATTTTCCGTACGCTCGTGCAGAACAGGGCTTTTGGCTTCCAGAGGTCCACGGGTTTTTTGCCGTACTTGTTTTTGATGTATCGGGCAAATCCCAAAATCACCTGCGTAACCCCCATCGTCGCAGTTACATTTTCACTTTTTGTCAACTCGTACACAAGGTCAAAGCGGCGTTCCCAATCAGCCCTTGTGACGCCTGACCCGAGCTTGTCAATCTCTTCCTGTCTAGGTAGCAGACTAACACGGTCAAACATAGGATTAAGCCGAGCATACGTGCCCGAACTGTAACCGTAAGTAACTTGACGACCATTCTGATCCAAAGTGTGCACGCTTGATGGGAAATTTAGGTTCAAAATGACGCCTGTGAACACGTCGAAGTTTTGTTTGCGAAGTGCAAAATTGATTAACCCACGAGCGCCGCAAGTAAAAATCTGTTTAAGATGCGTTTGCGTGGCAGGTAAGACTTTGGATTGCTTTTTTGTGGAGCCG
>JAWRIR010000065.1:0-27435 GCA_040268405.1 Thermoproteota archaeon | reverse complement strand
GTCAGGACCTTTGTATTTGCTTGGCCAAGCATTTGTGAATTCCCAACGGGCAACATTTACGCCTTCTTCATCAAGCAGCATCACTGCCATGCTTCTGCGATTAGAGTTTACTTTGCCTTGTTCAATCATTTTTCGCCAATTGTACAGGTCAAGTGAACTTGTAAGACCAAACTTCAAAATGAGGCTGCCATAGTTTACCAAGCCTGCTTGTTTTCTGACGGTGAAGGAGGATTCGGTGCCGTCACGTACTGCGATTACTTCGCTTGCTGATTCAGGCAGTATGACTTCGCAAAAGTTTGCCTGTGGCATTCCTGCAATTTCTACTACGAACCTGTAGTTTAGGTAGGGGTCTCTTCGTTGGTTTGCTTTAGGTGTTGACATGTTATCGGTTACTCCAAGATACACTAAATCAGACTAATAGGGGCTATTATATTTTATCAAAAATTTGAAAAGCCAATATTGGCTGAATTAACAGTTTAATTTTTTGATATAAAGTCTAGTAGAGCTTCCTTTACAGGCATATTGAAAAGTGCACGCAAACGGTCCAACGATTCCACACCGCTTGGAGTTATGACGTAGTATTTGGTGCGTCGTCTGCCTTTTTCTGTCCATTCTCCTACTATGAAGCCGTCTTTTTCCATTTCATACAGCAAAGGGTAAACTATGCCTGAAGGTAGATGTTGACCAGTGAGGCGTTCAAGTTCTTTGACAAGGCTGTAGCCAGACATGGGTTTCTCGTTAACAAGCCAAAGAATAATGCCTCGGCTAAAGTTGGTAACGATGTTGCGTATTGTTTCCCGTTCTGCGTCATCCACTTGTCTGGGCGCCTCATCTGCAGTTGAATGCTTAGTAATACATCGTATTAAATCGTTTTTCAGGGCTAAAGTCAAAAAGGTTGATATAGCAAAAAAAGAACCAACTATATAGTGGAATAATGGTTGACGTTGTCTGTGCCTTCCAAAGGGGATTAGATAGGCCACTCATTCTTTGGCTAATCTCAAAAGGACCAGTTCACGGATACGAAATCAACAATGAAGTGAAACGGTTAACTGGGCGACGTCTGAAACCTGCAACTTTGTATCCACTTCTTAACAGGCTGGAAGACGACGGTTTTCTGGCAAGTGAATTAATGGAAAAAGGCCGCAGAAAACTACGATGCTACCGTTTAACTGAGAAAGGTGAAAACTGTCTTGCTAAAATGTCGGAGTTGTTCAAGTTACCGCTTAGACAGATAATTGCGGACTTGCTAGGCGAACAAGATTAAAAATGCACAATTGTTTTTCGGTTCAGTTCTTTGATTAGCAGTTACTTTTGGTTTTTCTGTTGGTTTAAGCAAGCGGTTGGCAGAGAAGAGTATATATCGGAATCCAAATGATTGATAAAATAAAATATTTGAATCATTAACTATAGAAGGGTAGAAATTGGACAAATCAAAAAACGGTTACAAAATTGTTCTAACCGCCGATAGAACACTCATGAGCGAATACAATGGAGGCATATTTCTAGGTTTTAGCGCATGCATTCCACGAGGCCTCATACCAGATAAACTATACTTTTCACTATTCTGCCCATCAATACCCGTAAACAAAGATGGCTCAGCCAAGTACGCACCATGCGGAACAAGAAAAATGGAAGCCGAACTCCTAAAAATCGGGTACACCCCAAAAGAAATCATCGTAGCTCACCCTGACCACCTTAACCAAGTAGTTGGACCAAACACAAAAGCCCTATGCATAACAGGAAATGATCCGTTAGGCTTGGGACCTGCAACTTCCACGTTTAGGAACCTGTTCGGCGGCGAATCCTACATGGAAATGAAATTCAAAGAAATCCTAAACAACCCAGCCGTCCAAAAATACAAACCAAAAATCATCGTTGGCGGCGCAGGCGCATGGCAACTAGAAGACGAACAGTTACGCAAAAATTTGGGCATTGACTGCGTTGTTATTGGAGAAGGCGAGAAAGCAATGGATTCGCTTTTCACCCCAACAACTCTTGACGAGTCATGGCCAGGAGTCATTAACTCACCCGTTGTTGAAGAACCAGAAATACCGCTCATTCAGAACGGCACCATCGACGGAATAGTTGAAATTTCACGTGGCTGCGGCAGAGGCTGCGCTTTCTGTGTGCCCACCCTTCAACAATACCGTTGCCGTTCCGTCGAAAGCATCCTAAAAGAGGTGGACGTTAACCTAAAAGCTGGAAGACGCCCACTTCTACACGCCGAAGACGTCCTACGTTACAAAGCAAAGGGTTTCGAAATTAATGAGCCTGCGGTAAGGGAACTCTTTGAGAGAGTATACAATTACCCGGGAGTTAAAGCGGTTGCGATTAGCCATTTTGCGCTTTCCTCCGCCGTAAGCGCGCCAAACCTGATTAAGGATTTGTCACAAATTTTGGAAGTCACAGACGAGAGCCTATGGATGAGCGGACAGTGCGGAGTTGAAACAGGTAGCCCTAAACTTATCAAAAACATGATGGCAGGCAAAGCTAAACCCTTCTCGCCTGACGAGTGGCCAGAAGTAGTCGAGAAAGGCTTCCGACTGCTAAACGAGAATAATTGGGTGCCAGTTGCAACATTAATCATCGGTTTACCCGGAGAGGAAGAAGAAGACACCCAGCTTACAATAGACCTTGTAGAAAGGCTAAGGGAACGTAAAAGCCTCATTGTGCCCTTATTCATGGTTGGTGAAGGCGGATTAAAAGGCAAAGCGGAATCCTTCAGCATGGACAAGATTAACCGTTTGCAGTCGGAGCTTTTCCTTAAATGCTGGCAACATAATCTGGACTGGAGTGACATACTTATGAAAGAGTATTTTGCACAGAGCATTACCCGAGGCTACGGGATACGGCTGGTTTTCAAGTATGGCGTCGCTGAAGCTAACAAGTTAATCAAAAGGTGCAAAGACGAATACGATTACGACATGAAAGCAATTATTAAAGACGTAAAAGCGGGAAAAATCAAAGTTGGACCATTACCAGCAAGGATGCTTTACAAAGTTGTAAGACACTAAACAGGCGCCGCCTTCCTTTAATTTTTGAATTTGAAAGTTTAACGGCAAATTATCACGTTTTATTTAAAATGTATTGTTAGCGGATAGCATGGTTTATTTTCAAGCTTCCATGAACATATTAGAGTTAAGGGCAGCTTTGTTTGACCGCCATACAAACTCCAGTTTCGTTCAAGAAATGGATCATAATTTCTGCAGCCATAGGATATGCCTCACTTATCCTTTACTTACTATATTTTGTCGGGTTTTTTGAGTTAATAGATACCCTCCAAAAAGTTAACGTAGGCATCTACCTGTTAGCAATCTCGTCAATCATTGTTTCCATCACTCTGCATGCCCTTGTCTGGTTTAAACTCCTGCATTATGTTGGCATCAACCTGAGTTTTAGAAGAACAAACGTGCTTTACTGGCTCGGCGTTTTCGTAGACAACCTAATCCCTGGAGGCTGGTCTGGCGACCTGTTCAAGGCTTACCTACTTGGAAGAGACCGCGAAATTGACAGTGGAAAAGCAGTAGCTTCCGTTGTTGCCAAAAACATGTATGAAGCCATCTTCAACTTAGGCAACATGATACTTGGGCTTGTCCTGCTTTTGCTGAATTACAGTTTTGAAGGCACAATCCTGCTGGGGATAGGCGGGGTTATGTTACTGTTAACAGTACCACTGTTTCTGTTGATGATTATCAGTTTTAAGCCCAAAGGCGCAAAGAAACTCGTAGCCATGCTTATCCGCGGCTTGGCACAGTTTACCAAAAACAGAATCAACCTCTCAAAGTTCCAAAAAGAAATAGACAAACTTTTAGACGATTACCATGAAGGAATGAAGATTCTAGTAAAGAACCCAAAAATGCTTGGGCAACCAATGTTGATTTCTTTCTTCGCGTGGGGCTTTGAAATATTTACGTTATACCTCGTGTTTGCTTCATTAGGATTTTTTGTGGATGCCGACAAAATCATAATTGTACGTTCAATTGCAGGCAACGTTGAAGCTCAAGGATACGCCTTTGCGGGTTACGCTCAAATAATCACTACTGCTTTGTACACGGCGTTAGGCATTGTTCCAGCGATTGCAGCCTCAGTTGGGATACTTGGTAGCGTCGTGATTTTCTGGCTAAAAACTGGAATATCTTACGTGGCGTTTCACTGTGTTGTTTTTGCTGGTTGTGCAGGCTACTTATGCCGAGTGGTTAGGGCATCTGATTCATGTAAAGATGAGGACAAAAACCGGAAAGGCAAAGGTAAAGACTAAAAAAGCAAGTGTATTAAATCAAACATACAAGCGTTGAATTGTGTAGCAATAGCTTAAATAATTGAGAAGACGCTTTTTATGTAAGCACTAAGTGGGAGTGTTTTCTTTTATGTCAGAACATATCGAAATTTCTTCAGAGAGCATGGGAAAAATGAAGCAGGCAGCCAACCAGTTCAAAGACACACTTGTTGAATACTTCAAAGAAAACAATGTTGAAATCAAAGACTGGAAATTCGGCGTTGAAAACAGTGAAGGCAACTACATAATCGACGCTACAGTAAAAATCAAAATTAGCCCCAAAAAATAATCACCCCCAATTTTTTGGAGAATATTAGTGCAAAATAAAAAACGGTCAAATCCAGCACTCTTTAAGCTTGTATCAAAACTGATGGCTAACCCTGTTATCCAGTATTTCCTTGACCCCGTAATACCTAAACTTGTCACTTTTTACCTACGCCAGTACCTTAACCAATGGAAAAAGAAGGGACTAATAAAAAACTACCAAATTGAAGTAGAAAGAGTAGGCAAGCTTTACTACAAAATCGGTTTACACGCTTTAACATCACAAAAAGAAACAAACAGTACAATACTAAACTACGTTTCCAGCACAATCGAAAAAATGTCTAAACAAGCAAGAAAATAAAAACAAAAAAGAAAAGATTAAGGTTTATTCAGCGTTTGCTGACGCATCAACGATTGCTTTTATTTCCTTGTTAAGCGAGTCAGGCAAACCTAAAATGCCAACATCCATAAAGCCTCGAATAATCAAGGAAACCGCTTGGTCACGTGTGAGTTTTCTTGTCATCAAATAGGTGATTTCCTTTTCGCTGATTTTGCCGACTGCAGCCTCGTGAGTGATTTCGACACCTTTCTTTTTCGCGATGAGTTCGGGTATTGACTGCAAGAAAGCGTCGTTGTCCATGAGCAGACCGCGGCATTCAAGGTGACCCTTACATTCAGTGTTATCACCTTCAACCAAAGCACGAATAATTAATTTTGAGCCTTCACGGGCGATTGCTCTGCTAATCATTTCGGCTTTGCTATCTTTGCCAGTCAAGACTGCTTTTGAACCTAAGTCTAAGAGGCTGTTCTTGTGACCGTAAACGATGCTGTTAAAGCTTACACGAGATTCATTACCAATGCAGTAAGCAACCGGGTACATTTGAACATCTTCTACTGGAGTCATACAAACGTAGTTTGAGATGTATGTGGCTTTGTCTTCAATTAAGGTGGCGCTTCTTGGACGGACCTTTGTTTTTTCGCTCCATTGATGAATCATGGTGAAGTTTAGCATTGCGCCTTTTTTAACATAGATTTCGGAGATTCCCATGTGCGTAGCATTTGGCACGTTGTGGTGTTGTACGCAACTGGTGATTATGTGTGCTTTTGAGTCTTCTTCTGCGATGATTATATTGTGGACTTTTTGTTCAAGGTTCTTTTGAGTAATCATAAGGCAAGATTGCAGTGGAAAATCGATTTCTGCACCTTTCATAATTCGAATGAAGTAGCCTCCGCTGTAGTCTTCAGCAACTTTTTTGGTGTATTCATCCTTGTTTTTATCAACAAGTTTCCACCGATATTCTTCAAGCCACGGATACTTTTTCAATGCAGCTTTGATGTCCATAAGCTCTATTTTGCCTTCATAGATCTCGTTGACTTTAGCAGCGATTGTTTCATTGTTTAAATGGAAAAATGTGCCTGACCGTTTTGATTCGTCACTTTCCAGACCTACTTTTTGTGCTTCTTGTAGAATCTGGTGCGGAATTTTAGTTAAATCACTTTCTTTGTCCATTGTTTTTCCATCCCTCGTCTGTTCTTATTCGGCAGGCTACACATTCCTCGTAGCCTAAACGTTTAATATCCTCATAAATTCGCATTGGGTCTTTAAAGCAGTGGAATTGACCACTAAGCAGAATGCAACCGTATGAAGCCTTAATGTTTTCCATAATGTCACCCTTGTGTGTAATGATTAAGGCTGAACTACCTGACCGTTCAACATACTTTTGAATTGCAATGGAAATCATCCTTAAACTTTCAACGTCAACACCTGAATCAGGCTCATCAAGCAGCAACAACTGCGGCTTAAGGAAAATCAACTGCAAAATTTCTGAACGTTTCCTTTCGCCACCACTGAAACCCATGTTAACGTCTCGGTTAAGGAAGTTAGTTAACCTGAACGCTTCAATCTGCTCCATTTCTTCAGGACTAAACTCGTCTTGTGCTGATTTGCCTAAACAGAGTTTAAGCAAGTCACCAAGTTTCACGCCAGTTATTTCTGGAGGGTTCTGGAAGCTTACAATTATACCCAGTTTTGCGCGTTCATCAACACCTTTATTGGTTATGTCTATTCCTCGGAAAAGAATTTGTCCAGAAACAACTTCGTACCCGGGGAGACCCATTAAGGTGCTAATGAGCGTTGTTTTTCCTGAACCGTTAGGTCCAAAAAGAATGTGGCTTTTTCCCTCTTTCAGGTTGAAAGTCAAATTCTTGAGAATTTCTTTACCCTCAACCTTAACAGATAAGTCTTTTACTTCAAGAAGTGACATGATTGGTCAGTAGGTATGCGACAAAAGAAAAATAAATGCTTTATTAAAAAAAACCAGTAATTCAATGAAAAAATAGTATATCAGAAAGCGACAGAGAGGTTGATTAAGGTCTTCGTCTGGGTTGCATATCCCCATAGGCAGGCTTGCTGTTGGGAATTATACAGCCCCCCCCCATGTAACCAGATTCACTGGGACAGATTGTATGCGAGTCATGATTTTAAAAGGGAGTCGCCTGTAAGACGATCATTAACGAACGTTTCTTTTTCAAAATTTCCCATTTTTAGCCTTAAAGTAACAATGGCAGTTTTCCCTTTTTTTGAACACACTCAAATGTGTATAATCGAATGAACAAAAAGACACAAAATTTCATCAAAAAATTGAATCAAAATACACAATTTTACCCTTAAATTGCGCAAATGTTTTATTCTCAAACAGGCTAACTATTTTGTGGAGAAAAAAGTTGCCAAGTGCATACGTGTTATTTACTGTCTCTCCTGGTTGTGAGGATTCCGTTTTAGAAGCAGCAAAAAATACTGGAGAAGTTGAAGAAGCCTTCGTATCCTATGGCGCATATGACCTTATAGTGAAAGCCAAAGCAGACTCTATGGAAGAACTAAAAGAATTAGTGACCTACAAACTACGAACAATCGCTAACGTTACGTCCACGCTAACATTGATGATTGACCAAGACAATAAAATTAGACGCCTTGAAATACCGTTGCAGCACTAGTTTCTATTTAATCAGGGAGATTGAGGCCAAAAGTTTTTGGCAAACGTGGTAAGGGTACTTATTAACTGTTGGAGATTTGAAATAAAAAATAGCGGGTACACGGAAAAGGCGACGGGTTTTACATTTCAATAAGGGGAAAAATCATTTTCCACGCAGGATACTTCTAACTGTTTCTTGAAGGCTTCAAAAAATGCACGTTTGTTCTGCATTATACTCCATTTTTCCATGCTACAGTCAGTGTCAGAACTGAATGAAAGCGTTACAACGCCCCCTTTGGTACTGGTGAACGTTGCGTTCTTTACTAAACCCGTGTGGCTACGGTCAAGTTTCTCAGCGAGCCGTAGAAAAGTTGAAAGAACAACCACTGAATTCTTAGATTCTGGGTCTAAATCCAGTTTTTTTAAGGCTTTGCTTGTGGGTAGTTTTTTTCGGTGAAAACGGGCAACGTTAGCCATTATTGTGATTTCTTGAGGTTCAAATCCGTAAAGTTCCGCATTACTTATGATATAATGAGAATGCAGGTGGTGATTGTTGAAGGAAATTATGTCGCCAATGTCGTGTAATGTGGCAGCGTATGATAGCAATTCGCGGTATTTGTCTGAAAGGTAATGCAACCCAATTTGTTTTGCGCTGTCAAACATTTGCAGAGCTAAAGTCGAAACTGTTTCGGAGTGTTCTTCGTCAAAATTGAAAGACCGGCCTAAATGGAGAATGCTTCGGTTTCGCAGGGGAGCTTTTTGCAGTTCCCGGTAGCTTTCAAAGTTTGAAAGGTAATCGGCAAGTAAACCGTCACGGAGTTCTTTGTGGCTAACGTGGATTTCTTCTAAGCCAAATTCTTCCATTAACGCTTCTACGATGGCGGCTCCAGCAACGATTATGTCTGCCCGGTACGGGTTAATTCCCGGCAGTTTGCGGCGTCCTTCAAGCGGCAAAGAACACAATGTAGAAGCTAACCGTTTCAGGTTTTTCCTGTTAAGCACAAGACCGATGCTGTTTTTCTTGAATAGTTTGTTTGAGATTTCTGCAAGGTTAATGATGGTACCTGAGGAGCCCCACGCAATTCTTGAACCGCACTCTTGAACATCGGCTTTAACTGAGCGGGCACTGCGTTGTACGTAATTCTTCATTTTCTTGTAAAGACTGTCAGGTATTTTTTCTGTCCAGCCTTCACCGATAAACTGTGTTGTAAGCCGTATCGCGCCGACTCTTAGGCTGTAAGTGCAGTAAAGTTGGTATTGGTCGCCAATGGCGATTTCAGTGCTACCGCCACCTAAATCAATGAACAACGCTTTTTCTTCGCCAATATCTATACCGCTTAACACGCCCATGTAAATTAAACGAGCCTCTTCTTCCCCAGAAATAACTTGAACGGTTAAACCGGTTTCTTTGAAAAGTCGTTCAAGAAACGCGGATTTGTTATCTGCTTCCCTGATTGCGGAGGTTCCGACTGCAACTATTTTGGTTGCACCGTAAGTTTTGGCTAAGCTGACGAATTTTCCGCAAACAAAGATGGCGCGGTTCATGGCTTCGGGTTTAAGCAGGTTATCGTTGAATTCGTCTTCTCCGAGCCTTACTACTTCTTTCTCTTGGCTAATTATGGTGTAAGAAAAATTGAGGTTTATTCTAACAACAAGTAGCCTAACCGCGTTGGTTCCAACATCGATGAAGCCTACAACTTGACCTAACGTTGCTATTGTTTGGTCCATGTCAGCACCACTTTCTTTTTGAAGACTTTTTCAAATAAGTCCTTTTTCTTATCAAACGCTTGCTCCACTAATGAAGTATCTGATTTACTGGAACATTCAAGGGTGACTCTTTTGGCGGCAGCCTTCACATCTAAAAGTTTGACGTCGGAGTTGTGCAGGTAGTCTAAAGCGTCAGTAACTCGAAGAATGGCTGATAAAGTTGATATTTTGTCTATTGTGTTGCTGTTTAAAGTTGCAAGATTGTAATGCTTCTGTTTAGGAAGTCCCCCTCTATGATACCGAGCAATGCTTGCGACGACTCGGCGCTCTTCAGACGTCAAAGGCAGTTGGGTATCATTCAAAATTATTGTCATCGAGGTTTTGTTGTGTCCTTTTACGGTTTTTGAAAGACCTAAATCATGCAATAAAGCTGCACATTCCAAGAGGCTACGTTCGTAAACGCCTAACCGGTGAAGACTCATTAGGTTATCAAATAAGTTTAAGGTGAGTCCCCGTACTTGTTCAACGTGCGTTTCTTGCATGTAGCTTTTTGCAAGGTCACGGGCAGTTTGGATTATTTCAGTCCAGTTTCGGTTTGGTTTGTCTTTTTTTGCTTTGTCCGCTGTGATTATTGTTTCTAAAGGTTTTCCGCAAAGAAGCATTTGTGCAAAACTTTCAGGCAACCCTTTCATTCGCAAGGCTTCAGCGGCATCTTCAACAGGATAAGGTAATCGGAATAGTTCCACTTTGAAGGGGTTGAAGCTTAGCATTGCATAAGCAGCTTGAGGGTTACCATCACTTGGACGCCCTACACTTCCAGGATTAAGAAATGAAACATCGCCCAATTGCCTGTGAAATTGGTCATGAGAGTGCCCCACAATTATTAAGTTAGCACCCGTATCAGCCGAGACTGCTTTTAACCGTGCATCAGAGGTTTCATGGGTAAGGTGTTCTGTTGGAGATTTCGGGCTTGCATGCGTCATGAGCACTTTTTTGCCCACAAGTTCAAGTTGGAGTTCGTCAGGGAAAGAGTGAAGGTAAACTTTGCAGAGTTTTGTTAATTCTTTTTTCGCGTATTCTACGGCAACTTTTTTCGCGCCGTTACCTTTTGATGCTTCATTGAAAATTTCTGAATCAAAATTGCCGCATACACTGAACATGTTACGTTTGTATAGTAGTTTGATAACTTCGTTTGGACATGCCCCAAACCCGACGGAGTCCCCAGCGTTCAAAAACAGTTGGGCACCCCTTTTTTCGGCATCCTGAATTACTGATTCCAAAGCATGCAAGTTAGCGTGAATATCTGACAAAACGGCAACCTTCAAGTTTGGGCTTGAAAGCAAAGCAGGATTCATTCTTTTTGCACCTAAACCCGCCTCAGCATTCAACGTGTCTTGTAGTTTTCCAAAAAAGTCTTGCGCTATAGATTCATCCCACAATTTTACAAAACTTGTGTAGTGGCTTTTTTTGTTGCCAGTTACGTAAACGGAAAAATCTTTAACTGCCTTTTTGAGCGCAGGTGTTTTCATTTCTTTCTTGATTTGTCTCTTTTCATATTCCTTTTGGGATTCATCTGCTGTGAAGCTTGAAAGGTAACTAATCCAAACGTCACAATCATGCATTTCGCCAAGCAAATCTTGAAAATCCTTCATCACCTGAATTTCTTGACTCAACCCATTCGGGTATAAAGAAGAGAAGGTTTCCATTGTGTAACGTAGCCGTTTTGCTTTTATGCGCATTTCATGATGCTTTAGTATAGCAGTCTCTTGATGGACGTATTCTGAAAGCGTCAAAAAATCGTTAAGCATACATGTTATGTTCCAACACGCTTTTTCCTTTACAGACAATGAATCAGAAGAAGCACTTGACAATTCACCTACGACTTGTTTTAAAAAATCAGAGAATTCAGAAAGTACTGCAGAATCGCGCAGTTTCTCCAAACCGCCAATTACTGTTGCTTGCACGGTTTTTCGGCGGTCTTTATGGTCTTTTAGCAAAGGTGTTAAGTCGTGGTGTTGTGGAGATTTTTGGATGTAATTTTGCAGAAAAGAAATTTGCACGTCAAGGTCACGGGCTTCACCAAGCAGTTTTGTAACGGTTTTTATTTCTGCAAGCCAGCGTTTGTACTTCTTTTTAGGGTAGCACGACTGAAAAAGGGGCATAACAGCACGGATTTTTCGGGTGCTAACACGCATTTTGTGGACGCATTCAATGTCTTCGTTATCAATGACGCCGTCTATTTGAGCTTCAAAACTCTTCAGCAACTTGCCGAGCATGTCGCAGCCAAACAGGCAGTAGCTTTCACTTCGGTTCAGCGGCTGATTTTTAACAGCTACGCTCATGCCAAACGCCCCTGTTTTGAATAAGCCAAAGCTGTGAGTTAATTACTTCTTCACCTTCTTTAGGTACAACCATTTGGTATGTTCCATCAGAAAGAAGCCTTCTAGCTTTAACGTTGTCTTTTAGGTGAATTTTAAGCATGTCTTCAAGAATCGCTTGCCGCACTTCAGGGTCAGGCACGCTAAAGAGCACTTCGATGCGTTCATTGAGGTTTCTGTACATTAAGTCGGAGCTGCCGAGTAGGACTTCACTTTCTTCGCCTGCGTGGAAATAAAAGATTCTTGCATGTTCAAGAAAACGTCCAACAATTGAAATAACTGAAATATTTTCACTAACACCCTCCAAGCCAGGTTTTAAGCAGCATAAACCGCGAACGTTCAAATCAATTTTAACGCCGGCCATTGAAGCCCGATAAAGCGCTTGAATAACTTCAGTTTCTTCCAAATTATTCAGCTTAAACGCAAGATAGCCTTTGCCTGTTTTTTGGTGAAAAGCTATTTCGCGGTCGATTCTTTTAAGGATTTCACGTTTCAAAGATTTTGGCGCTACAAGTAGATGCTTAAATTTGAATTCTTTTTCCTGCAGCCCATTTTCCAAAACGTTGAATAAAGCTTCAAGCTCTAAACCCACGTCATGCCGTGCCGTCAAGTAGCCAATGTCACCATAAATTTTTGCAGTCGCTGCATTATAGTTGCCTGAACCAATATGAGAATACCTGACAAGTTCATCTTTTTCCCGTCTAACGATTAGACACAGTTTAGCGTGCACTTTGATTTTGGGAAAATTATAAACGATTTCGACGCCTGCCGCTTTGAGCTTTGAAGCTAACAAAATGTTGTTTTCTTCGTCAAATTTGGCTTTTAACTCAATTACTGTGACAACTTTTTTGCCGTTACCCGCAGCCTGCATTAAAGCATCAACAACCGGCGATTTCGCATCCATACGGTACATTGTTATGTAAATTTCCAAAACATTAACATCAACAGCGGCTTCCTTGAGCAAATTGACGATTACTTCAAAACCATCGTATGGGTGATAAAGCACGATATCCTGTTTGGCGATTGTCTTGAATATTCGTTGCCGTGCAGCAAGAAAAGGCGACACGTACGGCTGAAAAGATTTGTCTTTAAGGTCAGGCCGGTTAATTTTTAGTAGCTGCCAGAAATCAACAAAACCAAGAGGACCATCAGTTTCGTAAATCAGGTAATCAGGTAACTTTAACGACAAGGCAAGTAAATCTCTAACAAAACTAGGGGTGCGCTTGTCGAATTCAAGCCTGCTTGGAAAACCCAACTTCCTTTTTGGCAAACTCTTCTTCACTGAAACAAGAAAATCGGAAGATTCATCCATCAAAATCTCGATTTCGCCGTTACGTGTTAAACGGAAAGGGTAAGCAACCAACGATTTCTGGTTAGGAAAAATAAGGTCCAAATTTTTTGCTACTAAATCTTCCAGAAAGACGTAGCGGTGAACAGTTTTTTCCATTTTTCCTATTTCTAATGCGCTAAAGTTGTCGGGGATTTCTATTAATCTGCCAAACCGTTCAACTGGAACATCAAGAATGTAAAAGTCATCTGTTTCTGTGAAGCCCATCACAAAAAGGTTAACGTGCAAGTTTTCAAGAGCGTTACAATTGCAGCCTTTCGGGGGAACAACCATGTAAGGCAAGATGCTGTTCTGGAAGTATGCACGTAAGTCTGCTTGTTCTTGAAGGGATAATTCTTCGTATTGTTTGATGTAAATGTCTTCTTTTGCTAATTCAGGAATGAGTTCATTGTGCCAACAGTCAGAGTGCCGCTTGATAAGGGGAAGAATTTCTTTTCGTGTAGCTTGAATCTGTTCAATAGAAGTTAATCCATCAACAGACCGAACTTCAAGACATTTATTGATTGTTTTTAAAAGCCTTGGAATTCGAGTCATGAAAAACTCATCCAAATTACTGCCACAAATTGCGATAAACTTGATACGTTCCAACAAGGGATGCCAAACATCTTTAGCCTCCTCAAGCACACGAACGTTAAACCGTATCCAGCTTAATTCACGATTAATGAAGTAATCTGGATTATCCAGTTGCTTTTTTGAAGCAGAAGTACTAACGGTTGGGTCAACATTGCTTGTGTCTAACAAATGGTTTTTCTCCACGAATACTTGGCGCAAACCGCACCATCTCACGAGCCAGTTTCGAAACAGGTGAGGCAGCAAGAGCACAAACGCTCAGTGGTTACGCTTCCTTGGCAAATCTATGGTAGTTTTTCGTAATTTACGGACAGCAAATGTTTCGTACTCGAAAAGGGGTACTTTCTTATCCAAAGCTTTCACCTTGGTACAGTTAGCAACCAACGAAGCCATTAAGTACTGCGAAAATAGACTCTATAGTCTTCAATAGTTTATATAGGCAAACTTTAAGTATAAAACGATTTAGTAGAACGTATGAATTCTTTAAATCTCAAAGAAAAAAACTTTGCTGAATTTATCCCGTTAACTGAACTCACATTCTCAGGTGTTCCAAACAGTAAAGGCTGCGTTATAGTTTTAGCTGACAAAACATTAACAGAAAAACCAGCCTCAGACATCATCTACATTGGCAAATCCAAAAAACCAGCCAAAAGAATCTTCGGAGGCTACATTGCAGGTTACGGCGGAAAAACAAACAAAAAAATAAATTCGAAACTGTTTGGAGAAGAATTCTTTGAAAAAATTGTAATCAGTTGGCTGCCATGCGAAGACCCCAAAGCAACTCAACAAGAACTTCTTGAAGCATTCAAAAAAGAGCACGGACACTACCCAGCCTGGAACATAAAGAAAACTGAAAAGCAGGTCAAACCCAAAAAAGCCGTTAAAACTGTTAGACCCAAACCAGCCAGCAAAACAGCTGACAAAAAAGCCTAACTATTTTTTTAGCAACAGTTTACAGAACCATAATCAGCATATCTTACCTTTACAAAAATACAACAACAAACGAGCAAAATAAATTACAGAAATAAGAATCAGAAGACCTGAATGAGAAAGAAAGTTATTCCAAAAGAGAAAATGTAAAAAGGTAAGCTAATTTTAGCTTACTAATTCAACAATTGTTCCTAAAGCTTGGCCTGGAACAGGATTTGAAAACTTTGCGCGGACCATGCCGTTTTTTCCGTGAATACCAACTATTTTTCCTGTAAACTTGCTTTTGCCGCTTTTCCATATTACTTTTTGTCCAAGGAGTTTTCCAGCTGTAGAAGAAGAGGTTACATTATCAAGTTCGATTAAGCATTCTTTTGGTTGTTGACTTTTTGGGCCAGTGCGGTAATTGGTTATTCTTCCAAATGTTTTTTGTGACAAATTATTCACCATTAGAGTGCTCCAGTGTAGCAGGCACTATCATTTAAAGTATTAGTCACAAGTATTCTTGTTCTTGATATTCTACACTTCAAAAATGATGACACGATTAATACTCAAACCCAAAGAAGCTTAAGAAACAAGAAAGTATACCGCGGATTAACTTTTCTGAATTTTTTGCAAAAACGATTGAAGTTAAATTCATCAAGCACCTACATTAATTGGAGATCCAAATGAAATATGTCACCTTATACATAGATGACCAAAATATTTCTCACTTCAAAGAAGAAAACCTCGACTTCAAGTCAACTAATTTTGCACCCCCAGCGCCACCCGTAGGACTCTCAAACTACATTGCCACCTCACAAATGGTTTTCTTCCAAATACCCAAAGGCTGGTTTGGCGATTGGCACCCAGCACCAAAAAAACAGTATTTCTGCTGCCTCCAAGGCGCAATTGAAATAGTGGCAGGCGACGGTGAAAAGCGCACCTTCAACTCGGGAGACGTTTTTCTTCTCGAAGACATCAAAGGCAAGGGTCATACAACAAGAGTTGTTGGAAACGAAGACTATATTGCTGCAATAATACAAACAGCCACCTAACCTGAAAGTCAAAAAAGCCCAAATTTTTTGCAGAAAATCATTGATTTTACATAAAAATAGCTATTGAAAAACTGCTAAAAACCAGTTCAACCATAACGCAACCCAAGTTAAACCAAAGTATATATGGGCATTAAGTCAAAAAGCCATTAGACAAGCTACAAAGGGCTTTAGGTGTGACTTAATGCTACAAAACAAATGTGAAACAATGGAAAAGAACAGCTACAACTTCGTTAGCCCTGACTACAAGAAAAACTGCATTTCAAACATACCGCAACTTGTTTCACATGCGCTAAACGGCAACAAAAGAGTCCACAATGCTTCTTTTGAAGAAAAAATTGAAGAAACAGACTACGAAGAAACAAACAATGTGGTGCTTATAGTCATTGACGGCTTCGGGTTTAACCAATTCCTGAAATACTACAAAAAAGACAAGTTCCTATCACGACTTGCTGACGAAGGTGACGCTTTCCCATTAACAAGCACTTTCCCATCACAAACCACTAATGCACTCACATCAATGAACACGGGTTTAACCCCTCAAGAGCACGGTCTCTTTGAATTCTTCATTTACCTCAAAAACATAGGCATAGTCAACACCTTAAGTTTTGAACGCGCCGGCGGCACAACAGAAGAAGGATTTAACCCAAACATCCTGCTATCCAAGGAACAAACTATTCACACTAAACTAAAAGAGGAAGGCATAAACAGTTTTACTCACATAAACGCGCATAACGCTTTCAACGCTTGCTCTAAAGTGCTTTTCAAAGGAAGCACCATTATCCCAGGCTTAAAGCTGTCAGACACAATTGTTGGTCTTCGAAAGAATATTGAAAAGAACCAAAACAAAAAATCATACTTCTTTGTGCACATAGACAGTTTGGACACAATCGCTCACCAATATGGCCCAAACAGTTACGAAACCCACGTGGAATTGTCACTGATAACACATTTACTAAACAAAGAACTAGTGCAAAAAATTGATGCCAAGACAGCCAAAAAAACACTACTGTTCGTCACTGCTGACCATGGCGGATTAAACGTTAATCCAAAACAAACAACATACCTGAACTTCTCAAACTACACTGTACCTAACCTGCAAACAGAAGATAACCAGAAACCAATCTTACCCACAGGCAGCCTCAGAGAAGTCTTCTTACACATAAAAGAAGAAAAAATCCAAGAAACAAAACAGTTGCTCGAGAAAAAAATTGGCAACAAAGCCCAAATCGTTGAAACAAGAGAAGCAGCAAAAAACGGGTTTTTCGGACTTGGTGTCACAAGTGAAGAATTCTTTGAAAGAACAGGAAACCTGATGATTCTTCCTTTTGCAAATGAAACTGTTTGGTTTGAAAATTCTGAAGGCAGAAGAGTAGACTTCTTGGGTCAGCACGGAGGGTTAAGTGAACAGGAAATGCTGGTACCGTTTGCAGCGGCCAACTTGGGCGCCTTAAAAAGAGTTGCTTAAAGGGCAAAAAATAAGAAAACGAAAAGAATTCGTTTATGGGATGCCGATTTTGTTTAGTTCGACAAGGAGGGCACCGTAGGATTCTAGCAGGTGACTTTTTTCGTGTTCTGCGTGTCCTTCAAGTTTCATGGCTTCACCTAAAGCGACAACGGCATCTGTTTTTAGTTTTGAAATTTTTTCTGCTGTTTCAGGGTTTACTGGGGCAGTTAATGGTTCTATTAGGGTGTGTAAGTTTTTTAGTTGTGTTATGCAGTTTCGGATTTTTTGTACAAAGATTTCTTCTTCTTTCAAGTATTCTTCGAGTCTTACTTCGAGTTTGCGTACTTCTCGGAAATATTCTTCTGATTCGATTTTTTTGTTTTCCATGTTTTCCACCATTTCTTCTTTGTTCTTGGGGGTAGTTTTGGGTTGCTGTTGTTCCTCTGATGTTACAGTTTTCTAAATTTGTAGCACTATTTTAGGGTTTTTGGTCCATGAAGGAAAAATGAACATGGCGTCTAAGTTACGGCAGTCACGTCGAAAATACACATTTATTATCAAAAAATTTAATATAAACTATTAATTTTTTTAATACAGGGCTGCGGGAAAACATGACTGCAAAAAAGTTAGATTTAACCTTAATCACTGGCCGAACAATAGACCAAGGAGCAGGAAAAGAAAAAGGAAAAGGCTCCCAAGAATACTTTGAAGCCGCCGCAATCTGCCTCCTCGACAAAGTAGACATGAATAAACTTGGAATCAAAGGCGGCAACGTACAAGTTACCTCCCAATACGGTTCAGTCATCGTCAAAGCAAAAGAGTACCCCAGAGGCTCACACCCAGGAAGAATTTTCATACCTTGCGGACTTTGGGCTAACGCAGTCTGCGGCGACAACACCTACAGCATGGGGATGCCCATGTTCAAAGGCTTTCCAGTACAAGTTGAACCCGCACAAGACAAGCCCGTCTTGACCCTTGACGAGCTCCTAAAAGAAGAATACGGAAAGGAAATACCATGACAGTTATAAAATCAGTTGTTTGCCCAATCTGCGGCTGCTTATGCGACGACCTTGAAGTAACCGTGAAAAACAATGAAATCGTAAAAATGAAAAACGGTTGCGCTGTCTGCGAAGCAAAAATGGTTTACGGCTACAAAGAAGAAAGAATTCTTAAACCCATGATACGCAAAGACGGCGTGCTTGTCCCTGTTAGCATGGATGAAGCAGTAAAAAAAGCAGCCCAAATCCTTACAGACGCCAAGTATCCTCTGCTTTTCGGTTGGGAATGCTGCACCAGCGAAGTACAAAGCATCGGCGTTGAAATGGCTGAAGAATTAGGCGCCACTTTAGACAACGTCTGTAGCATCTGCCATGGCCCCTCAATGATGGCAACTCAGGAAGCAGGCATTCCAGGTGCAACATTAGGACAGGTTAGACACCGTGCAGATTTAATCATTTATTGGGGAAGCAACCCTTGGGCGTCACATCCACGGCACGTTGAAAGATACACAGCGTTTCCAGAAGGACGCTTTGAAAAAAGTGAATGGAAAAGTTACCTTCAAAAACTAAAGGCAGGCGCAAGCAAAAAGAAGCTTGACGCCTTAGCCCGCCGAAAAGACATAAAGTATCAACCGCCACCACGCCCACAAGCATGTGTTGTTGATGCTCCACCACAGTCAATTAACAAAATGGGACGCAAACTGATTGTTTTTGACCCAATTAAAACCATGACTGCCGAAGTTGCTGACTATTTTGTTCAGGTTGAGCCAAACACAGATTACGAGATTATGCAGACTTTAAGGTGTCTGGTTAATGACCAAGAAGTAGACGTGGAAAAGGTTGGCGGAGTCCCCGTTGAATACTTAAAAGAAGTTGCAGATGCAATGGTGAACTGCGAGTTTGGCGCCATATTTTTCGGTTTAGGCTTAACCGCCAGTGCAGGCCGCTTCCGCAACGTTGAAGTCGCAATCAAACTAACAAGAGACCTTAACAAGAAAACAAAGTTCGTAGTTGCACCCATGCGAGGACACTTTAACATTACAGGCGCAAACGTTGCATTCGCGTGGGCAACAGGTTACCCCTTTGCAATTGACTTCTCCCAAGGCTATCCACAATACAATCCAGGAGAATTCACAGCAATTGACCTACTAAAAAATAACCACATCGATGCAACCTTAGTAATCGGGTCAGACCCCGGCGCGCACTTCCCCAAACCTTCAATGCAACAAATGATGAAACATCCCTTAATCGTGATTAACCCAGACATGAACTGCACATCCAAAGTTGGCGACGTACTGTTCCCCACACAATGGTGCGGAATAGAAAGCGAAGGCACAGCTTACCGAATGGACGGCGTACCCATCATGGTCAAGAAAGTTGTAGAAGCACCACCAGGCATCCCTAATGACGAAGAAATTCTCAAAATGATACTGACTGAAATACGGGCAATCAAAGCTAAAAAAGCAGGAAACGCCGACAAAGCAGCAAAAAAAGAAGAAAAACCGATAACAGTGCAAACAGCAGAAAAGAAGAAGCGCGTTAAACAAAAGGCAAGCGCTTAACAGTTTTTCTTCTTTTTCTGGGCGATTTTATGCCAAATGTGGATGATTTTGTCTTAAAGGTTGAGAGCATTTGTGGCGGAGAGGTAAACAGTGTTGCTGTTCTTAAACCTGAAAAGATTGATCAAGCCATAGCGTGGATTCTAAGCAGAGGCATTGTTAAGAAGAGGACTTCTGGTTACATGTGGGAGATTCGGTTTCTTACTGTTACTTTCAGGGTTTTTAAGAGTGGCAGACTTGTTTTTCGAGGCGTTGAAAAAGACGAGCTGTCCAAGTTTTTAGAAGCACTTTTTATGTAATTTTCAAAGGAACCGCTGCAAACAGAAAAGTTGAAAATGTTTAAACACTACGCTTTAAGCAGTTAACTGAGCATACATTTAGGTCTTGAATGGCAGTTTGAGACTCCAATCAAAAGGGTTTGCAGCGGCAATTGCGGTAATAATTCTGGTTGCCAGTATGGCTTCATACATTGTTGTCACTCAACTTAATGGAAAACGAACCATTAGGGTTGCTTGTGTTGGTGACAGCATAACAAGTGATGCCAACTACCCAAGTGATTTAGGTGTTTTGCTGGGGAACGGGTATGAGGTAGTTAATTTTGGTGTTGGACGTACTACTGTTTCGCTTGATTTTGAGAAGCCTTACATGAACCAGACTTTAGCGTTGTATGCGCACTTGTTCAAGCCAGACATTGTGATAATAATGCTTGGAACTAACGACGCTTTCCTAAGTGAGCAGCAACGTAGCAACTTCATAAACGATTACACAACGCTGATTACCTCGTTCCAAAAGCTTTCATCCAAACCGCAAGTATACCTTGTGCTTTCGCCGCCAGTTTTCGATAACATTATTGGCTTGAATGCGTCAGTGGTTGAAAACGAAATCTTGCCGTTAATTAGGCAAACAGCATCCAGCCTCGATTTGCCGCTCATTGACGCTCACACTCCAATGCTGGGTCACCCCGAATACTTCAAAGACGGCGTACACCCCAACGATGAAGGAGCAAAAATCATAGCGAAACAAGTCTTCAACGCCATCACCCAATAAACGAGTTTTTGTCAACCTATTTGGAGCCTATTAGGATCCTAATAGTTAATCTATGCAGAAACCTATAGGGGGTAGGTGCTATTGACTGAAAAACAATCCAAAGGTATGTTGAAAAACAGTGTTTAACCCGTTTGCCTAACAAGTTTAAGAATAAAATCGGTGATTGCTGAGATATCCAAGTTTTTGGCGTCAAGTTCTTCGCCCAGCAACCCCTTTTCCTGCACCACCGAACTGAAGGGCATTACGCCAATGACTTGTTCTTTGCCGATTTGAACTGCAATTTTCTCCGCAACATCGGGCGCTGCTTTGTTTATTATGAAATATAGTGGTTTTTTGCTTTCTTTAGTCATGGCAGAGATTTTTTTGGATAGCCTGATGGATTCGTAGGAGGGGTCAATAACGCCGAAAATGAGGTCAACACCTCCAGCAACGCCACGCCCTAAATGTTCCACGCCCGCTTCAGTATCAACTATGGCTACATCTTTCGGAGCCAAAGATAAGCGGTTTAAGAAGTCTTTGGAGAGGACACCCATGGGGCAAGCGCAGCCTTCATCAAAATGTTTGACCTTCCCAATCTGCAACAAGTACAAGTTCCCCTTCTTGGAAATGCTCTCGGCGGGTATGTCCTCAATACGCCAAGACGAATCAAACACGGGCGCTTTATGACCATCAACAACGCGGCCCATCTTGTTTTTTACAGCATTTTTACCGCCGATTTGCTCCATAAGCTCCAACGGCTCAGCAAGACCAAGCTGCGCACTTAAACCGTAGTTGGATTCGTCAGCGTCCACGACAAGTACACGGTAACCTTCGGCTTCCAAGTTTTTTGCTAAAAGAGAGGTAACAGTGCTTTTTCCGCTGCCGCCTTTTCCGCAGATTAGGATTTTCATTTTTGTTTGCTCCTTTTTGTGGTTATGAATTTGACGGCTGATTTTAGTGCTGGTGTTCCTCCGCCTTCTGATACGACCTGCATCATTTTAGCGGGGTCCACTACTTTTACGCCGCCAACAATGGTTACGCCGCGGTCGAACAAGACTTCCGGCAGGATTCCGGCTGTTGCGCCGATTATTGCGATTTCCCTTGCGTTTTTGGCAAGTTCAAGCAGGTGATCTATTGTTCCGTTTACTAACGCAGTTCCAGTAATCAGGACTACGTTGGCAGTGGGCAGTATTTGGTCACAAGCAGTGTCGGGGAGTATGCCTTCTTCACGACGGGTGGGCGTTCGTTCAAGAATGTAAAGCTTCTTAGAGTTTGCCCTTATGCGTGGAACTAATGGACCAATGTAACCGACTAAGGCGACGACGTCGTTTTTGGTTAGGTTGATGTATTCTATTACGTCGCCGTTTAGGACTTCATAGTTTTGGGGTTTTTTGTCCATTACGATTTGGGAAAGCGCATTTAAGGTTGCAAAACCGATTATGCTTTCTCTTAGGTCCCAAGATTTGGCTTTTTCAGCAAGCTTAATTGCTGGTGAACCAGCGAGTGTTCCAGCATAATCGGATACTTGGCAGTGACTGCTGCATTGTGCTATCTCAGTCTGGAAAGTGTAACAGAGACCAGAGTGCCCCTCACTTAACCGCACGCCTGTGTAGCCAAGACCTAAAACAATCTGCTCAACAAGGATGCTGTCAATGTCGGGTATGAGAGATTTTACTTTTTCTATGGCTTCTTCAACTATGCGTCCAGTCATGCTAACGCCTCTTCTTTTTTCAGTGCAGTTTTTGCACAAGCAGTATAATCTTGGTTTACTATTACTTCACTGACGATTATTCTTTTGCTACAACCATTCCAGTTTTTAGGGTCTAACATTTCAAATACATCTCCAAGTTACTCTCCAACAGGTACACACATTTTGCGGTTAACGCCAACATCGACATTAACGATTTTGACTTTAATTTTGTAGACTTTTTCCAGATTAGATTCAGTCACTATATCGTCTGGTGCGCCAACATCTATCAATTCGCCTCGCTTCATCAGAGCCACCTTGCTTGACACCAAAAAAGCGTGGTCAGGAAAATGCGACGTCATAATTATTGGCAGGCCGTTACTGGCTAACTTTTGCAGTGTTCCCAACAGTTTTATTTGGTTTCCAAAATCCAAATGAGACGTAGGTTCATCAAGCAAAAGCAGTGAAGGTTGCTGAGCTAACACCCTAGCAATTAGTACCAATTGTCTTTCGCCGCCGCTAAGCTGAGTATAAGCTGCATTAGCTAAGTGAGAAATGCCCATAGCTTCAAGAGCCTGCTTAGCAATCAAGATGTCTTTCTTTTTGGGAGAATCCAGAAAACCAACATGCGGAGCACGACCAACCAGCACAGCATCCAACACTGAAAAAGCAAAACTGGGCTGATGAAACTGCGGTACATAACCCACAGACATGGCTATTTCAACCCGGGATAATTCGGAAAGGTCTTTGCCGTTTACTGATATGCTGCCGCCATGGAGCTTCATTAAGCCGTCAATGCATTTTAGCAGAGTTGTTTTTCCGCAACCGTTTGGTCCAAGTATAGACATGACACAGGGCTGGTCCAAATCGAAACTGACATTTCTAAAGCCGTTGTTTTTCTCAAGGTCGTAATGGTATTCGGCGTTGTTTACACAGAGTTTCATGCCCAACCTTTTCCTCCCCGACTAAGCATGTACAAAAAGAACGGTGCACCAATCATAGCGGTCAAAATGCCAAGCGGAATTTCCAAGCTTGATGCTGTACGAGCAATGTCATCAATGAGTAAAAGATAGCAGGCACCTAGCAGTAAACATACTGGTAACAAGCGTTTGTGGTCGGGTCCAACCAGCAATCTGCTGATGTGCGGAATAACCAAGCCAACCCAACCAATTATGCCGCTGAGGCAAACTGCCGAAGCACTCATCAAAGTACAACAAATTACGATAATTATTCGTATTTGGCCAACATTTACGCCTAAAGCTTGAGCTTCCTCTTCACCCATTGCTAAAACGTTGAAACGCCAACGCATCAGCAAAATGATAACCGCGCCAGTCACCAGTGGGACTGCTGCAACAAGCACGTCAGCCGTTGTAAGGGAAGCTAAACTGCCCATTAACCAGTAGATGATTGTTGGCAGTTGGTCTGTAGGGTCAGCTATGTACTCCATTAACGAGAGGCAAGCACTAAACAGGGAAGATATTGCTAATCCAGCTAAGACTAAGCTTAGAGTACGATTGCCTTTAACGACTTTGCTGACAGAGTAAACAATTGTTACTGCTATAAGCGCGAAACAGAAAGCGAAAGCTTGAATCATAAATTTGTCTCCAGAAAGCAAGATTGCTAATGCTGCGCCGAAACCGGCTCCAGCGGAGACACCGAGAATGTCTGGAGACACCAACGGGTTACGGAAAAGCCCTTGAAATGAACCGCCCGCTAATGAAAGTGCGGCACCTACAAGGATGGCTGCAGATATCCGGGGTAATCTAACGGTCATTACTACATGGTTTGGAATTGTGTCTTGTGCGTGCCCAAAAAGGTTAGACACCAGAATGTTAACCACGTCCTCAGGGGGCACGTGGTATATTCCTAAACCCAAAGATAAAATGGCAAGAAACACAAGCAAAATTAAAAGAATTATAGCAACGGGGAGCCCACGAAAAGCTTTGAGCAAGTTTACGAGTTTTGAGACGCTTTTTCTGGGGGTTTCGATGGTTTTTGTTTTTGCTTTTATGTTCCCACCTCATGTTAAAGCTAATTTTTTTGGTTACTTGACTTTAAAAAAAGAAAAAGGGATGGGAGGTTAGATGTTTCCTCCGCTTAGTAACGTTTGGATTTGTTCGGATGTTAGGTCGTAGTGGAAGAAGTCAGAATAGAATGTCTGCACTTGCGCAGCGAGGTCTAAGTCGGTTGTTAAGTCTGGGTAGAGCGTGTGAACCATCCAATACATGCCCAAAATCTGGCCGGGACCAGGCGGACCATCAAACCATGAATATGGATTGTCTGGTCTGATTACTACGTTACCGTTTTTGACTGCATCAAGCTGGTTCCAAGCGGTACTGTTCATGATTGTACTGTAAAGTGATGCTTGACTGCCGCGTCCAATAATAATCATGTCTGGGTTCCACTGGTAGATTGCTTCCATAGAGGTTGAAGCCATACCGTAGCCGGGCAATAGTTCAACGTTGGCAACGTTTACTCCACCGCAGAATGAGATGAGCATTGTGTGCATTGAGCCTTGAGGGTCAGTGTTTAGTCCAGCTGAACCTTCTGCATAGTAAATGGTGACTTTGTCGTCTGGTTGAATGTTGAAAACTTTGGAGGTTACGTAGTTCATTGCTTCTTGATAGTAATCGTTGAGTTTTTGTGCCTGTTCCTGTACGCCGAGGAGGTTTCCTATGAAGGTGATTTCTGCGCCGTACTGTGTTAGGTAGTCGCCTGCTTTGCAGCCTACAACGGGCACGGACCCGAATTGTGCTTGTCTTTCTTCTACTTGCTCTACTGTGCTGCATGAACCATCTATGATTATGTCCGGTTCTGCTGATAGGAAAGTTTCAATGTTGCCTGTTTTTTGACCGAACCAGCCGCCGACTACAGTTAGGTTTGCGTATTGAGTTGGTACGTAGGCGGGGTTGCCGTTGAATGTGAATGGTATGCCTGCGAGTTTGTTTGGGGCGAGCATGTAAACGAATTCGGCTTCAATTGGTCCTGTGCATAATACTTTGGTGATTGTTGTGGGTATTGTTACGTTTCTTCCGTACATGTCAACGACTGTGGTTGTGGTTGGAGATGCTGTTGGTGTTGGGGTTGGCGTAGCAGTTGCAGTTGGCGAGGGGGAAGTGCTTGTGGTTGGTGTTGGAGTTGCTGTTGCGGTTGACGAGGGCGTTGTGGTTTCTGTTGGTGTCGGAGTTGCCGTTGGTGAAGGTGATGGTGAGGGTGAACCTGTTAAGAGATATGGTGAAGCTAAAGCGGCTGCTGTTATTACAATTACAAGTACGACTGCAATGATGATTATGTTACGATTTTTGCTATCTTTGTATCCCATTTGTTTTCCTTCCAAGTAACTGAAAAAAGGGCAACCGAGCCGTATTCTATAAGCCTTGGTAAGCCGAACTGTTTACGTAATAACAACGGCTAAGTCAATTGAAAAACTGAAAAACAAAAAATAAGCCGTAAAAAAGAGAGTTTAAAGAGGTTGATAATATGGACCTTTCAAGCAGGCTCTACATAAGACTTTCCCATCTTGCTCAACACCCATGCCACTCATAATTTCTTCACCACATTTAGAACAGGAGACTGCAGGGTTATCTCTTGAAGAAATAAGAGGACTATCCCAACTTACTTGAACAGCTTTATAGTCAAGCAATTCTTCAGGCGTCATCTTCATAAAAGCGTTCATTAACACTTTTCTTTCCAGCCTTGACATTGCTTCAACTTTTTCGTCAGACTTTATGATGTTATCTTTAACCGCCAAAGCTAAAGCATTGGGCATAAAATCTTTCCGTGAAAAAACCCGGTACCCCTTGCCAGTGCGACCATCAACAAAAGTGGCTGCCGATTTTCCGTAATACAGCATTTTGAATTTTCGGCTTCCCGCACTACAGCCCGTGGCAATTTGTACACCATCAGCAGGGCACTTATCATTCTCCACAAAAACTACAAGGTACTCTTTTTTGTCTTCTTCCGACAGGTTGAGCAGTTTAAGACCTAATTGTGCCATCTTTATTCCTAAAGGCAACCCCAGACAACGGTGACCACGCAGTTCAGCAGCTCTTTGGACTAAACCTTCAAAATCGTCAAAATTTACCGGTTTTTGCTCGTGATGATGGTGACTTTCAGTTGATGACAAATCGTATGGCTCCTTTGTGTTATCGTCGCTTATCGTTAAAGGGTTTATAAGTGTTGGTAAACCGAACAGATTACATTCCACAAAAAGCTATTTGATGAGTAGCTGTCCATCAGGTTTTATTCTCACGGATAATGGAGAAACTAGACGATACCGCCGTATCTTGCCCTTGGACTTAACCAGGGATAATATGCTGTTTTCGTCAACCTTTACTTTAATACCCAAAGCGTCGCCCCGCAGGAAAATCAATCGAGGCACATCATAAATGGATGTTCGGCTGGGCACCAAAAAAATGCCGTCTTCATGCAAAGATTCGAAAGCCTCAATGGTTGCTTGAGCTTCCCAAACAACTTTGTAAGCGTTCCGTTCTATAATACTTACGTTCGCCCGGCTTGTTCCAAGTAGCTTTGCAACTTTGGCCTGAGTGAATCCGCGTTTACGCAGCAACAAAACTTCCATTTGCCGAGTTGTGAGGTTTGTGCGACTTTTAAGCCCTAACCGAATTTTTACGTCTGGAAAACTTTGGGTTTTCCTGATTGGTGAGGGTTCAAGTACGGTCAGTTATTAACCTCCTTCAGTTTAAGATATTTTTGGATTATTCGGTTGGCAGAATAGGACAGTTTTAATTTCGAGTCTTTTTTGTAGTAAGCAATATAGTGGATTTCACTACTGGGCTTAGCGACACCAGCCACTTTAATCAGGTATACTTTGTGGAAATCTCTAAAGAAGCCACCTTTTATGTTTCGTTGAATGCGGCCTTTGAATTCAAAAAGCAAAAAAAAGTCAATAGCTTGCAAACCAGTCTCTTCGTTTAGTTCTCTTATGGCGGCGTCTTTGCGGCTTTCACGGTTTTTTGCTGCTCCACCAGGCAAGTCAAATTTTTTGCCGTTTTCACTTACAACTAGTACGCCTTCTGAAGTGTTGACTATTGCGGTTCCTCTTTTTCTTGTTCGAAAACGTAGGCATCGTTTTAAGAGTTGTTTCTTTTTGATTTCCTGTTGTTTGGGAGTGTCAGGTACCTGTAATAGTTGATTTGTTGTTTGTTGTTTGTTTGCTGCCGTTTGTTACGACCCCCGAAACGATGTTACTGGTTAATAACTTCGGTAATAAGTTTTACGG
>JAWRIR010000064.1:0-3992 GCA_040268405.1 Thermoproteota archaeon | reverse complement strand
TACCACCCATTATGCTGCAAAGCCCATTAGCCCACAACGCCCGCAAAACCTGTGCTTCATCGCCGTTTACGATTTTGAAGGGTTCACTATACTCGCGTTTTTTAGCTAAAGCAGCTAAATCCAAAGGCAACCCTGTATCTTCTGCAACTTCTTCGACTGTTAAGTCGCCAAACCCGATTATGCCGGCTTCAGTTTGGTTTTTCACACAAGACAATTTTTCCCGGATAATGTGGTAGGGTGTGCCAAACTCAATTAAGCCTTCTTTGGCTGACTGTTTAGAAAATTTTGGTTCTTTCTTGAAATAATTTTTGGGCACAACAATTAGCGAGCCGTTCTCGGCAATGCAAGGGTCTGGGATTTGTAGTTTTTTTCTGTAGTAGGCAAGTTCGGCTTGGGTTTTGCTGCTGGCAAGAACAACTGAAGCATCAAGCGACAAAATCCTGCGCAAAATCGGGGCAATCTCTGCATATTCGTATTTGCTGTTTAGTAGGCTGCCGTCTACGTCGGAGAAGATTATGATTTTGGTTTTATTGTTCAATGGCTTTTTCCCTTAGTTTTTCTCTTATGTCAGGCATGGCAGCGATTGCACGTAACCAATCAGGCAATTGTGCTCTTACAGGATTTTCCAAATATTTTTTTCCGCCGCTAAGAATAACTGTGGAAAGGGCATCCAAGTTTACTTCTTCTTCGTGCCGGTCAAAGGTAAGCTGGTTACAGGTGGCGTCAGCATGGTATTGCCGTATCTTGTCCTGTGCAAGACGCCTGTAAGACACTTCAAGACTGGTAAGAAAAGATTCTGAAATGTCAACGTTCTCGGTTTCAGTTAAAGTTCTAAGTAACGTTATGAGAGTGTCTTCAGCGGTTTTTAGGAGGCCATTGTGAACGATTTCTTTGTGGCGGTGGTCATAAAAGCCCAAGTCTACTTGGCATATTCGTCCATAGGAAGCGTTACGGTAGACTTCTGCGAGAAGCCCAAGTTCCAGTCCCCAATCACTTGGCATGCGCAAATGAGTGGCTAAATCACAGTAAACGGCTATTTCCCCTGCAAGAGGATAACTAAAAGACTGCAAGTAAGTTAAGAACTTGGAGTAACGGAGCTTTTCCTGCAGGACTTCAAGGAGAGGGGTTATGAAAAGGCGTTGTATTCGCCCGTACAGTTTTTTGGTGTCCTGGTTGATTCTTGCATAGTAGCCTTTGGAAAAGAAGAAGTCAAGTTTAGGTTCAATAAGCGGATAAAGCATCCGTGTAGGCAACATTTTCGTGTAAGTAACAATGTCTGCGTCGTGAACTGCAAAAGCAAAAAGGTCCAATGATGCAATGCCCATGGCTATCCAGACGTCTTTGCCTTTGCCATAGGACCTTGTAACGTCAAGTCCTTTTGCTTTTAATTCTTCAAAAACCGCTAAAACTTCAGGTTTGTTGCACCAGACAACGTCGCATGGAACTTTGAAGGCACGACTGATTCTTAATGCTTCACCGTAGTCTTCTGGAGTTTGAGCTGATAGGGCAATGAAGACTTTGCTTAGGTAGGTGCATTGGTTTATTTCGCTTATGATTTTGTCTAATCCGGGACTTTTTATGTCGCTGCCGAAAACTGGAATGATTAAGCCAGATGGAAAATCATCTTTCAAAGCCAAAAGCTGGTTAGACATTTCGTCAAAATCTGAATAAAAATCGTGGATATTAGCGATTTTTCGCTGGTCAATATCCATAACTATCGCCAATAAAATAACACACTACAACCTGATTTTAAGGTTTCAGGCAAACCTCGACACTCAACCTGCTTGCCCCACCAACCTATTAGGATCCTATTAGGCTCCAAATAGCAGTTCTATATTGAAACCTATAGGGGGTAGGTTGAAACACTAAGGGGGGTAGGTGCCATTGGTTGAAAAACAAGCCATTAGTATGTTGAAAAGCAGTACTTACGCTTACAGCAGGGTTTTCTGGTAACCCACACCCATGTCCTCCATAAACCGACGAACATCCAACGGTGGAAACCCAGAATAAAACTTGCCAAAATAACCAAAAACCTCAACCCCACGCGCCTTGAAAACAGCAAGCTTTTCAGCCCACACCTTAACATCAGCTTGGCGGTCAACCTCAACCGTGCCCAGCACGCCCTGAACCTTGCTGCGGTCACCCTCCAGACGCAGGTAAACAAAGTCAGAGGTCAACTCAAGAGTGCTAGGCATAATGGGGCTGTCTACCCATGCCAACGCAATATTGTTACCCTTCAAAACCTCAAAAAGGCGTTCATTCATTAGGCTTTGGTTTCGCACTTCAACAACAAACCGCAAACCCCGAGGTAACCCAGAGAGAAAAGCAGCCAAATCAGAAAAATGTGCCTCGCCAAAGCTGGGTGGAAATTGCAGCAGCATTGGACCAAGCTTTTTGTCAAGCAACTGGGCACGTTCAAGGAAAATGGCTGTTTCTCTTTGGCAGTCTTTTAGCATTTTTATGTGGGTTATTAGGTTGGGGAATTTTAGTGAGAAGATAAAGTTGTCGGGTGTTTGTTGTTTCCAGTTGAGCATTGTTTGCGGGTTTGGGATGCGGTAAAAGGTGTTGTCAACTTCTACCGTGTTAAATTGTGTAGCGTAAAATGTGAGCAGTTTGGTGTTGGGTAGTTTAGCGGGGTAGAATGGTCCTTTCCAGAAGTTGTAGCTCCAACCAATCGTGCCCGCATGTACATTCATGGGGATTCTTTTCCTTTAAGCATCAACCAATCCTTATCGTTACCCCGTTTCAGCCGCACCAGCACGTAACGTCCTTTCAGACGTTGACCATCCAAAATAACTTCAATCTTGTCTTGCTCCCACAACTTAACAGTGTAATGCCCCTTATCCCAAATAGCAACGGTTCCAGCCCCATACTGACCCTTAGGAATTGTACCAGCAAAATTGGCGTACTCCAACGGGTGATCCTCAGTCTCCACTGCCAAACGCCGCTGTTTAGTATCTTCAGGAATACCTTTAGGAACAGCCCAACTCTTCAACACACCACCGCTTTCCAACCTAAAATCCCAATGCAAATGGCTCGCGTGATGCTCTTGAACGACAAAAACTGGTGCTCCGCCAGTCTCTTTAACTTCAGCGGTGGGTTCGCTGGTCTGATTGAAGTCACGTTTAGCCTTGTACTCAGAAAGCTTGCCCTCATCCTTCTGGGGGGCAGGTTTGCCTTCAATAAACTGGTCAATCGTACACTCTTCAGGCGCTTTGTCAACCCGCAGATTACGGAAGCGTGCCATGCGCAGTTTAAAATCGTGCGTTAAAACTTGGTAAGCCACTTCGCAGACCAGTCGCGGTTCAAGCCATGTCACCACGTCGCCAACGTCAGGCGTAAACGGTGTCGCGCTGGTTTTGATTTTTTCAAACTTGTCCAGTAGGTTCCCAAGTGTTTGTTCACTAAAGCCTGTTCCAACCTTGCCAAGATACATGGGTTTTCCCTCTTTATCATAAACTCCAAGCAGCAGAGCGCCAAAAGTTTTTCCCCTCACCCCTGCGCCCTCGGTGTAGCCGAAGATGATGCAGTCGCAGGTTTTAAGCTGCTTAATTTTCAGCCAACTACCAGTCCGCATGCCCTCCTCGTAAAGACTATCTTTACGTTTCGCAACTACACCCTCTAAACCCTTCTCCAAAACCAGTTGATAGTAAGCTTCACCGTTTTCTTCAATAAAATCCGAAATCAACACGTTGGAACCCTCAGTCAAAGACTCTTTCAAAACCTTCTTCCGTTCCATCAGAGGCAGGTTTGTTAGGCTTTTACCGTCCTTTTCCAAAACGTCAAAAACAATGTAAACCGCAGGCGCACGCTGCATTTGCCGTTCAATTTCCCTCTGCGAAACAGCTTGCCCACGCTCAAGCAACCTTTGAAAATCAGGTTTACCGTCTTTCATAACCACAATCTCTCCATCCACCACAAGACCAGGTGCCAGATGCTTGAGTTGCTCCAGTTCGGGAAAGTTATGTTTAAGCTCTTTCTGGTTACGACTT
>JAWRIR010000063.1:0-24736 GCA_040268405.1 Thermoproteota archaeon | reverse complement strand
AAACCTATAGGGGGTAGGTGCTATTGGCTTTTTTTCAAGCCATTAGTATGTTAAAAAATGGTGGTTATTGGTTTTTGTATTGCTCAAACTCGTTATTCATAATCGTGAGTTCGATGCCAGCCTGTTTGAAATATTCAATCGTGTCAGCGTCAGCGTGGTAACGTTTCTCGCAGACCACCCGTTTAATGCCCGCGTTAATTATCATCATAGCGCAGGTTCGGCAAGGCGTCATTTTGCAGTACAATGTTGCGCCTTCAAGTGGGATTCCGAATCGTGCAGCTTGAATAATCGCGTTTTGTTCCGCATGTAGCGTACGTACGCAATGCTGTGTTATGGTTCCGTCTCCATTGAAGACTTTGCGCATGTCATGCCCTGCTTCATCACAATGTGGCAACCCAGCGGGTGCGCCAACGTAGCCTGTTGTCATTATTCGTTTATCTTTCACAATTACGGCGCCGCATCTTCCACGGTCACATGTTGCACGTTTAGAAACTGCTTCACAAAGGTCAAGGAAGTAACGGTCCCAATCAGGTCTTGTGTTAACTTTTTCACTGCTCAATAGTTTACACTGCCTAGTTTTGCTTTAGAAACAAACGCAAAAACAAACTAATAACATTAGCGATTATTTGCGGAACACATGAATTTCTCTGCCAATCAAATGCCTTTGGTCCACTTCTACAAGCGACTCCAGACCCGTCAAGACTTCACTGTTGGTGGCGGTTTTTGCGAACATGTCTGGCGTGAACGGTTTTACTTTGCTGAAACCGACTTCTGCGGCTTTTTCGCTGATAGGCATCGTAACAACCTGTTTAGACCGCGCGACAATGTATGGCGTAACTACCACGAGTGTGCCGTTTGGTTTGAGAACTTTGTAGGCTTCTTCAACAAACCCGAAAAACAGCGGAGTAAGCTTGTCAATGACTTTTTGTGCGTATGGTGTTGTTGGCACTTGGCGCAATGCTGGTCCTAAATCTGGTTCTGAAACGATACAATCAACGGTTTCTCTGCCCATTTTTCTTGACAGAAAACCAACGTCGCTTTGGACAACCCTGTAATCTACGTCGCGAAGTTCATATTCATTCTTTAGCCATTCCAAGTTGTCTTCTGCCGCTTTAATGCACCACTGATTAATGTCTGTGCCAAGCACATGAGCTTTTAGCAGCAATGCTTCCTGCAAAACTGTGCCAACGCCACAGAAAGAGTCAAGCAATGTTTTTCCTTCAGTGCAGCCTGAAAGGTTAACCATGATTTTTGCGAGACGTGGTGGCATGCCAAAGATTTTTCTTTGTCTTGGCTTGTAGATGTCACGTTTCTGGAATTCAAACGGGTTGTGAACGGCGATGGTTGTGGCTATCCACGTGTTTTCTTTACCAATGCAAAGAAGCACTTCTGATTTGGTTTCCACAAGTTGCTTTTTTAGAACTTCAACGTGACTAAGTTGTCCTTGTGACTTGTCGGCAAACCCCATGAAACGGGCTTTTTTGCCGTAACCCGATAGCTCGTCTTTTACTGCGCTTCCAAGGAGTCGCTGGATTTCGCCTGCACGTGACTTTAGGTGGTCTTCTTCAAGGTAAACGCTAACGCCAAAGAATACTCTGCCCTCTACTTGTTTGGCCATTTGGTCAACTATGCCGCTTTTCTCTAAAGCTTCTGCGACTTCTTTTTCAGATTGCTTGTTGTGTTTTACGTAGGCGTCTTTTACTAGTTGGGTTGGAAGCGTTAGCATGGATTGACCGATTTTTATTATGCCTCCTAAATCATCAATCACTGCTGGGTCGAGGGCTTGCTGCGTTTGGATGGTGAAGAATTCTTTTGTAAAATGCTGTATTTCAAAGCTTATTTGCCTTGCATTTAGGTAGGCTGTAAGCTCTGCTAGGGAAAGTTGCCAATTCTTCCCTGAAATGAACAGTAAAGTAAACATTAAAAACCTACAAGTCAACTAAACTATTTAAGCTCATTACATAAAACACCATTAATGATGCGTAAAGCCCTCAATTAGGGGATAAGCGGAAAACTCATGTAAATGTTGACATAAAATTGCAAATCGTTTAAATACCGCTGAAAGTGTTACGTTAAAAAGGGACGCTAGATGCACGCAAGAAATTTCAGGCACGTTAAAAATCGAGCTTACACCAGAAAAGAATACGCTCGAGGCTTTCCACCACCAAAAATCGTAAAGTTTACTATGGGCGACACAAAAGGCAGCTATGACTACGAAGTCCAGCTTTTATCAACAAAAAGAGTTCAAGTACGCCATAGTGCACTCGAAGCGGCGCGTGTAGCCACAAACCGTGTTTTAATGGAAAAACTAGTTAACGATTACCTCATGGTTGTTCATCCATACCCACACATTATCCTGCGGGAAAACAAAATGATCTTCGGTGCCCACGCTGACCGTCTTCAGCAAGGAATGAGACGCTCATTCGGAACAGCAGTAGGCACAGCAGCAAAAGTTGAGGTAGACCAACCAATCATCACCGTACGAGTAAAAGCAGCAGCAGCTGAAACCGCAAAACTATCACTCAAACGCGGCAGCGCAAAACTCCCAATCCACTGCAAAATCGTAGTGACCAAATCTCCAGCTGCCGCCGACAAGGCCCCGACGGAGACTGAAACCGCTTGAGTGATACAAGCAAAGCTTTGGTCTTATGGTTTGATGATGTAAGAAATAATGATGTTCCCATTGTTGGCGGCAAGAACGCCAGCCTTGGTGAAATGATCCATGCCGGGTTACCGGTTCCCAACGGTTTTGCCGTTACAGCTTTTTCATATGAAAAATTTATTGAAGAGAAACAAATCTCTAAGCAAATCTATGCTGTAATTAAAGAAACTGTTACAGACCCTAATGACCCTAAACAGTATGAAGTAGCTTCAAAACGTATCCGTGAATTAATTGAGAAAACTCCGATGCCAAAAGACATCGAAGAAGCAGTTCGTGAAGCTTACAAACAATTAAACAAACGTTTCAACCTTAAAGACACGTTTGTTGCTGTCCGTTCAAGCGCAACAGCAGAAGACCTGCCAGACGCTTCATTTGCAGGACAACAAGAAACTTATCTTAACGTAAAAGGTCCAGAAGACCTGCTTGACAAAGTAGTGAAATGCTGGTCAAGCCTGTTTACTCCAAGAGCCATATTTTACCGAACAGAGAAAAACTTTGCACACGAAAAAGTCTTCATCAGTGTCGGCGTGCAAAAGATGGTTAACTCTCGTGCTGCAGGTGTAATGTTCACAATTAACCCTGTAACTGGCAATCGAAATGAAATTGTAATTGAAGGCAACTACGGTCTCGGTGAATCAGTGGTTTCAGGCGCTGTCAACCCAGATGACTTTGTCATTGACAAGACCGCCATGGAAATCAAGGAACGCCGAATCGCAAGAAAAACCATCAAGTACATACGTGACCCAGAAACAGGAAAAACTGTGCACTTAGATATTCCTGCTGAACAGCAAAAAGTTGTCTGCGTAAGTGACCAAGAAATTATGGCGCTTGCAGAACTTGCTCGTAAAATCGAGAAACATTACGGCAAACCAATGGATATTGAATGGGCAATCGACCAAGACTTGCCTTACCCAGGTAACATTTTCTTGGTTCAAGCACGCCCAGAAACAGTGTGGTCAAAAACTATGGAAACCCCAACAGATGACTCAAAAGAGAAAAATAACGAACAACTAAAAGTTGCAGTTAAAGGCATCAGCGCCGGTAAACGCGGTTACGGCTTTGGGGTAGCTAAAGTTGCCCTAACCACTGACGAAGCAGCATCAATGATGAAGAAAGGCGACATTCTAGTAACAGACATGACAAACCCCGACTTTGTCCCATACATGAAAATCGCTTCTGCGATTGTAACAGACAAAGGCGGAATCACCTCACACGCAGCGATCGTAAGCCGAGAACTAAACATTCCCTGTGTTGTTGGAACAGAAACCGCAACCGAAGTAATGAAAACCGGCAGCGAATACACGGTTGACTCAAGAAACGGCATAATCTACGAAGGCATCATGAAACACGATCCAGAATCCTCAACCCAAGTACTTCATACAGTTGACGCTCCAGCTCCAGTAACAGCAACAAAAATTTACATGAACCTCGGCACTCCAGAAATGATTGCACAATACAAGAACCTGCCATTCCAAGGCATCGGCTTAATGCGTACAGAATTCGTCTTAGCCAGCGCCATCGGCGAACACCCGTTGAGCTTTATTGACAAAGGCGAACAAATGGTCTTTATTGACAAGTTTGCAAGCGCAGTTGCAACAGTCGCAAGAGAAATCCAGCCACGCGTAGTAGTGGTAAGATTTAGTGATTTCAAGACAAATGAGTACCGCGACCTCAAAGGCGGCGACAAATATGAAATCGTTGAAGAAAACCCAATGTTAGGTTGGAGAGGTTGCAGCCGCTACATCAGCCAATGGTACGAAAAAGCCTTCAGATTGGAATGTCAGGCAATCAAGAAATGTCGCAACGAATGGGGTCTAAAGAATGTTTACGTTATGCTTCCAATGGTTAGAACCGTGTGGGAAGCAAAACAGGTCCTTGAAATCATGCGCCAAGAAGGTCTTGAACGCTCACGTGACTTCAAGATTTGGTTCATGGCAGAAACACCAGCAATCGCCATTATGGCAGATGAATTCAGCAAACTCGTAGACGGCTTTAGCATCGGCAGCAATGACATGACACAAGGAGTCCTAATGATTGACCGAGATTCAGAACGCCTCGGACAAATGGGCTACTTCGACGAACGCGACCCAGCAGTAAAACGCATCATTGCACGCCTAATCAAGGTTGCACATGAAAACGGCTGCACAGTAAGCATCTGCGGTGAAGGTCCATCAAACCTGCCAGACTTCTGCGAATTCCTCGTCCGCGCCGGCATCGACAGCATATCAGTAAACAACGACGCAGTCGCAGCAACAAGAAGAAACGTTGCAGGCATTGAACAAAAGATTGTTCTTGAACGTTTAGCAGAGACAGCAGCAATTCAAGCTGGCAAACCATTAAAGAGACCCGTTCCCGACTGGGAATGGTAACCACCCCCCTAATTTAACCTAATTCTTTTTAATTTTTGACAACTTACTATATTCTTAAGGGCTTGAGAACATGAAAAATTTTGATTTTGAAGAAGAAAGAATCAAACAGGAAATCCAAAACCTTGGCGCCAAACGAGTTTTAATCCAGATGCCCCAAGGCCTAAAACCTGAAGCCACCCGACTAGCAAAAATAGTAGAAAAAACCGGTGCACTTCCCCTGATTTCCGCTGACCCATGCTACGGCGCCTGCGACATAGCCACTAACGAAGCTGCAAGTTTAGGCGCAGACATGGTGATTCATTTTGGGCACTCAAAATTTGTAAAACACGAGGCAATTCCCACAATTTATGTTGAAGCAAGAGCCTCAGCAAACGTTAATGAAGCCATCGAGAAAGCGTTGCCTCTGCTTAGTAGTTATTCAAAGATTGGGTTGGCAACTTCTGTTCAGCATCTGCAAACTCTTAACGAAACCCGCGAGTTTCTGGTACGTTCAGGAAAAACCGTGATTATCGGCGAAGCTGGCCACGTTGGTTATGCTGGGCAAGTTATCGGTTGTGATTACAGTAATGTTAAATCAATAGCTGATGAGGTTGAAGCGTTCCTGTTTGTTGGTGGCGGAATCTTTCATGCGCTGGGCATAGCTTTGAGCACTTCTAAACCAACCATAGTTGCTGACCCTTACGATAACAGGGCTTTTTCGCTTAGTGAGGAGGCGCAGAAGCTTCTCAAGCAGCATTGGGCATGTATCGAGCAGGCAAAAGGTGCCAAGAACATTGGAATTATCATTGGGTTAAAGCCTGGTCAGAAACGTGTTGAAGAGGCTCTTAAAGTCAAAGAGTTAATTGAAAAGCAAGGAAAAACCGCTTACCTGCTGGCAATCCGCGAGGTTTCGCCTGAATCGCTTATGGAGTTCCCAACCATTGAAGCCTACGTGAACACGGCCTGTCCAAGAATCTCGCTTGATGCGCCGGGAAAATTCGCGAAGCCCATATTAACAGTTAACGAGTTTATGGTTGCATCCGGCGAAGCTTCATGGGAGAGTATGCTCAAAAAAGGCTTGTTCGAAAACTAGACCTTGAACGGTTCTTATCAACCGTCAAAGTTAATCCAGCCCCAAAAGTCGAGCTTGAGCAGTACACCACTTCAGAAAACATAACAGCAACAATGCTTTACATTGCCGCCTACACAAACAACGACATCATCGGCAAACGCGTGCTGGATTTAGGGTGCGGCACAGGAAGGCTTGCTTTAGGCGCCGCTTTTCTTGGGGCAGAAAACGTTTTAGGCGTTGACATCGACAAATCCGCGCTCAGGGTTGCCGTTGAAAACGCCCAGACAACTGGGTTAACCGCTAGCACTCAATGGGTTAACGGGGACATTGCTGCCGTTGAAGGCTGCTTTGATACGGTGTTGCAAAATCCGCCTTTTGGGGTTCAAACCCGTAACGCTGACCGTGCTTTTCTGGTTAAAGCTTTGATGTCTGCTAAAATGGTTTATTCCCTGCATAATCATCCTGAAGTTGACAAGCGGCTTATTGGCATTTTAAAATCGTCTGGGTCAAATATGGTTGAGGTTCAACCTTCCGCTTTTCTTAAACGATTCATTGAGCAGCACGGCGGCGTTGTAAGGGCGGTTTATGCTATGCTTATGACTATTCCTAAAATGTTTGATTTCCACACAAAAGAGCATCATGACTTTGTCATTGACCTTTACGTTATAGAGCGTAAGAGTCCATAGGGGCAGTTTTTTGTGTCAGGAATGTTTTTTTCTATTAAATCAAAAGGTTTATTGCATAGCGTAGAATCTTAGCATATGCTACTTAGCAAGACGCGATCTTATTTCGCTTATTAAAAGTTTAAAGAGAGAACTGTCATGAGTCTAAAACCACCGGAACAAAAAAGCGGTCATTTAGTTTTACCGGGCGAACGCTTAGGTGTTATTGAAGAGTTCATTCCTGATTCAGGAACTTACGTAAAAGATGGTGTTATTTACTCAAAAATTGTTGGACGCGCATTAATGGATCTTCTTAACAAGCGTGTCTCAGTTTATCCAGTAATTAATGGTGCAGTCACTCCAAAAGCTGGAACAACCATTATTGGTCAAGTAGGAAACGCCCAATCAGACAACGTGTTAGTAAAAATCTTTAGAGTCGGCGACAAAAAAATCAGTGGAACCTTCGGCGGCATACTGCACATCTCAGACGTTTCCGACCGTTACATTAACTCGATGAATGAAGTCTGCAAGCCAGGTGACATTATCCGCGCCAAAGTCATCAGCGAAAAGAACCAAATTTACCATTTAGCAACTCAAGACAAAAACTTGGGTGTCCTTTACGGTTTCTGCGGTAGATGCAGCAACCTGATGAATCAAGACCGTTATGAAATGCGTTGCCCCAAATGCGGTAACATCGAGAAAAGAAAGACAGCCATTGATTATGGCACTGAACCACTTTAGAGGTAACAGGAAAATGAAAATTAATGTTTTAAAGAAAAACGAAAACGAACTTAAAATTGAAATTCAAGGTGCAGACCACGGCTTATGCAATCTGCTTCAGAAAAAAATCTTGCAAGACGAAAACGTTGACTTAGCAGGCTATGATGTGCCGCACCCATTAGCTTCAAGCCCAATCATTTATGTCAGAATGAAAGGCGACTTGAACCCTCAAGACACATTGCTTGCTGCCGCTAAAAAGGCAATGGCAGATAATGACGAATTCAGCAAGCAACTCGAAAAAGCTCTAAAAGCTTAAACATTTTTCCTTTTTAATTTCCAAATTTTGTTTTGGTAAAATGTTAAATTGATTTGGATTCACTATTGTCTTTGTGAGGCTGTATTTTGTCTCTTAAACATTTCAGGACCATTAAGCCTGAGATTCGCGTTGTAGGCGTTGATGATGGGAAACATGTTTTTCGATCCAAAACCCAAGTGCCCATAGTTGGCGTTGTCTACAAAGGCGGTTATTGGTTTGAAGGCGTAATGTCCAATAAGATTTGGGTTGACGGGTTTGATGTTACCGAAAAGGTTGCTGAAATGGTTCAGGCTTCACCGCATTTTAGGCAACTGCGTGCCATAATGCTTAATGGGGTAACATTTGCCGGCTTCAACGTTATAGACATAATTGAACTCAACAAAGTCACCAAGCTGCCTGTCATCACGATTTCAAAAGATAAACCTGACTTGGAAAGCATCCGTTCCGCTTTAAGCAACCTTGACCACGAAGAAGAACGTTACAGCACGCTGCTTAAAGCCGGCGAGATTGTTCCTATACAAAATAAAGGCAAAAAAATTTTTATTCAAACCGCTGGATTATACTGCGAGGATGCCCAGAAAATTATTGCTTTAACATCCACAAGAAGCAGTATTCCTGAACCATTACGTGTAGCACATTTAGTTGCCTCAGGAATCAGCTTTTTATAATCGAATATTTGGAAAAAGTTTAAAAGCAATAAAGATAAGGGAATCAAAAACGGATGAGGGAACCTATATGGAATTCTGTCCTAAATGTGGTAGTCGTCTTGAACCGAAGAAATCAAAAACCGGTAAAGAAGCCTCTTTGGTCCTTGCTTGCCCTAAATGTGGATACAAAAAACCTGAAGTCGGAGCACTACTTGAGCCTAAACCTGCAAAAGTGATTCAGCATAACCCGTCTCAGTTTGTAGCTGTCATTGGCAAGGAAGAACAGAAACTTAGCACGCTGCCAACTGTCAGGGTAGAATGTCCAAGGTGCGGAAACAATCAAGCTTACGTGTGGCAGGTTCAAACACGTGGAGCAGACGAGTCTTCAACACAGTTTCTGCGTTGCACAAAATGCAACTACACCTACCGAGAATACAGTTAAACTGTTTTCTCTTTTTCATGTTTTTTATTCATCATTTTTTGGTTTTTCTAAACAGTTAACATGGTTTTAGGGTTTGGTTGGGGTTTTAGAACAAGTTTATCTATAAGGTCAGCGATAAAGCATAACTTATATAACTATACAACACATCCATAAAGCGAGGAAGAGGAACCGTGTTTAAGCTCAAAGTATCTGACGCTAAACTCTTAAGAGATATGGCTACTGCAATCTCAATACTAGTTGATGAAGCAACCTTCAAAATTGACACTGAAGGATTAAAACTGCGCGCAATGGACCCATCACGCGTAGCAATGATTGACTTCGAATGGCCAAAAACCATTTTTGAAGAATACCTTTGCACTGAACCAACAAAAATGTGCATCAACATAAGCGAACTCCTCAAACTACTCAAACGAGCAGGCCGCGACGAATCCGTCGAACTATCACTTGACGACAAAACCGGACGCCTGCAAGTCAAAATCATGGGCAAATACGCCCGAAACTTCACGATGCCAACTCTTGAAGCATCAGAAGAAGAGGTTCCTACTCCAAAAATCAGCTTCAACGTTAAAGCAAAAAGCACCACCGCCGGTTTAAGCCAAGCAATCGAAGACGCACAACTCGTCAGCGACCACGTGCGAATCGAGGCTGACCCCGAAAAAATGGTGCTAAGCGCCACCGGCGACTTGATGGGTGCAACAATTACCCTACAAAAAGGCAATGACGCGCTGCTTGACTTGGAAGTTAAAGAAAACGCCAAAGCAACCTTTAGCCTAAGCTACTTGTCTGAAATCATCAAAGCTGCTTCAGCAACATCAGACATTGCAACACTTGAATTCTCAAGTGACATGCCTGTACGCATCGACTTCCAGCAGACCAAAGAGGGCAAATTAACGTTCTTCTTGGCGCCAAGAATAGAAACAGAGTAAATTTGCCAATGGAATCAGCGGGCTTTACAAAAAGTGATTTAGCAAAATATCCCTTTTTGAAAGAAACCGCTCGTTATCTTTCTCCTTTAGATTTGCAGATTGAAGACCTAATTGGTCCAGGTATGCATCAAATTTTAGACCGCGCTGTTGAACGTGTAAATTCTGCAATAATCGACTTGACTGTTAGGCCTTTAATTGACGAGCAGGGTCACAAGTACATAATCAAAGACCTGCAGAAAGAAATCATTTCTTTTCCTGTTGCAATAATGCTTGTTTCCGCAACCGACAACTCCTTAATCAAAAAACGTTACGCGCTGGCCGAAGCTAAACAGGCAACTAGCGAGTTATCTTCTGAATCCAAAGAGACAATCCTTAAAGTAGCCCTTGACTTCGGCTGGAAAATAGCCTTAACCCCACCTGACAGCGACTCTGCGTTTGATTTTGTCTTATACTTTAGCGATTATCTACAAAACGCCAGCCACCTACACGACGCCAAATGGAAACTAGTAAACACTATTCTTTCTGAAGGCAACGTTTACATTAACAAGCATGATGTTGTTCGTTTGCTGCAGGAAGAGGTAAAACGACGCATAGAGAAACGTCTTAGCAACACAACCTTAGACAGGTATCCAGATGAAATTTCGGAATTAGCAGAAAAAATCAAAATTCTTGCCGCTGAAAACATCGGACAAAATGAAACAGAGTTCCCAAAAGTTGTTGTTCAAGAAGCATTCCCGCCCTGCATTAACGCCCTCTACGACGGTGCTTCGAAGAATCATCATTTGCCCCACATGGGACGTTTCGCATTAACGGCTTTTCTCGTTAACATAGGCATGAGCCCCGAATCCGTTACCGAGCTTTTCAAATCATTTTCAGACTATAACGAGCGGCTTACCCGTTATCAGGTTGAGCACATTGCTGGTGAGCGTGGGTCAGGCACAAAATACACTTGTCCTCAATGTTCAATTCTTCAAACCCACAACGTCTGCAAAAACCGTGACGAACTCTGCAGACGCATCTATCACCCGCTCAAATATTACAAAATAAAATCTGAACAGATGGCCCAGAAGCCACCTGAAAATCCTCAGGAACAGCAGCCACCAAAAAAGTAGCCTCCAGATGCCTTGACATCAAAAGTTTATTAGGTCACGCCCCACTAGTTTAAAGTGTACTTTTGAAGCACTTTTGAAGTGAATTTTTTGATGACTTACCAGTTATCAGGGGATATGCATGTTTCTTCAAAGATTGGCGTGATTTTGCCTACTTATGGTGAAGCAGACAACATTGCAAAACTGATAAATGACATTGAAAACTTGAATCTTAATGTCTCGATTTTAGTGATTGACGATTCAAGTCCAGACCACACAGCAGATATCGTGCAGAAAATGCAGGAAAAATTCAGCAACATCATTCTGTGTGTTCGACCCAAAAAAACTGGTTTGGGCACTGCTATTACGGATGGCTTTAGGCTTTTTCTTTCAATCCCTAACATTCCACAGTACGTGGTAACTATGGATGCAGATTATTCTCACGACCCAAAAGCTATTCCACAACTGCTTTCAAGCATGGAAAACAACTGCGGCTTAGTCATTGGAAGCCGATATTGTAAGGGTGGCAAAACAGCGGGATGGCCTTTAACCAGAAAAATCATTAGCCGAGTCGCCAATTTTATAGCCCAAAACAGTCTTGGACTAAACCTGCATGACTGCACCAACGGTTTTCGCTGCTACTCCACTGATTTTCTTAAAGAAGCCATCAGTAGTCTTCACAGTCAAACTTACGAAATCCAGATTGAAACAATTAGGCAGGCGGTTTCGAAGGATTTTTTGGTTAAGGAGACGCCGATTTTGTTTGTTAACCGTAAACGCGGCAAATCCAAACTTACCTTCACAGAAATCAAGAGTTACTTAACTTACACTTTTAAGGCTACAATACCTAAACGTTCCAAGCCGCGATAGGTTTATCTTTTTTAAACCAGTTTTCGTATTTCTAGTTTATCTTGTGTGGGCTTGGAAGGTTGAGGGCAAACCTGTTAGGGCATGCAGTTTCATTAAATGCGTTACTGGTTGTTTCGGTTGCCTTACTGGTTTTAAGTGTCTCATTTGCTGTGGTTAGCATTTATCCTGTGCAGACTGGGCAAACGCAAACTTCTGTGCTGATTGACGAAAGTTTTCATTTAACTTCCTTAGAGACACGCCGTCAAGGCTTAGGCTCATTTCACGGTGACGAAAACTTAACCGTTCAGGTTCAAGGTGACCCTGACTTTGTAAAGAACGTTTCAATCATAACCTATCGTGCAGTCAACTTCACCGAGCAATCTGCCGAAGATATCACGTTTAATTTTCTTACAGGCGCAGACTATTACGAAGTAGTTTTTTACTGTTTACCCCAAACCTCTGGTGAAGTGCATTTAAAAGTGACAGTTGACAAACCCGCCGTAGAATACCCTTGTAGCGTGCTTGGCAACCCAGCAAAAGTGCTTTTTTCTTTAAGCTTGTCCGCAATAATTCTTATTTCTCTAAAGGTTGGGGTTGACCAAAACGCCAAAAAACCTTCCTCAAGTGTTTTGCAGTCAATTAGCCAGACTGGGCGTAGACGCCTGATTGTTTTGCTTCTCGTTTCTTTGATGGTTTGGTTTAGCCTTTTAGCTGTAAACACTAACCCGCTAGCCGATTTTGAAGGTTGGTACACAGACCACGCACGCCACTCTTACACAGCAACGCTGTTTTTGGACAAGGGCTTAACGGTGTTTGACACTCCACTTGGTGTCCTATCAAGCTTTGACGGTTCATACTACAAGTTTGTCACTTGGCCAGAAATGCCTCACCTGTACCCGTTGGGCAGCCTTTTCTTGTTTTTGCCTTTTGGTGTCCTGCTTCAAAACGGCGTTGATCCTGGGTTAGTTTTCAAACTTGAAATTGCCCTGTTCATTGCGGCTGCGCATGTTTGTCTGTACTTTTTCTTAAAATATTTCTGGAAAAAACCTCTTGATTTGCCTTGGAAGCTTATCGGCGTTTACATAATCTATGTCTCGCTTGTGATTTTCGCGGCTAACGGCATGTTTGACTCTGTTGCGTTTCTGTTCAGCCTGTTTGGGCTACTGATGTTTTTGACTAAACGGTATGACTACTTCATTTTGCTTGTTGGCGTTTCAATTATTTTCAAGTATCAAGCAGGCATTTTCCTGTTGCCCCTAATAATTTATGCTCTTGTTGAGCTTTACCGTGAAAACCACCTCAGGGGACTTGCCCGAAACAAAGCCGTTCTGGCAGGCGCAGCTTTAGCCATTTTCAGCGGGTTCACAGCAGTTCTTAGTGCACCTTACCTGATGAAGACACGCCCTGAACTAATAATGAACGGAATTAACGCGTTTAATCCCCATTCGCAGATTCCATGGTCGCTCCAAGCCTTCGCCGTCGTACTAACCTTAGCTGTTACGCTTGCTTACGCTGCCTACATGTACAAAAGGAACAGTTTGATGTCGCTTTCCGCCATGTTCATGCTGCTGCCAAGCTTCATGATGCCCTACATTCAAAACTGGTACCTGCCATTTCTCTTCGTTTACATTATGGTTCCCCACGAAAAGAAGGAACTTGGCGCAACCATGATTTGGCTGGTCTTCATGATAATAATGCTGTCTTTCGGTGGCTCATCATTTAATCCTCTACTGATTTTTGAGAACCTCAAAACAATGCTTCACCTATAATCTCTTGGTAACGTGCGAATCTTGTGTTGGGTGGTTAACGGTTAAATTAGGGAAACAAGGCATATAGTCTGTTTAAGGGTGGCGCATGTTGTCTTCGAGGGATTTTGTTTACTCCAAATTCAACGAGTTCTACAATGACCCCTCCAATGAACTTCCCGCGCCAGCCAATCTTGAACAACGCGAATTTGCTTACTTAATGTTTAAGGAACGTTTCATGGTTCGCCACAGACGTTTCGAAAGCATAGACGTTTTCCAATCCGTCCTTGCCCGAAACGTGCCTTCAGACGTTTACCACTCCTGCGCATACTACGAAAACCCAGACCTTGACATGGACAAAAAAGGCTGGACAGGCTCAGACCTTGTCTTTGACATAGACGCTGACCACATACCCACAAGCTGCGGCAAAATCCATGACGAATGGACCTGCCAAAAATGCGAGTTCAGCGGAAAAGGCATAACCCCCGACGAATGCCCCATCTGCGGCGCCGACAAGTTTTCCACTAAAATCTGGGCTTGCGACCAATGCCTCGAATCAACACGGATAGAAACAGCCAAACTAATTGACATGCTTGAGAAAGATTTTGGGTTTGCAGCTAACGAGTTGCATGTCTTTTTTTCAGGTCACCGAGGCTACCACATCCATGTTGAAGATGAAGCTGTGCGGTCGCTTGATGCGTTGTCACGAAAAGAAATCGTTGACTACGTTACTGGGCTTGGCTTATCTGTTATTGATAAAGATGCTAAAGAGAAACCTACACGAGGCAAAAAGCGTCCTGGCGCTAAAAAGTTTAAACTTCACGATTACGGGTGGAACAGGCGCTTGAAGGTGGGCATGGAAAAGTTTCTTTCAAATGCCACTGCTGAGGACCTTAAAAATGTGGGGTTAAAGAACAATAATTTGCTGAAAAACAAGGATGTAATTATTAGGCGTGCTATTGAGGATGGCAGATGGGGAAGCATTCCAGGCGTTAGTGAAGCTACATGGCGTAAACTGGCTGAGCACGTTAAAGACTTGGAGTCAGCAAACATTGATACGGTTGTAACTACAGATATTCACCGGTTAATCAGGATGAACGGCACCTTGCACGGCAAAACAGGATTGTTAAAGATGGAGTTTCCAGCACACCAACTTGACGATTTTGACCCGTTCACGCAAGCAGTAGCTTTTAAAAAGGGGACAGCTAAAGTGTTGGTCTCTGACGCGCCTGAGTTTAGGTTAGGCGGAGCAACATGGGGACCTTACAAGAACGTTAAGGTTGAGTTGCCCACGGCTGCGGCGATAATGCTTATCCTAAAAGGCAGAGCTGAGGTGGCAAACTAGATGTACGATGAACTATACCAAGCATGGAAACACGAAGTAACAGAGCCTACACTTGGTACTTTGCCCCGCGACTTCTACGAACGCATCACCAGTTACCTACGTAAAATAAAAGAAGAAAACCAGCTAGCCGACAACAAAACCCTCAAAACAACCATGCTGGAAAAAGAAGCCACCAACGTTAAACACATGCTTGGCGAACTGCTGTGGGCAAGATACAAAAAATTAATCAAATTTACCACCCAAACCCAAAAGTTATCCACAGAACTGTTAGCGTTTGAAGAAGCTGAAATCTTTGAAAGCTTTGTGCCCTTCACCGAAGCTTACCACAAATTTGCTAAAAGCCTGCTTCAAGGACAAACCAGCCAGTCGAGTCAAGAGCTTCATAAACGCATCACGCTTAGGTTTGCTAAGAGTATTCCGCAAATTATGGGTTCTGACATGAAGCCTTATGGACCGTTTACTGCTGAAGATATTGCTTCTTTGCCGACTCAAAACGCTAAAGTATTTGTTAAGCAAGGCTTAGCAGTAATAGTTGACGTAACCTAACCTTGTTTTGACGGTAATCCGTCTTTGGGCAAGGAAGCTTTTAGCAGTTTTCTGTTTTTGTGCCGGTTCCATAAGCCTATAGCTAAAAATATCAAAAGCGGATACACGATAATCCATGTTATCGAGTAAAGGGGTCCATAGTATTTGTGGAATAAATCGACCTCCAATGAAGCCGCACCATACTGTATTCCTATCAAAAAAATCTGAATAATTCTGGCAATATTGATGAAATAAGTGATTACTGCACCAAAGACGAAGTATCCTATTTTTGCTTTCCAAGAAATGGGCATTCGCTTCAGAAACAGAAGAACAACAACAGTGTATATGAGGAAGCTTTCGATTCCTGCGCATGGCCATGCAATGCCAAACTGTGTGCTTCCCATTGGACCTGAAACGCTTAAGACTGGCATGGTTCCGTGAACTGAATCAGTTATTTCAGTAAGAGCTGTGGTGTATCCCATCAGGTTAAAGATTGCTGTGGCTGCGTAGGCTGTTGTGGGGACAAAAAACTGGAACAAGGTAAAGTTGCCATACGGGTAAACGTTGTCGATAATGTATATCGCTCCAACCATTACCATGAAAAACGCGGGGATGGCGTAATTGATTAAGCCTTTTTTGCCAAACAATAAAAAGACTATTGCATTGAAGAAGGCTGCAAACGCCACGTATTCAAACGCTACAGGCATTGTTGTAGCCCAGCCTCCTTGAATGTTGTTTGCAACAGCCCAATTTAATATAGCGTCATTTAATCCTAAACTGTAGGATGCCCAAACATAAAGCGTGGGAACGATTAAAGCTACTATAAGCGCTATGGTGCGTGGGGAAAAAAGTTTGGTTACCTTATTTTCCTTAAAGTTTTCCCATCCCAAAATAAGTTCAAGCCCAATTAGCCACACAAAAAACAATTCAAACGTTCTGCCTTTCCACATGGATTCAAATGTTGCTTGAGCATACAGTGGACGTGAAGGATCTAAAGTGGGCTCTAAAGGGTTGAATACGTATAACCCGATAAGTGGAATAATAAATGCTATTAGTGGTAACAATGGCAAGAGCATGCTTGGTTGATTTCTGATTTGCTCAAAAATGTTAGGCATTACGTTACCAATCCATCTTGAACATTATACGGGCGTCACAGTCATAAAAAGAGTTTCCCACAACGCAATCAAGCGCTTCCGAAATGGGTTAAAGCAAAGTTTAGCCAGCCTATTTGGATCCTAATAGAAACTATATGCAGAAACCTATAGGGGGTAGGGTAAAACGACGCTTTTCAAGCCAAAACGCAGGTCCAAAAATTGTTTTTATCTTGTTTTCATGTTTTAGCAGATGAGGGGGTTGTTTGATTGTTCTGTATTTTGGATTTAAAAGTGAAAAGGTATAAGAATGGGTGCGTTACTTTTATGCAAAGCTAAAGCTGGTAGTGAACAAAGTGAACGTTCCTAAAGAAGTCAAGACTTACTGTCCAAAATGTAAAGATCATGAAGCTCACGCAGTAACCTTATACAAGGCTGGAAAACGTAGAGCCCTAGCAGTTGGTGAACGCGCCCACGAACGAGAAAAACATGGGTATGGTGGACAAAAATATGCCCTCCAACACGAATTCGCCAAAACAACAAAGAAACAAACTTTACGTTTGAAATGTAAAAAATGCGGTTACATGCGTCACAAAGACGGAATCAGGCTAAGAAAACTAGCCCTTGTTTAAACTTTAAATGGAGATAGAATATTATGTCAGAATGGAACAAGCTTATCCCAAAACCAAGCAGCAGTTTCCTACGTGTTAAATGCTTAAAATGCGGCAACGAACAATTAGTGTTCAGCCACGCAACAAACACCGTTACATGCAACGTGTGCAACGAAACTTTAGCTGCACCCTCCGGTGGAAAAGCAAAAATCAACGGCGAAATCCTGTCCGCATTAGAATAAACATAAAGAGTGACATTGTAAAATGGCGGAGCGTAAGCCTGAATGGCCAGAAAATGGCGACTTAGTAATTGCTACGATAGAGTCTGTTACTGATTACGGTGCTTACGCAAAACTTGACGAATTCGACAAACGTGGATTACTTCACGTTTCAGAAATTTCTTCTTCATGGATTCGCAACATCCGCGATTTTGTTCGTGAAGGACAAAAAGTTGTTCTCAAAGTTTTACGTGTAGATTCTGATAAAGGACACATTGATCTTTCATTACGTAGAGTAACTAAACGTGAACGCATCGAAAAAGTCATGTCATGGAAAAAGGAACGCAAAGGCGAAGCCTTATTCCGTGAAGTCGCCACAAAAGTTGGCTTAAACGCTGAAGAACTTTACCAGCAAGCCGGCGAAAAAATCGATGAAAAATTCGGCATATACGAAGGCTTTGAAAAAGCAGTGAAAGAAGGACCCGAAGCCTTAATCAAAATTGGTGTCCCCGAAAATATTGCTCGCGCTTTCGCTGAAGTCGGTGAAGACCGTATTCACGTTAAAATGGTCAAGGTAAAGGGTGTCCTTGAAATCAGGTGCATGAAACCAAACGGTGTTAAAGTTATCAAAGAAGCATTTGCTGCAGTTAGAGCTGAAAAACTTCGTGCAGCCGAAGTAAAATTCTACGTTATAGCCGCACCAAAATACAGTATTGAAGCCCGGGCGGAAAACTATAAGAAAGCTGAAGAAGTATTCCAGAAGGCTGCTCAAAGTGTCGTGACCAACATTACTAAGGCAGGCGGACAGGGCACTTTTAGAAGGGAAAAATAGTTTGGTTTGGCAACTACGAAAATGCGTTAACTGCAATCATTATACACTTAACAAGACAGCGTGCCCTTACTGTAGTGGCCCTGTCAAGATTCCTCATCCAGCCAAGTTTTCGCCAGACGATAAATACCTGAAATACCGTATGGCAATGAAAAGAGGTAGCGAAGAACAATGAAAGAAACCTACATTAAAGAACTCACACAAATCCAACCCAGCAACCCAGTCTTAATAGAAGGGCTTCCAGGCTTAGGTTTAGTCGGCAAAATTGCCATGCGCTACTTAATTAAACAACTAAAAGCCCAAAAAATCGCTTACCTGTACTCACCACATTTTCCATACTTCGTTCTAGTTAACAAAAAAGGCAACGTACGTTTACTGCGAGGCGCCTTTTATTACTGGAAAAACCCCAAAGAAGACGGACACGACCTCATCCTATTCACTGGCGATAGCCAATCACAAACAATTGAAGGCCAATACGAAATCGCCGACCGCATGCTAGACTTTGCAGAAAAAAACAATGTACAAACAATCGCTACAATCGGCGGTTACCGCATGGAAGCAAAAGACAAACCAAAAGTCTTCGTAGCAGCAACCTCCAAAAACGTAATTGACAAATCAGTCGCGGCAGGCGCATCCTTGAGCACTTCAGGCAGCCCAATCGTTGGCACAGCCGGTTTAATCTTAGGCTTATCCAAATTCAAAAAAATTGACGCCCTCTGCCTGCTAGGTGAAACACGTGGCTACCTCCCCGATCCATTGGCGGCAAAAAGCGTACTTGAAATCCTAAAAAACACTTTTGACTTCGACGTTGACTTAGCTGGTTTAAACGAAGAAATTACACGCGCAGAAACAATGGTTACTCGCTTACAAGCAATCGAAGAAAAACGTGCACTTCAAGCAGAAGAAACAAAGAAGCAAGACGAAAAGAAAACAACCTACATATCCTAAACTTTTCTTCTTTTCAATTTTTAAGTTAATTCTTTTTTGATTATGCCTACGATTTGTTGGGCGGCTGTTCCGTCTCCAAAAGGTGAAACAGTAGGCAACTTACTCCAACTGCCAAACTCGTTAAGAGCTGAGAGAATACGTTTTTTGTTAGTGCCAACAACCTTTGCAAAACCCGCTTCTACCGCTTCTGGTCTTTCTGTTGATAGACGCATTACAAGGACGGGTTTGCGGATGCTGGGAGCTGTAACTTCCTCTTGAATGCCGCCTGAATCGGTAATAATCACAGAGCATCTCTGTAGAAGCACAAGAAAATCAAGATAACCCAACGGCGGCAAAACCTTCACGTTATTCATTCCTAAGACTTTATCGTAAAGATTGCTTTCTTGTAGGCGTTTTTTTGTTCTTGGGTGCATGGGGTAAACAATGGGTAACGGTGACTCAGCGAAGACTTCCATGAAAGTTTTAAGCACCGCAAGGTCGTCAACGTTTTCTGCCCTGTGCGCTGTAGCCACTGCAAAGTTTTCATAGGGGACCTGTTCAAGGATGGTTGCTTTCTTTTCCGCCATAGGTAAATGCTGGTTAACAGCGTCAATAACAGTGTTGCCTGTGACAAAGATTTTGCCCCAAACACTCTCTTTCTCCAAGTTAGCTTTAGCTCTTGGCGTTGGCGCAAACAAATAATCTGAAATGTGGTCAGTTAAACGTCTGTTATGCTCTTCTGGCATTCGTAAATCAAAACTTCTCAGACCCGCCTCAACATGCCCAACTTTAACCATGTTTTTGTTTGCTGCAAGCGATGTAGCTAAAACAGTGTTAGTATCGCCCTCTGCAAGAACAATTGAGGGGTCGATTTGAGTTATCAACTTGTCAAACTGTTTCATTATGTCAGCCGTTTGCGCACCGGGCGAGGTTGAATCGATTTTAAGGTTAAAGTCTGGTGCTGGCAGTTCAAGATTTTCAATAAACTGTTGAGCCATGTTATAATCGTAGTGTTGACCGCAATGAACAAACACGTAAGGCAAACCTTCAGCTTGTAGCGCCCGAATTACGGGTGCCATCTTGATTATTTCTGGTCTTGTACCTGTTACGACTATAACTGGTTTCATGCTGCTCACTTATGTTTTCTTTAGGCATCCTTCCCGCGGCTCATAGATGGTGCCTTCACGGAGCAACTGGCTAATCATGCGTTCAATTTCGCCTTTTGGAATCTTGTGCTTGGTTTCCAGTTCGCTGACAAAGGCGTCTCTTTCAACAATTCCTGTCTGCTTTTCCATATCCATGAGGGTTGATAGGACAATATGCAAGCGGTCTCTGATGCTTTTAGGTCTACCTGTCATGATGATGTCAATGTCAACTTTGAAGCTGGATAAGTCAATTCCCACTTCTTCAAGTGACTTCTTCATGATTGCAATTGCAGCTTCTGCATCCTCAGCTGTGACTTCTTTACGTAAAGCGACACGTGCCCTTGCTTCAGCACACCTGACCAAAGACTCTAGTTGACGGGCTGTGATGGCCACTGGGGAGCCTTCTGACTCGCTGGCGTTACGCATAGCTAAATAGAATTCTTTAAGCCGTTTTAACGCTTCAGGACTTAACGCTGGCAGCACACCTTTCGCGTAACTTACGTATTTACGTAAAAGTTCACTGTCGATTTGAGATTCAACTGGGCTAATGCCGCGTCTGTGAATTTCTAAAATGTGTTCAGACATTCTGCTGTCTGACTCTTTGTTGGGTACGTCGCGTAGCACGAAGATTAAGTCAAATCTTGAAAGGATAGTGACTGGCAAGGAAATGTTTTCAGCCACTGTACGGTTAGGTTCATACCTGCCCAAGGATGGGTTGGCTGCTGCCAAAACGGATGTGCGCGCATTAAGAGTTGCGACAATGCCTCCTTTGGCTACTGAAACCGTGTGTTGTTCCATGGCTTCGTGGATGGCAACTCGGTCTTCGGGACGCATTTTGTCCATTTCGTCGATACACGCAATACCCTTATCTGCCAAAACAAGCGCGCCTGCTTCAAGACTCATGGAGCCGCCTTTTTCGCGGACTACGGCTGCCGTTAAACCTGCGGCAGTGGTGCCTCTGCCTGAAGTGTACAAGCCTCTAGGGGCAATGCGGGACACGTACTGGAGCATCTGTGACTTGGCGGTACCTGGGTCACCGATGATGAGCGCGTTCATTTCGCCTCTTACAGTCATGTCTGGCAGACTTCTGGAAACTCCGCCGAACAGCAGGTACATAACTGCTTCTTTTAGGTGCTCGTTGCCAAAGATTGAGGGGGCAATAGCGCTCATGATTTTCTTGTGAACGTATGGGTCACGTGAAAGTTCAAGGATTTTTGCTTCCTCTTCTGGCGACGGGGGCGAAGTTTCGGGTTCTTTGCCTAAAAGCTCAACAGAGTTGGCTTCAAGTTGAAGTATGAATGTGCGAAGTTTTCCCATACCAATCAGTGATGGCGCGTGGGCTCGGACTATGCCGACAATGGACACGTGGTCTCCTGGGCGGGCTTGGTCAACTATTTCGTCGCCGACCAGTTTTACTGCTAAAACTCTGGGTAATTGTCCAGGGGGCAGGTCTTCTGGTTTTTCCTGCAACCTTAGGTCTTGAGAGTCGATGAATGTAGATTCTTCCTGAGCAAACTCGAATGGACCGTCTTTGCCGCAGTCAGGCGCTAAGCAAACTGCAGGGGCTTTAAGGAATTGGCCTGTTTGCTCAATCTTCATTACTGTTCCGCAACGTTTGCATTTATACGCTGCTTGCTGAACCATGGGGCGAACAGGTGTGGCTCGGACTACGATGCCTTCGACAAGGATTAGTTTGCCCATGTTTTTGGAGCCAATCTTGCGCAGTGCCTCTTTGCCCAACAGTTTTGTGACGCGTATAATGATTTTTTCTATTTTTTCTGCAAACTCGGCATCCTCAATCCGTAGCTGTTCATAAGCTGCTTTGCTTGCGTGTCCAAAGTATTCTTCAGGCTTGTTAAGCAACTGCTCAGCTAAGGCTTGGTCAAAACTGTAAAGTTCATCAAAATCGATTGTTACGCTGCTTTTTCCTGTAATGGCTAATTGGCTAATTCGAGTTCTATACTTTTCTTTCTTAAAGAACTCTAAGAATCTTTCCTGTGGATCAATTAATTCAACATCTTTAGCCATTCAAAGGTTCGCCTATTGTTTTTCTTGTTTTTGAAGAATCTGCGTTTTCCAATCAGAAATAATCTTGCCCAATTGGTCGTAGATGATTTTCTCTTCACTTGTTAATTTCTTTAGTACTTGTTCGCCTTGAGCTGAAGCTGAGGATAAAGCAATAATTTTTTTGAGCCTTGAGTTGATGATGTCTTTTGCTAAGGCTTTTGCTTTATGGTATTCTTGGATTTTTTCTGGTTGAACAGCTTCTGATTCAGCAAACGCTAAGTACCTGCGTAGTTTGGGATAAAAATCCTGTGGTAACTCTGAAATCATTCCTGGAATCTGGACGCCTTCTTTCCATTGCACCTTGTAAAGTTTGCCAGCGTCGAGGACTTCCTCTTCGCGTAGGTGCACGATGCCTGCTTCTTTTAACTCTTTGGCTATCCAGTAGTAAACTTGGTATTCGTTGCCTTCGTCAAAGGGTCCAACGTTTAAACCGGCAAGTTTCATTTCAGCAAAATTACGGTTGGCAACAACAGTAGTTAACGAGTTCTCGTAACAAAAATCCAGTATTCCAATGTTAGCCGGCATCCCTTTTTTTCCCTCTCAAACTGTTTTGCCCTTTAGGGATTCAACAGATAATAACAGGAACGCCTTTAAGGGTTTTCTAACAAAACAACTAAAACTTAAACAAGCATGCCACTATTCTTTTTCATGTTTGATGGTTCTTTTTTGCATGTTTGCTACAATTTTGGCAAGCAATTTAAAGTATAACACGTAAGGTACTTACTACACAAACTGTAGGGTAAGGTGACACAAACGCATTCAACTTTTAAAGAAAACAACCGCTGGATAATAGACAACTATGACACGCTTTCAAGCAAATTCAAAGACGAATGGGTAGCCGTGAAGGACTTAGCCATTTTAGACCATGACAAAGACATAAAAAAACTTGTAGAACGAATAAAAGCCAAATACACAGGTGACTACAAACAAATTGCGGTAGAATTCATTTCAATTAACGAAGAAATAGAATCTGTGCCCCCCGACAACTTGTGGGAATAAAAGGATAATCTACATGGAGTGGCTATTGAAAATAGGTTTGTACTTGTGTGTTTTGTTGATGCTTTTGTATACAGAAGCGGTCTGTCTGTAAATTGTTATTGATTTTTAACATGTTAATCGCTTGTTTTTCAGCCATTAGCACCTACCCCCTATAGGTTTCTGCATATAGTTTCTATTTGGATCCTAATAGGTTGATATGAAAAATACAACAACAAACCATAAACTGATTTTTGAAACAATTTTGTCTTGAAAAAGATGATTTTAAAAATAAAAAGAAAAAAATAGTGGTTTTTTATGTTTATTTCTTTCGTAATATTAGCAAACCAACTAGTATTACTGTAATAATTATGGCTACTACTCCAGCTATAATTGTGGTTGTCAAGTTGCTGTTGATTGAATCCACGTTGATCTGCGATGGTGAAGGTGATGCTGCTGGGGCATTTACCACGGTTGCATGTGTTTCTGCCCAACTGCTGCCGTAAGAATCGTCGCCCATAAATGTTGCAGTTATTGTATAGTCGCCGTTGTTTGTTGGAGTCCAAGTGTAGCTGAATGTGCCGCTTGCATCGCTTACTGCGTCGCCAATGTGTACGTAGTTGCCGTTGGGGTCTACTGCGTCGATTGATACTGGTACGCCTGTGACTTGTGCTGGCATTTGGTGTTGCATGTGTATGTATTCCATCATTTCGGTCATTGATTCTTTGGAGACGCATGGTGTTCCGGGTTGTCCTGGTGATTGGTCTAGAACTGTTCCTGAGATTATTGCGCTTGTTCCGGCGGTGATTTGAGTTTGAGGTGCTGATACTGTAGTGGCGCTTTGGCCTTTTCCGAAAACGTACATGTACCCGTCATAGCTGTTGCCTGCTGTTAGGTATCCGTCTGATATTGCTCCAGGCTGCATTGGACCTGTTATGTTCCATATTCCTTCGCCAGTGTATGCGTCAATGCAGTAAAGTCTCCAGCCTCTAGTGATTGGTTGGCTTGCGGTGTGTTCTGTGTTGTATGTGTAGATTTTTCCGTCAGCTATTTGGGCTGCGCCAAAGAAGGCATATTGACTACTGCCGTTAGATGTTGTGTAGGGTGTTTCAAATGCTGGTGCTGGTGCTTGGAATTTCCATTGTTGTTTTCCTGTGCTTACGTTGAATGCGACTACGCCGTCGTATGTTTGCCAGAAGTATAAGCCGTAGGCTCCTTCAGCGTTGTATGCTCCGAATGCGCCCCATGGATAATCAAATTCAGTTGAGGTCCAAACAAGTTTTCCAGTGAGTACATCATAGCAGTTGAGGATGCCCATGTCCATTGGCATTAGGAGTTTTCCGTCTACGTAAGAGTTTGCTCCAGGTTGGAATGATGTGTCTGTGGTTGTGAAGTTGTAGAGTACTTGTCCTGTTATTAGGCTGATTCCGACTATGCGTGTTCCGAAAGCTCCTGAAGCTAATCCGAAGTCTCCTCCAGTAACGGCAGCTCCACTAGAGTTTGACCCATAAATGCCTGCAACTGTT
>JAWRIR010000062.1:0-27288 GCA_040268405.1 Thermoproteota archaeon | reverse complement strand
ACAGATATGTAACCAGTTGTTTTGCGTGGATAAGCTATACCTGTTGAAGAAAGAGCCATCGGCGTAATCATCGAAAAAACAAGAACGACAATTGAAATCGCCATAAGGGCTTTTTTATTTATTATTTTAAAATTTTTCTTTTTTGTTTTTATCATATTTTTTTTATCATCCCTTTTGAATCAATATTAATTGAGCATTTTCCTAAAGTATTTGAATTTTTTGCATTAAATCAAAAATAGCCGATAAAATATACCTATTTATTTCGGTTTATTCTAATTTTAAGAAAAATTATCAAAAAAATCTGAAATAAAACTTTTGTTAATTATGTTAAAAAAAACACTTTTCAGGCATTCATTAGGAGAACTATCTTTAACAGTAAAACTTTTTAAATCAAGTTTATTTTAAGTATGCTCTCAGAGATGAAATCAAATATCTCTTGAAGAAATCGATCTCCAAATTATTCGAATTTTGCGACTCGATGCACGAACTAGTTTTTCCGAAATCGGTAAAGAATTAAAAGTTTCGCCTGATACTGTCATTTACAGGTTTAATAAACTTAAAAAAATGGGAATTATACAAGGGTCTACAGTAATATTAGACTTCAAAAAATTAAAGCACTATAGTGTTAATCTTGAAGTTGATACTGCAAGTGGAAAAGAACAGGAAGTTATTGATTATATGTATCAGGCAGCTCAACGTAATGGTGTAGGGTTGAGCGCTGCATGGTCTCTAGGTGGCTTTTCTATTGTTTCTTCAATTAGTGCTCATAATGACAAAATTATGGGAAAATTTCTCGATGAAGTACGTACTAATGAATTTGTTTTAAAAATCATAACAACACCGATTTCTGATTATAATCAGATCCCTGAAAATATTGACCTGAAACAATTGTTAAAAGGAAAAAAATGTCTTGGATAAACTGGATATTAAGATACTACAAATTCTAGTCGATGACGCTATGATTCCTTTCAGTGAATTAGCAAAGCGTCTTTCAGTAAGCACAGATACTGCCATAAGACACTACAACAAGTTGAAAGAATCAGGAATAATAAAAAAGTCAACAATTATTATTGATCTATCTAAATGCGGATACAACGGCTACTTCGGTTTTTTTATAGAACTTAATGGACGAGTTGATAGTGATTATGTTGAACAAGAATTAAATAAAATCCCCAACTGCTCTCTGATAATGAGATCGACACCTCCATTCAATCTATATGCAGAGTTTTTCGTGCGAACTTTTGATGAAATAACCTATATAGCGAAAGGAATTTTGAACATAAAGGGTGTAAGAAAATCAATCCTTAATTATTATCCTATGATGGGACATCTTGTATATCAACACCCTTACCAAGAAGTCTATCAAGCATTAGCGTTAGTGTTGCCGAGTGAAAAAGTAAAAACCAAATAATATCCAAAAATATTATCTACTCAAAAAAGTGATGCCCACTACGTTCTTAGCCATTATTCCTATAAAGGCGCGACCGGACAACAGACGCGTTTGATTTGTGGAGGTCAGCGAACCGTTACACAAAAAAGGGTGTTAGGGTTGTCCGTCGTCTTTTAGTGCGTCGCAAGATTCGTCTTGGGTCGTCGCAGCATCTCTTAATTTTCAATAGAACGAGCAATCATATTTGTTATCGGTTTTTGCTTGAGACGGTTAAAATGACTGCAATTGAGGCTTGTGTAAAGAAAATAAGAGCTGTTTAAAGCAGAAGCGATTATGGAAAAGGCATTGTTTGAGGTATTAAGAGAAATGTCTAAGACAGACAGAGAAAGAAGAGACAGGATTTTACTTCTTACGGGTTTAGTCCAAGATGCTTTTTCAGAAGTATTCAGAACTTGTTTGTGAGTTTCGATGACTTGTACATGTAATGCCTGAATTACGTTTCTTACTAAAGGGGTAGTATTTAGCTGGGTCTGTAACGGTTGAAATCACTGTAATCTGGGGTCTCAGGGAATAAAATAAAGTAATAATATTGTTGTAATTCACTTGATGAGGTAGAACATAACGGGTAATTTGTGAGAAATGTTTAGAGCTATATACATAATGCTAAGTAAGTTCATAGTATTGGCTCTTTAGTGAATAGGCATAGCGAACGGGAAATGCTATTCTTGAGTATTTGATGTCCGATTAGTCCTGTGTGGGAGGCTTGCATTCTAGTCTTGGCCTTTTGTCGAGACTCACATGCAACGGAGACCAGACAGTATTACGGACGCCCGACTCATCACGGGTTAAGGGAAGCATATTTCCCAAGTTCATTGCAGGTAAGGTCGCTTACCATACTTGCTTAGGTTGTTTTCATCCCTACCATCCAAATTGCATAGCACCAAGAGCTTGAGTACGGATGAAATACCCAAGATTGGTGCAAGTTGAATTCAAATAAGATAAGGTATCATGGATTTTTAAAGTTTCACTTGTGGATGAAAGTAAAGGTGATTCATAGTGTCAAGCATCTTTTGCAGAGTGGTTTAATAGAATATGGTTTGCTGAATTGCTTATAAAGTATTCAGCATGGAAAGTAGTATATTATATTGTTTATAAATAAATGCTAACTTGTAAGATAGTTTATATGGTCAATGTTAGTCATGATATTAATGAGGTGTATATTATATGGATAAAATAGATATATTAAAGATGGACAACTCAGAGTTCAATAAGTATGTTAAGGCAATTCGTGATGCACCTACGAGTTGTGAAGAGAAGTTGGATAATATAATGGAATTATGCATTAATTTGATGAAAGCAGTTGAAAATATTGCGAATTCCTATAGTGACAGCGAAGATAAAGAAAAGGCTATTCGTAAAGCGGTTCGTGGAATGATTGTTAATGAGATGGCTAAAAGTGAATTTCATGAAGTTAGAAAAGCTGTTGGCAATGCCGATGTCGGCGCTCTATATGAAAAGAAGCCATTAAAGTTTGGTCAAAGTCAGAATCCCTTGAAGTTGCATGATATTGATGCTAAGGGTTATGTGCCAGCAGGGTTTAGTCCAAACACGAAAGCGTTTACGGTTGTTGATGCGAAGAAAATTGAACAGAGGTTGAAGAATCAGGGTATAGATGATTTTGTAGCTGATTTAGCTTCGGGTAAAGTCCAAAATTCAAGGTTATTGGTTGAAAAGATGGTTTTGAGAGAGCTTAAGAGAGCAAAAGGTGATTTTGATTGAGTTTCTTGAGAAAATGTACTTCACGGTTATCACGGCGTTCCAAAGAGAGAGGGGCATTGATTGCTGATGACGTCACTACCACAAGTCCCTCTCCGACAATTGGTGAATGTTTGGAAGTTATTGGCTTGTTTAAGGCTGGCACTGTTGGCGTTTATGGTGATGTTGTTCGGATGATGACTTTGGAGAGACAGTTTCAAGTGAAGAATCCTGATAGAGTTGCTGTTAAGGAGTTGTTGTATGCAACATTGAAGTTGTTGGCTGAGAAAGGTTTGGTTACAGGGATTGGAAGTCCTGTTCTTTCTTGGTGTGGCGATTGGAATTGCATGTCATGTAAAAATTATGGTGGCGCTAAGGCTGAGGGGCAATCTGTCGTAAAAGTCTGTAACGCTACGGGTAGAAAGTTTAGTTGGACTGTTCCAACTTGTGAAGGTAAGCGTTGCATGTTTTTTGTTCCTAAATGTCTGGAGGATTTAGTTGATGGCGAATAAACTTTGTTGTGTAGGTTTGGATTCTGTAGAAGTTCTTGATCAAATGGCAAAAGTGGATGGCGTGAGTCGTTCGGAGTTTCTGCGTAATCTTGTGCATGAAGAAATCGCGCGTAGGGCTGTTCAATATGAGGATGGCAAATGTACAGTTAGGTTAGAGATGAAAACTTTGGAAACTGTTGAGTACCTTGCAAAAGAGTTGAGGGTTGATAAAGAGGATGTTGTTGAGCAGGCTGTACGGATTGCTTTGGGCTTATTGGTGGTAAAGGTTGCGGAGTTACAGAGCAGGGAGGTTCTGAAGGATTGACACGTGGTCAAGTGTCTGAACAATTTGAGGATGTATCATATCAGTATAAGGTTGTTAGCGGCGAATCTTTGGTTGAATTGAGTGGTGCTGTTAAATTGCATGGCATTACGTATGGAAGGATGAATTCGGCTATTGTAAAATTATATGATGCTGCAGTTAGTGGGCGTTATCTTTCTGGCGGAAGCGTATGTTTGGGTGTTACGTATGGTGGAAATGTTGCGGAACCGCTACAAATTGCTTATGATGTTAAATTGAATAGTGGATTAGCTGTCGTAATGTCGGGTTTAGTTAATGGTGTTGTGACTTACAAGTAGTGATGGCGTTGTCTGATAGAGTTAGAGTTTATGGTAAATGTATGTATCGAGAGAAGAGAATCACACAATGTAGTAAATGTGCATGCAAATTTGTTAGTGGTCAGTTGGTTTTCAGGTTGCAGAGCCATTCGCATGGTAGGCGATATTGTCAAAGTTGCTATAACAGTTTCTTTGTTGATGATAATGAGGCGGATTAGTCGTGGGTAAGCCTAAGTGTCCTAATTGTGGTTCATTTTGGGAAGGGAGTGTTCATAGTGATAGGCGGTATAAGTGTCAAGTTTGCGGCAGACATTTTAGGTTTCCATCATTATCAAGAAAGAGTGGGTTTGCAACTAGGAAACGCAGAGTGAAAACAGTTGAAAACCGAGTTGTTAGGAAAAAATTGGGTGTTGATGATCTTGTTGGTGTTCCCTGTTTTGGTTGTGACATGATTGGCTGTAATGAAATTTTTTGTGTTCGATTGGGAAAGTGGTTGTTAGGTATCGGGTCTGATAGTAAGGAGGTTGTTGTCTGTTGAGTTTTAAGGCTAAGAATAGTAAGGGTGAAACGAGGGTTAGACGAAAACCTGCGGTGTCTGTAACAATGGAGTCTAATGTTTTGAAGGATGTTGATTTGTTGGTTGAAGAGTGGGGTTTGAGTCGTAGTGAAGTTGTTGGGTATTGTGTGGTTTTGGGTTTGAACGTCATTTCTAAAAGTAGAGCATGACACGATAGTTCTAAAAATGACACTGTAAGAGATGTCAGTGCCCATTTTGTTCAGTAAAGGTATGAAAGAAGCTTGTTTTAGGCGTTAATCTGGAGTGTAAGACACGGAATAGTAGGGTAATTAATGTACAGGTGTAAATAAATTACACTTTGTAGTTTAACTGTTTGTCTAAAGTTGTTTTCTAACGATTCGACGTTGTTTTCTATATAATGTGAAGACTTGTCTAGTGCATGTGTTTGTGTAGTTGTGGAAACTTGAATAGAATGATTGTTTGTCGTATCTTTTGTTTGTAGGGTTGTTTACTCAGTAAATGGTTTGTCTCAGTTTTAGGTCGCCAGTATTATATTTAGCAATGTGCATTTTTTAAACAAATTATTTTTAGGTTTTCGGAGGTTGGTAAGTTTTGGGTTTGAGTTTTTGGAATAGCGTAAGCCATAGATTTTGGGAGTGCTTGTAATATGGTTTCTTTTAAGAAAAGAGTTAGCACTTGTAGTCCACGTTTTCATAACAGGCATGTTGCTATGGTTTTTGGTGATGAATCTAAGGTTGACGAGATTTCTTGGTTTGGGGTAGAGGATGATGAAGTAATCTGCAATGGCTGTAACGTTAATGTTTACTCTGACAAGGAAGAAACGTTTGGTTGGCTTATTTATCTGGATAGAGATGCGTTGAAAAATGATGAGCCTTACGATTTCTACTGCGACGATTGTGTAGAAAAGTTATGGGAGAAAGCTGTGGAGGTGAGATGATTGGTTGAAGTTAGGACTCGAAAAAAGCTTAGTCCGATTCGGTATGAGTTTAGTGCTGGTAGAGGCAAGAAGGCGGAGAGTTTTTCGGTGGAGGCAGTTAATGTGGGGACTGCTAAGAAAATGGTTGCTCAGTTGTATCTTGAAAAGTATCCTGATGTGACGGAGTACCCTAAGTTTGATGTCTGGAGCAAATTAGGTGATAAAGCTGGCGTTTTAGGCAAAGTAGGTGGTCAGGCATGAAAGGGAAATGTAACGATGAAGTTGGCGATGAATGCTGTGGGATAATTGGAGCAAGGGCAAGTGGGTTTGAAGGCAAACTGTTGCCTATCTGCCGTCATTGCCCTTTACGAGCCTATGATGAGGAGGGTCGATTACTTGTTGTTAGGGGAAGGTGACAAATGTCTAAGAGAAAGTTAAAGTTGGCAACGGATAGTGCTCAAGTTGACTTATTGAACATGAAGCATATGTTGCCTGCTCCTTCCGGTAAGAAAGAGGAGTTGAGCCTTTGGAAGTCTGTCTTGCAGAAATCGATTAGGCGGGGCTGGACAGAGAAGGCAATGTACGCATCTTTGAAAGTTTTGAATCTTAACTGGTATGAATGCTGGAGAAGACTCACTATTATTGCCGCAGAAGATTGTGGTGTTCCTGACGCCATTGTTTCTGTAGATGTTTTGTATAAGCAGTTTATGGCGTTTAGAGGCAGAAAGGTGGGTTGTGATCTTGATTGGGATATGAAGAGGACGGCTGTTTGTGCAGCTAAGATTTTGGCTGAGAGTAAGAAAGACCGTAGGGCAGACGAATTCTTGGAAGTTATGGATGAAATAGAGAAAGGCAACTTTGGTGAATTACAGGCTGATTTAGAGTGTATCCCTGATGTTGCGTTAGACCAGCATACGGAAAAGGGAAGGCTGATGGGGCGTGGCTATCAACATTGGCTAGAAAAAAGCAGCAAAAGCATCAACATGACTCCAGCCTACAAGAAATGGAGAGCATGGTTTGAAGTATTAATGCAAAGGTCTGTTCTGTTAGATAAGAACAAAATAACTAAAGAATAAGATAATTCTGAATTAACTGAAAAATATTTTGTAAATAACAATGTATTATCCCAAAAATTGGCATCTTGGTCAAATGTTTTTGCTAAAAACCTAAAAATTTTTTTCTTACCTTCATATTTTATTATTTTAAGGCAAAGGTGGGTGTCTGTTTTGCCTACTTGTGAAAGATGCGGAAAGAATTATACAGTTAAAACAATTTCTGAAAAGCTTGGAAAACATTACTGTCGTGACTGTACAAAACATTGTTCTGTCTGCGGTCGCTCTCTTCCTATGTCCAACTGGTTTGGTCAAGATGCAAGCCTAACTGGTGCCGTCTTCATGTCCACAGGTTTAGGTGCATTAGGTTTAAGCCGTGATATGCGTAATGCATCAATTGGCTCAGGAATGTGCAATGAATGCTTCTATAAAGAAAAAGAAAAAAGAGAGCAAGCTATACTTGCAGGTTCATCAACACTGCCGCCTCCTCCGCCAAACATGTGCTCTACATGCGGTCATCCATTAAGATACATACAACAATACCAAAGATGGTACTGCGACAATGAGAAAAAATATGTTTAACACTTTCATCATTGAATCAAAAAATAAAACTGGAAAGAACAACAAAAAATAATTAGAACACTTCAAAGAAGATTAATGCTTCATTACTCTTAACTATAAAAATGATTTCTTAAACTTTAAAAACGATAGATTCTTTATTTCTTTAATCTAAAAATCAACGGCATGTCAAAGATTTTGGAGGTATAGCATAGAGGAGCAGTGATAACGAGGCATGTTACGTTTTGAGATTGATTGTCTATTTGTGGGAAGAGACTGCTTTTATAAAAAACGTAAAGATTATCGACAACGCCATTGCTATGAACATGCTTCTGCTGTGTTATTGAATTGTAAAGATTACTACGACATGTCATTGTTAACGTTACGTTCAGCCCCGTATGCAATTAATAGAGATTCACGACATGAAACGTTATTGCATACGACATATACCTACCAAAAGTCCAGTCTATTGAAAAGCAAAGTCCATAGTAATTGCTTGGTTGTCTAGTTCTCTGTACAGAAAGTCTAGTGAATGTGATGGATAGTCTATAACATCTGATTACACTGGAAACGTAAAGTATAGAGCGACCAATATGTTTGTACGAACGGGCGGTATAGGCGATTTCCTTATTTATACTGTTTAGTTTTGTTTCTTTTCAAATAAAAAACTAAGAGAGCCAAAGCTAGTATGATTGTTGCCATTGTAGCAATTACTATCTGGGTTGTAGTAGGATAACCAGTAAAATCTAAGTGTTGTTGGTTCTCGCTTGTGCTGGTCAAGGGTTCGTCATAGGTGATTGTTAGTCGGGGTGAGTTTGATGATTCTTTAGAGTCAAAAAATGGCGGGTAATCTGAATCTTTTGATTCTCCAACAAGCACAAAAGTTACCATGTTATCATTATTTAGTTGCTCTCGGCAAGTAGGAGTAACACTCCAGTAATACCATTTAGGTGAAATAGCGGAAGAGGGCGATTTTATGCTTTGTTCAAGAATGGTCGTAGAATCCAATTGTTGGGAATCAAACGCTGGTCGATTATCCATTGTTATTTTTTGTTCGTTCCAAGAGCTATCTGAACAAAAATGAACTGATATTGTAGTGGCATCGATATATCGAGAAGCTGATGTTCGCAGGTTTAGAGTAGCCGAAGTTATAACTGCATTTTTAGGTAACGTAGATAAATCAAATTTAATATAAGTATACGCTGAACTGCCCTTGGGGTTAGTTTCAACAATCAAAGCTTCCCAATTACCATAGTTTCTATCGGGAGCCCAAACATGTGCATCTTCTATAGCTGTTAAAGTGCTTGTTTTTTCGGCATGAACAAAGATAGAATTTGCAGGGGTTAACAAGATTATTAAAGCAAAGAAAGCTACTAAAGTCAAATTTCGATTCATTTCTGACTAACCACTTAATTGTAAGTACGTATAAGATTTTGCTAAAGGAAAGCAGAGTAGCTCAATTACTTCCAAATTGAATAAGTTGTTAAATAAGAATCCGATTCAGTCCAAAGCAAAAGGGTATAAACGCCTTTTCCATGAGTCATATAAGCTGTGGAAAAGTCGAAAGCTATATTGAAATTATTACTTGTTTGCATCCAAGTAGAAGCAGTAACAGTTATGCCCTCAGTTACTTCCCATCCAGAAGGTAAAACAGTGCCAACATGAATACCAGAATCATAACTTCCATCATATGGGGAATTAGATAATTGTTGAACTGTTAACGGTGAGACATTATCGTAGAATATACCAATCTGAGAAATTGATTCTGATTGAGAAAGTGTACCTTGCATTTCAATTCTATTGCCTGAAACAGTTAGCTTTGACCATGAGATATAGTCATCTTCAAAATCTTGTACAAGGTACACATTGTGATTGTCGTATGCTATTCCTATGCTAACCTTGTTATGAAGAGGCTCAAGTATATTGTCTCTATGACCCCAATTCCAAGCGGCATCATCATACATCAGGCTATATTCTAAGTCGTTGAGAGCTGACTTAATATCAATACCGAAAAGATTACCAGTCACGCTTTGCCATGCAATATTTTCAGAGACTGAACCATCCCCGCCAGCTAATGTGTATCGCATGTATGGCTTGTACCCATTCATGTTCCAATGACTAAAATAGCCATTCTTGAGCATTTCGTCTGCATGTAACTGAGCAGAGTTAATATTGCTCAAAGAAACGTTATGCAAACCCTTTGATTGCCTATCAGAATTGATTAATGAAAGCGCATAATTTACAAAATCTTGGTGAGTATCTGGTAAAATACCTGAACTCTGGGGTGGAGAAACAACATTTGTTGATGAAGGGTTACTTGTTGGGGATGTTATTGGTGTTTGAGAAGTTAAGAAAGCTTGATTATCAAGAACAAATACAAAAAATACCCCAATCAGCAACAACGTTGCAAGTACTGCCACAAGCTTCTTTTTTGATTTCTTATCTTTAATGCCAGCAGCATTATAGTTAAACCGATTTTTGCCAAATGAAACCGAGTTAGTTTCGCGGAGGTAATAAGGTGCTTGTTGTGGCAAATTAATACAATTGTGCTTTTCAGGCAGTCTATGTTTAGCGCAAAATAAGTCTCCACAATAATTACATCTAAATGGAAAATCAATTTCCTCATTACATTTTGCGCATTTAACCATATTTCCAATCACTATTTGATGATATTGCAGCTATTTACGTTGTTAAGTTTGTTTGGCAATCTTTAAATTTGTTTGGTATGAAAATGTAGGATAGAAGTGTTGGAAGGTTAAAGATGAATGGCTACGGATGAACAGAAGCCTTTGTTTGAAAAATTAAATGTTAACGCTGAAGATGTAAAGATTAAGTCTCGTGGACGAGCATCAAACGGTTCTCTTTATGAAATGGCATTGAAAGATTTTAATGATAGCAAGGAAGAACGCCGAGTTGTTAAGTATAATGGTGAAACAAAGAAGTTGTCTGGTGTTCGCGCTACTTTAAGAAAGCTTGCCATTAAAAATAAACTTCCAATTAAGATAGAGGTCGGAGAATTGAATAATGGTGCATCAGTGCTTTTGTTCTCTAAGGATAAGGTTCCAGAATACCACCCAAAAAAGAAACCGAAGGTATAATGCATGAAAGTAGTTTGTCCAGTTTGTGGTGTCCAAGGAGTTCTTCAAGAGAGAGGAAATAGTAGTAGAATACAACATTATATCGGTTTTAAAGACGGAAAACGCGCGTATCTTTATCATAAATTGGAAGTAAATGGAAGTAAATTTTCGGAAGTAAATCAGCCAAATCCTGTGGCAAAATTGCGGAAAATGGAGCCTTCGGCGGGATTTGGACCCGCGACCATTACCTTACCAAGGTAACGCCCCACCGGGCTAGGCTACGAAGGCACACATGTGTTGTTCTTCGTGAAACAATGCGTCTTGTCAATAAAATGCTTACGGTCACAACTACGGTTTCGAGCAAGCTAAAAAGGCAATAAGAAGCGGGAAAACCGTGTTTTAACATGTTTTTGACTTGTTTTTTCGCCAATAGCACCTACCCCCCTATAGGTTACTGCATAGATATCCTATTAGGATCCAAATAGGCGTTTTTTCAGAGGCAGTTTGATGGCTGGTTTTTTGTAGGCAAAAACTTCATATTAATTAGTTAGTACACAATTAAACTCAACTACAACCTAAAACTGCAGGGGTCTCCAAGCCAGGTCAACGGAGTAGGGCTTAGGACCCTATCGCGTAGGCGTTCGTGGGTTCGAATCCCACCCCCTGCACCAAAAATAAACAAACAGGTAAATCGTTGAGCATTATCCCTTTTCCAGTACTTGAATGTGTAAAAAGCAGATTTCTGCAATAGCGCTTTTATAATAACATAAGTAGTTGTAGCTGGAAAAAGTTGCCGCCTTCTTACTACTGCAAAAAATGTGGCAAAACCCACACTCATCAGGAATACGCCCAGAGCTTATTCTGTAAAGAATGCGGCAGCTTTCTAACACCAGGCAGCAAACCAAAAAATTTCAGACCGCCCCAAATCAATAAGCCGTCACAGTCTAAACCGATAAACACGGCAAAGAAAGAAATCATCCCTCAAAAGGTTCAATCCCAACAAAGCCCTATTGTGCACACTCAAGAAATTCCTGCACAAGAAGCATGTTTTGGAGAACTGGAAAAGCCCCTTCCCGAAAACATAAGCGCCTATTTGCAAAATAAAAAAATCAAGTTCTATTCACATCAGGCGGAAGCCATAAACAAAGCACGCCAAGGCAAAAACGTGATTATCACTACCCATACGGCTTCAGGAAAAACTTTAGCATTTAATATTCCCGTTTTTGATGCCCTCGCAAGCGATAAAAAAGCAACGGCGCTCTACATTTATCCCTCAAAAGCGCTAACAAATGATCAGCTCAAGGTTTTGCAGGAAATTGAGGAAGGCACTGGCATTAAAGCTGATTCTAACGTTTACGATGGGGACACGCCAAAAGAGCAGCGTGCATTTATTCGGGAAAATTCCAGAATAATTTTGACTAATCCTTATGGTTTGCATCTGTATCTTCCTTGGCATAAGCTTTGGCGAGGTTTTTTTCAAAACTTAAGGTACATTGTTCTTGATGAAGCGCATGTTTACCGGGGCGTGTTTGGCTCAAACGTCGCCATGCTTCTGCGGAGACTGTTAAGAATCTGCAATTTTTACCGTGCAGACCCTCAAATCATACTCTCTTCAGCAACCATAGCTAATCCACAGGAGCACGCAAAGAAGCTAACCGGCAAAGATTTTGAAATAGTTTCAAACGATGGCTCCCCAAGAGGTAAAAAATCGTTCATATTTTGGAATCCACCTTTCATTAATCCAGCAAAAACAATTCGTCGGTCAACGCATCAAGAAACCAAAGACCTTCTAACCGTTAGCGTCATGAAAAACTTGCAGACCCTCTGCTTTACAACCTCGCGGCAAATGGCTGAGCTTATAACGAGATGGACCAAAGATGACCTGAAACGAAGAAATCCTAAGCTTTACGGTTCAGTAACTGCCTACAGAGCAGGCTACCTTCCTCAAGAACGACGCGACATTGAGAATCGTCTAAAAAACAAGGATTTAATCGGGTTGGTTTCAACAAACGCGTTGGAACTGGGCATCGATATAGGTTCTTTGGATTCAGTGATAATTTCGGGTTACCCGGGGACAGTCATATCTACATGGCAGCAAGCGGGACGTGCAGGTAGAAACAAAAACGAGTCAACCGTAACTCTGGTTGCTTTCCAAAATCCTCTTGACCAATATTTCATGAAGCATCCACAAGAATTCTTTGATAGACCACATGAACAAGCAATAATTGACTTGCATAATCGGCAAATTACGTCAGGCCACCTTATGTGTGCTGCTGACGAGTTGCCCCTTAACGACAATGACCAAAAGTTTTTCCCTGAACTCTTCAAAGAAAGCGTCCAAGCATTGGCGCAAAAAAACCTTCTGAAAAAAACTGCGGCAGGTTGGATTTACACGGGGCAGGAAAGGGCAACCAGAGTTGTGAATCTTGAAAGTATCAGCGGAAAAACAGTGAATGTACTTTGCAATGGGCAGGTTCTTGAAACATTGCCCTTAAACAAAGCTTACGAAGAAACCCATGAAGGAGCAATTCTTCTGCATCAAGGCGAAACCTACCGCTCATTAGAACTAGACGTCAACAATTGCACTGCAACAGTTCGCCAAGAGAGCACCAACTATTATACTGAAACCCAAAAAACCGTTGAAGTAGCCGTCAAAAAAACGTTGGAGCAAACGCAGAAAGGCCTCAAAACTTTTTTGGGCGAATTAACAATCACTGAAAATTATCATTCATATGTAGTAAAATCCAACGATGTAATCATCAAAAAACATACGCTTGATTTGCCCTCTTCGTCTTTCTCAACGGTTGGATTGTGGTTTATTGTTCCTGAACAGGTCAGAGAAGAAGTTGAGGATAAAGGCTTGGATTTCGCGGGTGGATTGCATGCTCTTGAACATGCCATTATTGCGATGGCGCCAATGTTTGCGATGTGTGACCGTTGGGATATAGGTGGAATGTCAACAGCAGACCATGTGGACACGGGAAAACCAACAATTTTTATTTATGATGGTTTTGAGGGGGGAATTGGGATTTCAGAAAACCTTTATTCAAACATAAAACCGCTGCTAGAAAAAACGTTAAAGTTGATTGAAACCTGCGAATGCAAAGAAGGTTGTCCATCATGCATATACTCGCCTAAATGCGGAAACGGGAACGAGCCATTAGATAAAAAAGCAGCACATATCATCTTGCAAAGTTTAATTAAATGACCACAATAACCCTTTCAGAAAATCACACTTTCCAACTGGCACTACCAGTTTCTAATGCATTTTACTCCCAACGGAAATAGCGAATGGCAACAAAACTGAAGACAACCGCGTAAACAACCATCACAATCAACGGTACAAAAGATGGAAAGGACCCGGTCATGGAGCTATTAAGTGCCTTTACTGCTGCACCGACAGGAGTGAAAAGGGCTGCTGTCTGCAGACCGCTTGGAAGGACTTCAATTGGAACATAGACTCCTGCGAAGAACAACAATGGATAAAGAATACCCATGGTTATACCGTTTCCAGCACTCTGCGAGGGCGCAACCGAAGTAATAAGCAGCCCCAAAGAAAACATTGTAAACGTCGCCAGCACTAAGGAGATGATAAATCCTGCAATATCAAACGCTAACTCTAAGCCAAAAATCAAAGTGCTCCCAGCTATGAGTATTGTAAAACCTATTGCGACAAGAATAAGATTGATTGCTACCTGTGCAGCCAACAGCTTAGCTGGCGATATTGGTGTTGTGGAGATTCTTCTAAGCCAACCGATTTCACGGTCACGCAAAAGGGGACCAGGTAACCCAAGCAATCCTATGAATATAAGTACAGTAATCATCAGAATTGGAATGTACAGTTCAAAAATTGTAAACGAGTTTCCTTCAACGGGCTCGTTAAATGTTGGTATGTTGCCAAATATTAGCAGCAGGATTAGCGGTAGTGCGATCCCAAATATGATGCTTGCTGGCTCTCTGAGGGCAAGTTTCCCTTGAACTTTGAAGAGTTCCCAGAACGGTAAAGAACCTTTTTTTGGTGTGGCATCCTTTATACTCATCTCTGCCCCTCCTGAGTTTTTAGGGTTTTACCGTTCGGTTGTGTTAGTTTCACGAAGGCATCCTCAAGATTGCCACTTTCAACTTGAATGTCCTTGACAGTTATGTCTGCTTTAAGGAGCGCATAAAGCACGTGGGTTGTAATGCCGCCTGAACCGTCAACCACAACCCTTGTTCCTCTATGGTGGACACCTGTGATGCCAGGCAGAACAGTTAAAATTTTATCGTCAACTGGGCGAGAGGGTGCAAACTGCATATGTATGTCGCCTCCTTGATTGGCTGCAAGAGCTGCAGGCGTGTCTATCGCAACAAGTTTTCCGTGATTAATCAACGCTACTCGGTCGCAGAGCCTTTCAGCCTCATCCATATAATGGGTCACAAGTATCACGGTTACACCGCGGTCCCTGATACGCTCGATAAGCTCCCAAGTTTCACGTCGTGCATCAGGATCAAGACCAGTAGTTAATTCATCCAAAATGGCTATCTTCGGGTTTCCAATAAGGGCAAGTGCAATTGATAACCGCTGCTTTTGGCCACCTGACAATTTTTTGAATGCAACGTTTCGTTTTTTGGTCAGCCCAAGCGTCTCCAGCAGTTGCTGGGAATCAAGAGGATTTGAGTAAAATGAGGCAAATAGATTCACTGCCTCCGAAACCTTAATGCGTGGAGGTAACGAGCTTTCTTGAAGTTGGACGCCGACGAATTTTCTTATTTTGTCCCGATCATCTTTGGGACTTAAATCGTAAATTGTAACTGAGCCGGAGTCTGGAACGCGGAGACCTGATATGCATTCGACCATAGTGGTTTTGCCTGCTCCGTTGGGACCAATTATCCCAAAAATCTCACCTTCATTAATAGAAAAGGTAACATCATCAACCGCGGCTACTGCACCATATCGTTTGCAGAGATGGCTTACAGTGATAATGCTTTTCTTTATCGTTGCTTCCCTAACACTTAATGTATCTGGCATTTTTCATTCCAGCCATGAAACAAATTGCACTGGAGCACTTATCAAGCCATTGATTGATATGAGTATTTAAGTTTTAATCAATCAAAATTAAGGGTCGTCTTGAATTATTTGCGCCTAAAAATATCTCAAAACTAAAAAAAATTAGTTGCGTAAAATTAACGGAAATTGACGATTTTGCTAACTCGTTGGAGGTTCAAATCCCGCTGCATCAAAATAAAACGTGTTTTAGGTTTTGAAACGCTTGTTTCAAGTGTACCTAATATTACTGTATGGATAATATTGCTTAAGGATGATGTATCGATGAAAAAATTGATTAACACTCTTGCAATTGTGGCAATTTTAGCTTTAGCTGTTCTTTCTGTGAGTGCAGTAGTCAAAGCAGCAGTAACCCCGGGTCCAGCACCAAATTCTGGCGATGGAGTCCCAAGCGGCAACCAGTTCATCCAACCTGACACACCTGATAGCCCCGGACCAGCACCTAATGCAGGCGACGGAATATCAGACGGCAGCGGCTTCCCATAACAGAAACTAACGAATCTGCCCAAACGTCTTTTTTTTAGATCCAAAATTTTATTGCACCAATCCATGCAAAAATAGCTATAGCCTCTGATTGAGCTTTTTTGTCTACATGTTAGATTACTAAAGGATAAAAAAAATAATTAAGCCCAGTTAAGACTGAAAAATGTATTACAAAGATGAAAAAGTAGAAAACTCTACCTTCCATACAGTGCTTAAGGCAGAAACGTCGCCTAAACTAGACTTCGTTGAAGCTGTTGCAGGTTGGACACTTTAATACGACGTTCTTGAATTTTCCTTCGATGATGGTTTCGCCTATTTTTGCGCCACAATTGCCACATAGATAGGTGACTTTGCCGCCTTTGCTTTTTATTACTGGCAAGGTTTTAGAGGCGTAAACGGTTTTGGTTCCCTGTGCTGGTTCGGGTACGATTTTTAATTTTCTGTCCATTTTATTCACTTACTTCAGCTTCTATTGCTCTGGCTTGAAGTATAAGTTTATTGCTTTCTCTTTTTTCGCGTTCAATCAAAATGCAAACAATGGTCGCGGATAATGACTTGCAAGTGAATTCACAGAGAAATTAAATAGCCAATTAGCGATTGGATGAGTAATAACGTGGTTGGTTTAGCAACAATAAAATAACAACCCAATTGCAACAAAAATTCAAGAAACAAAGTCAAAGAAAAAACATCGGTGGCACTATTTGAAAACATGTTTGATAACAGGGGCAAATTCAGGTATCGGTAAGTCTGCGGCTAAACAGATCGCCCAAAAAGGTTACAGGGTGCTTCTTGTGTGCCGTAGCCTTGAAAAAGGGCTTGCCACAAAAGAAGAGTTTGCCAAGGAAACGCAAAACCAAGAAATAAAACTGTATCAGGCAGATTTGTCCTTGATACGTGACGTCCACACGCTTTCTCAGCAGGTTATGCATGATTGGGGCACGTTGGATGTTTTAATCAACAATGCCGCCGATTTTGATTTGAGCCGCAAAGAACCAGCTTTTTCCAGTGAAGGCTATGAAGTGCAGTTCGCAACCAACACTGTTGCGCCTTTTCTGCTTACAAACCTGCTTTTGCCCGCAATGCAGTCGCAGGCTGACGCGCGGGTCATCAATATTTCGTCCAAAGGGCTAACGTTGTACCCTAACATCAAGTTGGACACGGAAAAACTGGTGTCTCCTGAAAATTACAGTCCATCCAAAACATATTATCAAACCAAGCTTGCGCTGCTGATGAATTCGCTTTATCTGCGCCGACAACTGGAAGGTACCTCGGTGTCGGTGCATGCGGTGCGGGTGACCAACGTAAAAGTTGACATAAACAGGTACTCCAACATTTCACCGGTACTCAAAGGGTTGTACAAGATAAAAAGCCAGTTTTCTATGTCTCCAGACGCTATGGCAGAAGCATACACTGCACTGTCTACTGAAGAAAAACGCGCAGGATTTTATTTTGATGAAAAACTGAATGAAGTTCAATGCAACAAGTCCGCTTATGATGTTGAAATGCAGGAAAAACTGTGGACACGCTGCCAAGAAATCACCAAAGAAGTTAGAAAGGCATAAAGCGCCAATTTACCATATCTTGAACCAGTTAGAACGCTGCTTAGTCGCCTCCCTGAAAAAAGGTATTGGCAGGCGTATAGCCTAACATCGACAGGATATGAAAAACCTACCGCCAAAACATGCACACAAAGAGGTAAATTGGAGAAAACCACGGTTTAGCCAACAGGAAAATTGTTTGACTATTGGATTCGCCTACTTGGGGTTCACTCTTACAATCAAACCGTAACCGCCAATATTGGTTATGTTACTATTTCCAAGTCCCCATATCAAGTCATATCTACCTATTGGCGCGTCTTCCGCCATTGTCACTGTTAGAACAGTTGTATTGTGTCCATGTGAAACAATTAGCGGGTTAGGGCAAAAAGTATAGGTTAAGATGTTTTCTTGATTTTCTAAAAAGTTGGAAGTTTTGTTATAATATAGCCGGGTGAGGTTTTCAATTGGAATTGAAACTTCTTTTTCAGAGGACAAATATATGGTAAGGCTTTTTTGCCAAGTTGAGCCTTGTGTGACGTTAAAAAAACTATCAGATGATACTTCGTCTTCGCTATACATTAGATGTGGAATATCTGTTGTAGTTTGAGGCCTAATTAAATACCAACAAGAAGCAAAAATAAGAACCCATATTCCCAAAATAATTAGTTTTTTAGCTGTTGAAACCATAGCACACATCTATAAATTTTATAGTATCAAACAGGTTTACTTTTAAATTTTTTTAAAAAATATTAGGAAAAAATACTAAAGATTCAACCCTCTGTACCAAACAGAACCATTCAAACTTTTTACCTAAATCATAGAACAAGCCAAGCATTAATGCTTAAATGGCTCATCGCTTATAGGAATTTATTGTAGAGTCGTTTTCTTTTTTAGGTGATATTGATATTAGCCGGTTTGAAGGAACGGTTTTATCGTTCAAAATATTTTCTCTTGGTACTTTCCATACTACTTTACTTGCTTTTTATCCCGTACAGTCAAGGTTATTTTGGAGATATTTTTCTTTCAATTATTGTCTCGGCAGTGCTGATTATTGCAGGATTTTCTGTAAAACAAGAGAAAAAAACCGGACCAGTAGCTCTAATAACAGCTTTAGTTACCCTGTTTTTTGTCTGGTTCTTTACGTTGCAAGGAAGTCTGCGCAGTGAAGAACTTGCCAGGTTTTTCACAACAATCGCGTTCTCCCTTATTGGAGCATTAATCTTTATCAACATAATTATGACTCAACGCAAGAAGACAATTGAAGCGGATTTCATTTGGGGCGGCGTAGCAACCTATCTTTTAATTGGATTAGTTTTTGCTTCAATTTATCGTTTGGTTGAATTATACAATCCTGGCTCCTTTTCCAGTTTATCAACGCCGCCTTCGCACGATTTTTCTAATTTTATCTATTACAGTTATTATGCGTTAACTACGATAGGTGGACTTATGACTCCTAATACGTTGCAGGCGCAGTCGCTTGTAATGTTAGAACCGATTATTGGGACTTTGTTTATTGCCATTTTGATTTCACGCTTGGTAAGCATTGTTGGGAAAGAAAAACAGCCCTCAGAATAAACTTGAATCATTCTGCAGTTGTTGTTACGAATTTTTTGTTGTCCTCTTTGCAGAGTTGCTTGATTAGTTGACGCCCCATCATTGAGACTTGGTTTGTCGAGTAAAAAGCCCCTGCCCATTGCCCAACCATATGGAACCCCTGCAGTCCAGGAAGGGTTTTGCTGACACCATTCTTGGAAACTTCTTTTGCGAGAGCTGCAGGTGCTGGATAGGGTACGCAGTAACCGCGGTAAGCAGCCACCCAATGCTCCACAGAAACAGGCGTAGCAACGTCAACTGCCTCGATTTGGCTTTTGAATCCTGGAAACCGCTTGTCTAACCTTTCTGCGATGGCGTCTGCAATTTTTCTTTTCTCTTCAACGTAGAGGTTTTTGTCTTCTGAGAGTTTTTTCCAGTAATCATAATTTGAATCAAAGACTACTTTTACAACGGTTTTTCCAGGCGGTGCAAGGGAAGAGTCAAAATTGAAGATTTCCACGTCAAGCCTGTTGTAGCTTCTGCCTTCAAACGTCACGGGTTCGTCTTGGAAGAGTACCAGCGAATGCGGTTCACTCTCAAAAGTGCGGTTGACGCCGTACCAGACTTCAAAACCGAAAGAAATCGTCTCAGGATGAGTCTTGTAATAGGTGCTGATTACTTCGTTGACATATCGGCCTTCTAGCATGTTAAATATTGTTGAGTAACCATCGGCAGCGGATACAATGACGTCGGCAAAATGTTTGGAACCATCTGCCAATTCAACGCCAACTGCATTGTCATTTTCAACTAGTATTTTTACAACTTTAGAGTGGTACGCGACTTCGCCGCCTAAGTCTAAATAGCGTTTTTCAATGTTTTTTGACAGCGCTAAAGAGCCGCCGATTGGCCAGCCGCCGTCACCCTTGTTGAATCCTGACAAGAAAATCATGGGTATCAAGGTAGGCACGCCTGAAATGTCATATTCTATTGTTGGGAAGGCTTTTTGAAGAAATGGATCGCTAAAGCCTTTCGCGTAGTCTTCTAAGGTTATTTTGCTGTACTTGTTAATGGAACTCACTATTGGCAACAGTTTAATCATGGTTCCAATCCCGCCGGACATTGCAGCAAAAATGTCATAGCCACCAAATTTTCGACAAACCTTCACAAACTCGCTAACACGTTTCTTGTCGTTGGGCGAGAGTTCAATCATGTGCCTTTCAAGTTCATCCAAATCAGTATAAACAGTGAAAGCTTTGCCGTCGGTGTCTTCAACTTGAACAAACTCTTTAAAATTGTAAGTTTTAAGCCCATGAAGCGCTCCAAGTTCTCGCCAAACCTTATTGTCAGCAACTCTTGAAATCATGCCAAACAGATTGTGAATATCATAGTCAAAGGTGTAGCCTTTTCTTTGCCAAGAAACGCAGACGCCACCCGGCTTATTTGACATATCGAAAATTTTGGTTTTGTAACCGTTCATTTGCCCGTAGCAGCCTGTTGACAAACCGGCCAAGCCTGCGCCAATGATAATAATGGATTTCGTCATACGAATCAACCCAACGCTTGTTTTCCTGAGTTAATGTTTTGCTTTTGCAATTTAAATTTTAAACAAAAAGGCAGTTACAGACAGCTACAGCTGATTCACTTTTTCTATGTAAGCTTGCATGTCGAATTTTCTTTCCAGACCTTTTGAGTTCATGTACCGTACGTTGCCGTAAACTGGGCGATTTATCCATGGACGGTCGTGTTTTCCAAAGCACCAAGCCACACCTGCGTAGCCGTTTGGGTCTCTGCCGTCAATCTCGTACTTGTTGTTAAGGTATAATGCGGTTTTGTATGCTTCTTGGGGGGTTTTGGTCCATTCAAGTAACCGTTTGCCCCAGTACATTCTCATGTAACCATGCATTTTGCCGGTTATGAGCATTTCTTGTTGGGCAGCATTCCAGTATGGGTCTCCTGTTTTGGCGTTTTCCAAGGTTTCTAAATCGTAAATGACTTCTCGAGAGTCGTTTTTGTGAAGCTCCAAGCTACGCCTACACCAGTGTGGCAACCCATTGTATGAGTCATAGTTTGGGTTGTAGTTAACGTAGTTTATGGCTAATTCTCTTCGAACGATTAGTTCATCCAGAAAGGCCGCTTTGACTGCTTCTGGGGCTTTTGATTCCAGTGTTTTCAATGCTACGTGTATTGGGGAAATTTGCCCGAAATGCAGATACGGGCTAAGGCTTGATACGTAATCAGCTGAGGGGTCATTTTTTAGTTCGGCATATTTTTCGAGCTTGTTTTCGAGGAAGTCTTCAAGGTCTTTTTCTGCTTGCAGGGTACCGCCCATGTAATGCTTGGAGGGATTTACTGATGTATCAATCTTTAAATCGGAAATTGTTTTGTCAATGTTTGCCAAATCGAGCGAACCAAAGGCTAAATCGGTTGAAGACGACTTGGGAGTTAGCGGTTTGTTCTCGGTCAAAAAAGCCTGCTGTTTTTTGCGTATTTTTGGACGGATGGTTGCTGCGGAGTATTCCTCTTTACCGCTGACTTCTTCCACTGGTACAACAACGTTGTCTTCAACCTGCATCAAAGCACAATCAACATGCTCAGCCACAAACCGGTACCACCCTTTAACAGTCCTAAGATAACCCGTATCAACCACAACCATGCAGGCGTCTTTAGCTAATTCGGTTGCACCTAATTCGGGCGATTTGTCTAGAATTACGGTTTTAACGCCAATTTCTTCCAGGGAATGTACGGTTTCTTTTAGCCCTTGAAACATAAAGTAGAAATGACGTTGGTTGGCTTCAGGAAAATCGTGGTCAACCCCAAAGAATACAAGCAGGGGGCGGTTTAGCTTGTTGGCTTGCAGGGTGGCGTAGTCTAAGGCGAGGTTGTTTTTGGCTCGCTGGGAGGACTGCATCCAGTAAAGAACGTATTGCCTGTTTTTGGTGTCTTTGTTGTTTAGGTTTTTTATTCTTTTTTGGGAAATCAAAAGGGTCAATTCTATGTTGAGGTTGAAGGTTTATTATGGTTTGCCGTGAACAAGGATGGGTGGTTTTGTTTTGGCGCATTTGAGTTGTTGGCGATAGGTATAAATTGCCGTTTTCCTCTAGACTGGTCAGTCTAGACCGCACAGTCTATAAAATGAAATGGCGACGCAAACATGGACTTGTTTGAAAAACCCTTCGAGCACAAACAGGAACTATTAGAGGCTGCATTAAAAGAATTCAACAACAAAGGATACAGCAAAGCCTCGCTAAGCAAAATCCTAAAAACAGCAAAAATGAGCAAAGGAGCATTCTACTACCACTTCAAAAACAAAGAAGACCTGTACTTTGGCTTAATCGAAGTCCTAATCAACAAGAAAAAAGCCTTCCTCGCAGAGAAAGTCAAACCCGAAGTTTTAGAAAAAGACATCTTCACAATCCTGAAAAACCAAATGGACATAGCCATCGAGTTTGCCACCCAGTATCCAGAGATAGGCGAGTTTTCTGAAGGATTCATAAAAGAAAAAGGCAACCCGATCTACCAAAAAGCCCTAAAAAAATACAACTTCATGAACAATGACGCCTTCAAACCCCTAATCGAAGCAGCATACAAGAGAGGAGAGTTCAGAGAGGATTTACCCCCAGAATTTGTCCACAACATGATAGGCTTCTTTTTAACATATTCCGCAGAACTAACCCAGATGCACAAAACCGAGGATTACAAGGAAAACATCAACCACCTTATAGACTTTTTAAAGAACGGTCTTGAAAGGAAGGTGCCTTAAAAATGGCAGATTTTGTTTTTCCAGTAGGATACCACCAAATGCACAAGACAAAGATTATCGATTTTCAACTTAACAGGTGGCACTCTTTTGGTTATTGTAGTTTAGAGGATATGCAGCAAGCCGCAGGCAGAATAAGTGACCTGAAGGATTGGAAGCCTGAAATGGTGCGGCAAGCCGAGAAGGCTGTTGAAGAAAACCGAATGATGAATGCAGCGTTCATGTTTCGTGCCGCCGAATTCTTCACCCCACCGTCTGACCCAGACAAAGAGCAACTATACGCGAAATTTAAAGAACTCTTCTACAACGTTGTTTTCAAAAATGAAAAACTCGAACGTTTCTCTGTACCCTATGAGGGCACGTTTTTGCCTGCGCTCCGTGTGCCACCAAGGAGCCCGCTGAAAAAGGGGACAATAGTGATTCACGGCGGTTTTGACTCTTACATTGAAGAGTTTTATTCAATGGCTTGCTATTTTGCATCTTTAGGCTTTGAGGTTATCATGTTTGAGGGTCCCGGTCAGGGAGCTGCCTTGAAGGAGTTCGGGTTACCGCTGATTTATCAATGGGAAAAACCTGCCAAAGCAGTTCTTGACTTTTTCAAACTTGAAGACGTGACTTGGCTGGGCATATCAATGGGTGGATGGCTTTGCTTTAGAGCTGCAGCTTTTGAGCCCAGAATAAAACGGCTAATAGCGTCCAGCATCGCGTATGATTACATGAAGATACCACCAAAAATCGTGGCAGGTTTTGCCCGCTGGCTCTTCAATTACCCGCGCCTAATGAATTACTTGGCGGAATTGAAAATGAAAAAGATGCCACAAGAAAACTGGGGCGCAATCAACCTCATGTACATCACAAAAAAGGACAACCCCTATGAAGCCAGCAAAGTCCTACTTGATTTCAATGCAGAGAACCTCAAATCCGAACAAGTAAAACAAGACGTGCTAATTCTTACGGGCGCTGAAGATCATTTCATTCCTTTAAAGATGCATAAGCTTCAGGTGCAGGCACTGACAAACGCGAAATCGGTTACTGAACGCATATTCACTCGGGAAGAGCAGGCACAGAATCATTGCCAAATAGGAAACATAAAACTGTCACTGGATACAATGGCTGAATGGATTTCGCTAAAAGAGCAAACAATTAAGTCTACAAGACTAATCGAGGGTCATTCAAAGCCGCTTTTAAGGCCTTAATGGCACTTTCTTCTTTATCTTTAATTTCAAGCATTACATCAAAATCAAAAGGCAAAGTGCTTTTCAGAAAGGCTTCAAAATCTACAATGTCAATGCTTTGCGTGTGCTGCCCAAGCTTGCCCTCGGGTTTTTGGGAGCTATAATCCACCATTGGAAGTCCATCCTTACCCTTCCATGTTCGGCTGATTAATGCGAAATCAAATTTTCCATCTTCAGACCTGTGGTTGACTTTGTGATGAAATACGTCAAACAACACTGGAATCCCAGTCTGCGAGGAGATTTCAAGACAATCGTCCACTTCGAAGAGGCGCTCATCATTTTCGATGACTAAACGTCGAGTTATGTCTTCACCAAGCAGTCTGTATCTTTCAATAAATGTTTGGATACTTCGAGGTTTGTTTCCGTAGGCGCCGCCGACGTGAATCTGAATCTTTGCAGACTCATCTAAACCCATCAAATCAAGGATTTGAGCGTGATACTGCAATTCTTTTGTGCTTCTTTCAAAAATTTCTTCATCCAAAGAATTGATTAACGTGAATTGGTCGGGGTGAACAGAAATTCGAAAACCATTTTGTTTAATGTATTCGCCTATGGCTTCGAAGTCGTTTTTGAAGTTCTGTTGCCAATTAAAAATGTTAACTGGATGCGAAGCAAACGGTACAAGCCCAGAACACACCCTGAAAAACAGCAGACTATGCTCTTTATTATATTGCAGTGTACGCTTGAGGCATTGAAGATTGGTTTTAACAGTTTCTTTCAGGCGGTCTTCACTGTAAGATTTAAGCCGAAAAGTATGACCACTCGTACAGCCAACGGTAATGTTGATGCATGGATAACCAATTTTCATGTTTGTTTACCGCTAAAATATGCAATTTAATCTTTGCTTTTGAATGTCAATAAAGCTTTTTCTTCCCATTAACTTTAAAATAGAAAAAGCACTATTTTTTTCTATGAATTTTTATGGGTTTTTAATGATAGGACTGCTTGCTCTATCATTTTCGGTTTTTCAAGTCCAAGCGCAACCGCAGGGCACGTCAATTATTGAGGTCGGCGGCTACCTTTGGAACAAAACCACCCTTAACGTCCTAATAGTTGCCGAGAACCAAAGTGAATGGTCTTCAGGCTTGGTTAATTCAACCATTAGAGCCATAGAAGACTGGAATCATGCAATCACGTATTTCTCAGCAAACTATTCAGGTTTTAATTATCTTTCAGCAGTAAACATGCAGGTTCAAGTGTCCAATGAGACTAAACCGGCTTTTGATGTTTACGTCAACTTTTCAGATGCCGTATCAGTAGCTAGCCGAGACGCCATCGGCGCAACAACCACTGTACCGTATGGTAACGGAACAATCCAAAAATGCGTAGTCACCCTTGCCACGACATCCCAGTACGTCACGTTAACCCAAAAGGATATTCAAAGTGTGGCTGCTCACGAGTTTGGACACGTTTTAGGAATTGGACACTGTAATGCAAGCAACGACTTAATGTTTCCAATGTTTGATATTTACGCAGCTCAATACGAGATTTCCACGCTTGACATGTATGGCGTTGCAAACGCTTTTCAATGGATAATTAATCCAGACCTGAAGGTTCCCTCAGCCAAACAGGAGCTTACTTTGCCAGACACTATTACTTACGAGTATATTCCAACCACTCAACCAGCGCCTCAAACAATCACCGACAACCCCACCATTAGAGCATTAGAAGTTCTTGCAAACGTGCTATTAACGCCTTACATCTTGTTAATGATAGCAGTGGGAATTTCAATACTGGTCTTAATCGAACTGTACTATAGAAGAAAAAGACAAACAAAAAATAGAGCTAAACCCTAAAAAGACAAGTCTAAGCATCCCCTGTCTTAGAACACAGCTCAAAAGTGACGTCATGATTGTAAAAGTAGAAAACAAGGCAACCCTTGTTGGCAAAGCCCAAACTCAAGCGTTAAAAAAAGCGCGAATGCTGGTTCTTGACAGTTATGAAGCCGCCCTAAACGCTGTTCAACCACAAAAACTCATCCAATCCAACCTTACCCTACACGATTCAATCCTCAAAGTAGGCAATCTATTTTTTGATTTACAAAAATTCAGCCATATCTACGTAGTAGGCGGAGGGAAAGCCAGCGGAGAAATGGCGGCAGCCTTAGAGCAGATTTTGGGCAAATGGATAACCAACGGAGTAGTTAACGTTCCCAAAGGCAGCAAAACTAAAACAGAAAAAATCGTGCTTAACGAGGCAAGTCACCCAGTACCCGATGAGGCAGGGGTTTTAGGTGCAAAGCAAATGCTTCAAATCGCCAAGCAAGCAGGGCAAGATGACCTTTTGATTTGCCTGATTTCAGGGGGAGGTTCAAGCCTTATACCACTGCCAAGAGAAAGCGTAACACTTGGGGATAAACAGGAACTTACAAAAATGCTGCTGAAAAGTGGCGCAGCCATAGCTGAAGTTAATACAGTCAGAAAGCATCTATCAGCCTTTAAAGGCGGAAACTTGGCTAAAGAAGCTTATCCAGCCACGGTTTTGAGCTTGATAATTTCGGATGTTGTATGCGATGGGCTGAGCGATATTGCGTCTGGACCAACGGCACCTGATAGTTCGACCTTTCAAGATGCAGAGGACATTTTGAGGAAATACGGCATTTGGGAAACTGCACCAGCGGCAGTAAAAGAGGCATTCTTAAAAGGTGTTAAAGGCGAGTTAACTGAAACTCCAAAACCCAGCGACACAGTGTTTGAGAAAGTGCATAATGTCATTGTCGGCAATAACCAGTCAGCCTGCACTGCCGTAAAGCAGTATTTTGAAAGGCAAGGAGTTGAAGCTTGCTTGTTACCTGACCCGCTTGAAGGCGAAGCACGCCAAGTCGCAATGACTCTTGCAAGGAAAATACGGGAACAAGCAGCCGCCTCAAAACCCGTTTTTCTCATCGCTGGGGGAGAAACCACGGTTACAGTGAAAGGCAAAGGTGTAGGGGGAAGAAATCAAGAACTTGCCTTAGCAATGGCTTTGCAGCTTAAAGGGTTGGAGGGTTTTGTCTTTGCTGCGTTGAGCACCGACGGCGTGGATGGACCAACTGAAGCGGCTGGAGCAATAATTGACTGCACGACTACACACAGGGCAGAACAGTTAGGGCTTAATCCTGAAATGCTACTGAGAGATAATGATTCGTACAGGTTCTTTTCTGGTTTGGAAGACCTTGTTTTCACTGGTCCCACTGGAACAAACGTTAATGACTTGGCGATAATGCTGATAATGAAGCCTTAACGATTTAACTCAACATACTTGCGGTTATATCGTTATTAAAGAAGAATCAACAATTACAATAGTCTTCGTCGAAGCAGGATG